>NZ_JAMYTP010000019.1:0-128216 GCF_040322515.1 Mesorhizobium sp. M0136
GAAAGCTCATCATCCTCGCAAACGCTCTCCTCAAGGCGCAGCGAAAATGGGCCCCTCAAACCCCTTGATCAAAACGGATACTTTAGATTCTTGTTTTGATGCACGTCGTTATCGCAAAACCGCTGCACACTTTTGCGCGACATGCATTAGCGGATCTCCGCCTGTTCCTCGGCCCGGAAATGGCTGGGCGGCGATCCGATGACCCGTTTGAAGGCGCGGCTGAAGGAGGCGTCGGATTCGTAGCCGAGGCGCGCCGCGACGACGGAAATCTTGAGCCGGTCGCGGACCAGCCATTGCCGCGCCTGGTGCATCCGCACCTGCGTGACGTACTTTGCCGGTGTTTCGCCGACAATGGTGGCGAAGCGATCGGCGAAACCCGATCGCGAGGCACCCATCATCTTCGCCAGAGCGTCCACCGTCCAGTCACGGTTCGGTTCCAGGTGGATCGCGGCCAGCACCCGGCCGATCTCGCGATCCCTGACCGCCGCGATCCATCCGGAAGAGTCGCCGCAGCCGCGCTCGACCCATGAGCGGATGACGGTCGCGGCAAGCACATCGGCCAGCCGCGCCAGGATACCGCCGGAGCCGACGCGCTCCATCGTCACCTCGCGGGCCATCGCTTCCAGCAAATGTGGGATACCTGGTTCATAGGCTTCCAACTCATGTGCGCGCATCACATCCGGCATCATGCCGAGCAAGGGGTGCAAGCCATCGAGATTAAAATACATGCTGCCGAAAAACAGCAAGGTCCCCGGACGGCAGCCGGGCACGCCGTCATTCGACATGCAATAGACATTCTTGCAGATTTCCTCGACCTCATAGCCGTGGATCGGCGCCGCCTCGATACCCGGCTCGCTCGCCAGCGTGTGAGCTGAGCCGCGCGGCAACAAGGCAGCGTCGCCCGCCTTGAGCTCGACCCATTCGCCGGACGGCTGCAGCAACCAGCAGCCTTTGCGGCCGATGAAATGAAACCGTGCCGCCGCCTGAGCCGGAAAATGGATGCCCCAAGGCTCCTTCATCTCGCAACGGCCGTAATCGACGCCTTCGAGGCGCAATCCGCGCAATATGTCCGTCAGCGGATCGCCGGTTACGGGGATTTTGGACGAACGGTCAAACATAATGGTGTTTCTAGCATGGAAACTCCAGCTAGTCACTCCTTATGTTGCATTGCAGCCAAATGCTGCGCTGCAACAGACCGGAGATCCCTCATGACCGAACCCGCGACAGGCGTCATGGACGCCGTTCTCGATCCATCGGAAACTGGCGAACGATCCGAGCCCGCATGGGGGGCGGTGGTTTCCCTGGCGCTCGGAGTCTTCGGCCTGGTGACCGCAGAATTTCTGCCGGCCAGCCTGCTGACGCCGCTTGCGCAGGATCTCGGCATCACCGAAGGCGCCGCCGGGCAGGCGGTAACGGCAACGGCCGTCATTGGCGCGATTGCGGCGCCGACCATGGCTATTGTCACCAAGCGGCTGGACCGCAGGCTGGTCATGTTGGCGCTGACGGTGCTGCTTGTGCTATCAAACCTGGTGGCCGCGTTTGCGTCGTCGCTTCCTGTTCTTCTGATCGCCCGCATCATGCTCGGGATCAGTCTCGGCGGCTTCTGGTCGATGTCGGCGGCCATGGCGATGCGGCTTGTCCCAATGCGGCTGATGCCGCGCGCCATGTCGATCATCCTCACCGGCGTTTCGGTGGCGACGGTCTGCGCTGCTCCGGTCGGCGCCTATGTCGGCGACATCTGGGGATGGCGGACGGCCTTCATGATCGCCGCCGTGGTCGGCGCGCTGGCGCTTCTGGTACAGGTGGCTACCATCCCGCGACTGCCGCCGGCAGGTACAGCAGGTTTTCGCACGCTGCTGGAGGTGATGAAGCGGCCGATGATCAGAGTAGCGCTGCTGGTGGTGTTGCTGGTCGCCTCGGGACACTTTGCCGGCTTCACCTATGTCCGCCCGTTTCTCGAGAAGGTGCCCGCACTGGACATCGAGACGATCTCGCTTGTGCTGCTCGCCTACGGCATTGGTGGTTTCTTCGGCAATTTTGCCGGCGGCTTCATTGCCGAGCGCAGCCTCAAGGCAGCCGTCACTCTGGCGCCTCTGCTGATCGCGTCTTCAGCGCTCCTGCTGCTGGTGGTCGGAGGCTCACCCGTCGTGGCTGCAATAGCAGTGGCCAGCTGGGGCTTTGCCTTCGGCGCGGTGCCGGTCGGGCTGCAGACCTGGCTCGTGCGAGCCGCCCCCGATCAGGCGGAAAGCGCCGGCGGGCTGATGGTCATGACGTTCCAGGTCGCCATCGCGTTGGGCGCCGTGTTCGGCGGCCTGCTGGTCGACAATACCGGCGTTGCCAGCGCCTTCGCCTATTGCGCGGCTGCGACGTTGCTTGCGGCACTGGCGGCGTTCTTCCTTGGCCCCAAGCCGATCGACGATCCCAAGGCCTAAACGGAACGGCCGTCGAAGTCGAAGACCGGCACGGCGTCGACGTTCAACGCCTCAATACAATGAATATTGATATAGGCACTTCGCCCGCTCCCTTCGCCGACATCCTCGGCGAAGGGGTGAATGCCGCAGCTGCGGCAGAAGCGGTGCGCGATGACATGGTTGCCGAAGCTGTAGCGGCCGAGATCATCGCCCCAGGCAAGCACCCGCATGCTTCCATGCGGCACTGCCCATAGCAGTGCACCCTTGCGCGAGCAGATCGAGCAATTGCACCGTACGGCTCCGGTCAGCTCGCCTTCGACCTCGAACGCGACCTTGCCGCAGTGGCAACTGCCTTGGTAGAGCATCGGGCCTTCCTCCTTCGGTTCGACAGGTGCAAATCCGACCGTGCCGGGCTATGTCTCCTGCGGCAGTTGGGGCTGCTATCTTAGGACGTTCCAAGCGTGCGGAGTCCGACACCGAAAATGCAATCAGCCCGTGATAGCCTCGAAGCAATTCTTTCGCGTCTCGCCGTTCGCGTCGACGATGAAAGCGTTTTCGTAAAGCTCTACCCGGAAGCCGCACGGGCGGCGGCCGACGCCGCCGATGCGCGGCGAAAAGCCGGCGTCACGCTCGGGCCGCTCGATGGGGCGATCGTCTCGATCAAGGATCTGTTCGATGTCGCTGGCGAGCCGACCACGGCGGGCTCTCTGCTGCTCGCCACCGCAGCGCCGGCGCTGCGGGATGCCATTGTCGTGCGACGGCTGCGTCAGGCCGGTGCAGTCATCCTCGGCAAGACCAACATGACCGAGTTCGCCTTCACCGCGATCGGCGTCAATCCACATTACGGCACCCCCGGCAATGCAAGCGATGCCACCCGTATTCCGGGCGGCTCGTCCTCAGGCGCCGCCGTTTCGGTCGGCGAAGGCACCAGCCAAATCTCCATCGGTTCCGATACGGGTGGTTCGGTGCGCATTCCGGCATCGCTGAATGGCGTCGTCGGTTTCAAGCCGACCGCACGGCGCGTGCCGCTCGCGGGTGCGTTTCCGCTGTCGGCCACACTGGACTCGATCGGTCCGCTGGCCCGCACCGTCGCCGAATGTGCGGCGGCCGATGCAGTGATGTCGGGCGAAGACCTGGCGGCACTGTTGCCGCTTCCACTGGACGGCCTGCGCATCGGCATTGCGCGCGGCGTGCTGTTCGATGATACGCAGGAAGAGGTCGCGACGACGTTCGACTGGTGTCTTCGCAAGATGGAGCTTAGCGGCGCACGGCTTGCGGAACTGTCGATCGACGACCTGCTTGCCGAGCTGCGCGCGGCAACCAAGCGCGCCTCGATCGCGGCGATGGAAGGGGCGGAGATCCATGCCGACTGGCTGGCGACGGGAGCGGCGACGCCGGTCGACCCGCGGGTAAGCGGACCATTGTCGCGCGCCGCCGCCATTCCGGCTACGATCTATATCAGGGCAATGCGCCGCCGCGCGGCGCTGGCCGCCGCAATGGATGAGCGGCTGGCAGGGGTAGACGTGCTGGCGCTGCCGACCACGCCGGTAACGGCGCCGACGGTCGTCTCGATGACCGGCGACGAGGCCCTCTGCAACAGGATCGAGGGTCTTCTGCTGCGCAACACGCAGGTCGCCAACCAGTTCGATCTGTCAGCAATCTCGCTGCCCATGCCGGGAAAGGCCCGCCCGGCCGGGCTGATGCTGGTGGCGCGCAATGGTCATGACCACCACCTGCTGCGCATCGCAGCCGGCGTGGAGGCGCTGCTTGCAAATTGATCCGACAGCGCGTGTCAGCGCGACGAGCAGTGGCCGCGTTCGCTGTCCTTGGCGGCGCGTTCGATGCTGGTGGCAACCAGTCAAGGCAGGGTGTACCGCTTGCCGTTGAAGGTCCGGGTGCGGTTCTCGATCGATCCGACAACAACGACCTCGCCGGCATAGAGCTTGTCCGAAAGATCGAGGGCTTTGTCTTGCTGCGGCAGGCGATCGATGTCGATTGAAACGCCTTTGATGAGCTTACCAGCGAGATCGAGTGCGCTGTTCGATGGACAGGGTGCCGCCACGCAGCGCAAGCCGTTGTCGCAGAACACGTAGCTGCCCTGTCCGTTGGCGAAGACTTGCGCCGTCGCCACGCAGAAGCCAGCGGTCAGCAGGAATTTTGTGACGTTACCATGCCGGCACCATCGCCGGCGAGTTCGGGAAAATTGAGGCGCTCAGAGATCGACAGGGAACCGCCGCCGGTAGTGCTCGACCACTTCCGGGTTGCGCAGATTGACCGGTAATCTGTTGGCCAGCACCAGCAGGGCTTCGCCAGCCGCGCCGACGCCCATGCGCATCATCGACTGCTCGGTGATCCCAGCCATGTGCGGGGTGACGATGACGTTGTCGAAGCCGAAATAGGGATGGTTGGGCGGCAGCGGTTGTGTTGCAAAAACATCGAGTGCGGCGCCGCCGATGCGGCCCTTCTGCAAGGCCTCGATCAGCGCGTCGTCGTCGATCACCGGCCCGCGCGAAACATTGATCAGCAGCGCATCCGGCTTCATCCGGTCAATGCGCTCGCGGCTGATCAGCCCCCGTGTTTCGGGCGTCAGCGGGCAGCACAGAACGATGATGTCGCTCTGTTCGATCAGCGCATCGATCGACAGGAAGCCGACCCTGTCCGGCGCCGGCCGCATGCTGCGCGTCGTCGCCACCACATTCAGATCGAACCCATGTGCCGCGATGTGGCCAACCGCCTGGCCGATCGCGCCGAGGCCGACAATGCCGATCGTCTTGCCCGCTAGCTCGCTGGCCACCACCGTGTGTTCGCGGCCGGCCAGCCAGCCCTTCGCACGCAGGTCGCGGTCCAACACACGAAAGCGCCTAAGCAGCGCCAGCGCCGCGAACATCACGTATTCGGCGACGGATCGCGCGTTCACCCCCGGTACGTTCGCCACCAGCACGCCGGCCGCATTGGCCGCTTCCATAGGTACCATGTCCAGCCCGGCGCCGTGGCGGATCGCGGCCCTGAGCCTCCTCGCTCCTTCGAAAAGCGACGCAGGCAAGGGAGCGCGAACGATGATGACATCGGCGTCCCTTGCCTCGGCGGCAAGCGTATGCGCATCGAGGGCGGAAGCAACGACGAGTTCGCCGGCCCCTGTCAACATGGAAGAGGCACGGGGGTGCAGTCTGTGTGTCGACAGGATCTTGGGCATTTCAGGCCTTTTCGAGCGCTGGGCTTTGCGGTTCCGCCCCACGCCCCTCGATCAGCCCCTTCCAGTAGCTTTCGGCGCCTTGCAGATGGGCGCTCATCAGCGCCTGGGCGAGATTGCCGTCGCGGCGCAGCAGCGCCTCGTAGATCTGGATATGCTCGGCATGGGAGCGCACGCTGCGTTCGGGATCGTTGAAATAGATCGGCAGGCGCAGCTCACCCATCATGTAGTAGACGCTGCAGATATTGTGGAAGACGCTGTTCTTGGTCGCCCGCACGATCTCGAGGTGGAACTCGCGGTCTTCCCGGGCAAGGCCTTTACCGGCGGCGATGCGATCCTCGGAGGCCTTCAGGATCTCGCGCAGCCGCTCGAAATTCTCCTCGGTGGCGCGTGAACAGGCCAGTTCGGCGGCCTTGATCTCGTGGATCTTGCGCAACTCGACCGTCTCGTAGATCTGGACGGGATCGAGCGGCAGGCCCGCGCGGGCGAACAGCGCCATCGCCTCGACGCTCGCCTGCTTCGTATCGATGTAGATGCCGGATTTCGCCCGTCGCTCGACGATGCGCATCGCCTCGAGAATGGCCAGCGCCTCGCGGATCTGTCCGCGGCTGACGCTGAAATGCTCTGCCAGTTCGCGCTCCGACGGCGTGCGGCCCGTCTCCTTGTCGGAATGGGAGAACAGATAGGCGGCGAGTTCCGCGAGAAGGTTCTTTTCTTTCATGTCAGCCGTGCTGCGCGTGCGCCTCCAGGAACCGCTCCGAAATGGTGAATCCCAGCCCGGGTCTATCAGGGATCGCTACCATACCGTCCTTTGCTTCGACAGTCTCTTCGATCAGATCGTGGATCATCGGGTTGGCGCCGAGCGAATATTCGACGGTGAAGCTCGCCGGCGAAGCGGCGCAGACATGCAGCCCGGCAAAGAAGCAGGGCGCGCCGGCCCAAAGATGCGGCGCAAAGCGCAGATTGAAGGCGCTGGCGATGGTGCCGATCTTCATCGCCTCGCTGATGCCACCGCAAAAGGCCGGATCCGGCTGGAAGATATCGGCGGATTTGAGCACGGCGAGGTCGCGGAAGGCATAGCGTGTCGCCTCGCTTTCGCCGGTGGCGATCGGGATCGAACCGCAGGCGCGCACCTCGGCCATGCCGGGCTTGTCGTCGGCGATCACCGGCTCCTCGAACCAGGCGAGATCGAGGTCGCCGGCGAGATGGATGAAGCGCTTGGCTTCGGCCACCGTGTAAGTGCCGTGCGCGTCTACCATCAGGTCGATATCGGGACCGAGCGCCTGTCTTGCGGCGCGGACGCGAGCGGCCGAGATATGTGGGGCGCCGTCCATCGCGCCGACGCGCATCTTCAGCGCCTTGAAGCCGCCCTTGGCGATGTAGGACTGCAGCTGGTCGCCGATGGCTTCCGCGGTGGCCCAGCCGCCGGAAGCATAGGCCGGCATGCGGTCCAGCTTGCGGCCGCCGAGCAGCCGCCAGACCGGAACGCCGAGCGATTTGCCGAGAATGTCCCACAATGCGATGTCGACGGCGCTGATGGCAGCGATGCTCATGCCCCGTCGTGCCAGTTGCGGCATGGCATGGCCGGCGCGAGCGGCACTGTCGTGGCGCGTGCCATTATAGAGCATCTCCCAGATGACGCCGATGTCGGCCGGGTCGCGGCCGACCAGCTGCGGGCCGACCTCGTAGTTCAGCAAATGAACGAGAGCACTGTAACTGCCGGCGCTGCCGGCGGCATTCTTGCCTTCGCCCCAGCCGACCAGCCCGTCGTCGGTTTCGATGCGCAGGATAGCGGCGTCGAACGTCGCTACCTGACCGAAGTCGCTGCGGTGCTGCTTCGCGACTTCGATCGGTATGCGGACCCACCAGGCTTGGACCGTTTTGATGCGCATGTTCATCCTCGGCCCCGCCGCGGTGAGGCGGAAGGGCTCTTTCCAAACGGCTCGGCTACTTGATCAGCGGCAGCAGCGTTTCCGCGTTGATGCGCATCTGGTCGGTGTAGAATTTCTCCGTGAGCACGCTGGAGCCGTGGTCCTGAATGAACTTCAGCTGCTCCGGCGAGATGTCGACGGGGTTGCGTTCGACCATGTCGGGATAGGGAGCAGCCGGCGTGCGGTCGACGGGGGCGACGAATTCATTGGTCAGCGCGCCGTCATAGCCGATCTCCTTCAGCGTGCCGACGATTTTCGGCCAGTCGATCTGCCCGAGGCCGGCGGCGAAGCGGTTGTTGTCGGCGACATGGAAGTCGTAGAGGCGCTTGCCGACCTGCCGGATCGCGTCGTAGACGTTAAATTCTTCCATGTGGATGTGGTAGGCGTCGAGGCAGACGCCGCATTCGGGGCTGACCGCATCGGCCAGGGCCAGTGCCTGGGCGCCGCGGTTGAACAGATAAGTCTCGAAGCGGTTGAGCGGCTCAACCGCGATCTTGACGCCGACTTTCTTGGCGTGGGTGAAGCATTCCCGGGTGGCGTCGACCACCCATTTCCATTCCTCTTCCTCGGTGCCGTCCGGCACGACCTTGCCGACAGTGGCGGGAACCAGCGTGATAATCTCGCCGTCGAGCTCGCTGACCATGGTCAGCACGTCCTTGACGTACTGCACCGAGCGCTCGCGTTGGCCCTGGTCCTTGGCGGCGAGATTGCGCTCGCCCAGCATCAGCGTCACCGCTCCCCAGCAGCGAATGCCGTACTCGTTCAACAGTGCGCGCGTCTCCTTGGGCTTGTACTGTTCGGGTTCGCCCGAAATCTCGATCGACTCATAGCCGAATTTCTTGATGCGCTTGAGCGTCGTTTCCAGCGGCTCCGCCCGCATCCAATTGTGCGTCGAAAGATGCATGGTCTATCCTTCCCAGAATCGCCTGTACCAGTTTGCCTGCGGCGCACTCTGCCGAAGCCGCCGCATGATTCCTCCCCAAGGCGCCCCAGCATTTTTTTGCAAACTGGTTCGACCAATTGGGCTTGATGGGAGGTCTACAGTAATTTCATCTGGACGGCAAGAAGTGCTGCCATCAAGCGTTGGCTCCTGTCTATGCTATTGATTATACTTAAACATGTGGCTTAACTCGGCATGGTTGCAGGACTGCGGCAGCGCGTCAAATAGCTTGACCAGATTTCGGCATTTGGTAATACCAGAATAGTCGCGCTGAGCGCGCTGTGCAAAGAGACCAAAGACGCTGGCCCTGTTTTCAATCGGCGCTATGCTTGGTCGTGAAACATAGGGAGATGCCGATGCCGACGACGATGAAGGGGCCTGGTCTGTTCCTGGCGCAGTTTGCGGGCGACGCCGCGCCGTTCAATTCGCTGGCCTCGATCACCAAATGGGCGGCTGGTCTGGGCTACAAGGGCGTGCAGATCCCGACATGGGACGCCCGATTGTTCGATCTCGAGAAGGCAGCCTCCTCCAAGGCCTATTGCGACGAGGTGAAGGGCATCTGCGCCGATGCCGGCGTCGAGATCACCGAACTGTCGACGCATCTGCAGGGGCAATTGGTGGCGGTGCATCCCGCCTATGACGCGCAGTTCGACGGCTTCGCGCCGGCTGCGGTGCACAACAATCCAAAAGCCAGGCAACAATGGGCGGTCGAACAGATGAAGTTCGCCGCCAAGGCGTCGAAGAATCTCGGGCTTAAGGCGTCGGTGTCGTTTTGCGGAGCGTTGGCCTTCCCATACCTCTACCCCTGGCCGCAGCGGCCGGCGGGATTGATCGAGGAGGCATTTGCCGAACTCGGCAAACGCTGGACGCCGATCCTCGACGTTTATGACGAAAACGGCGTCGATGTCGGCTACGAAATTCATCCAGGCGAGGACGTGTTCGACGGCGCGACATTCGAGATGTTCCTCGATTCGGTCGGCGGCCACAAGCGCTGCAACATCAACTATGACCCGTCGCACTTCCTGCTGCAGCAGCTCGATTATCTCGACTTTATCGACATCTACCACGAGCGGATCAAGGCGTTCCACGTCAAGGATGCCGAATTCAATCCGACCGGGCGGCAAGGCGTCTATTCCGGTTACCAGAGCTGGACCAACCGTGCCGGGCGTTTCCGCTCGCTCGGCGACGGGCAGGTGGATTTCGGCGGCATCTTCTCCAAGCTCACCCAATACAATTACGATTCATGGGCGGTGCTGGAATGGGAATGCTGCCTCAAGCACCCGGAGGATGGTGCGGCCGAAGGCGCTCCCTTCATCCAGCACCACATCATCAGGGTGACGGAAAAAGCATTCGACGACTTCGCCGGCGGCACGACCGATAAAAAGGTGCTGCGCGGCATGATGGGGATCTAGCACAGATATTCCCTCCCCTCGAGGGGAGGGTCGATCCGCGCAGCGGATCGGGGTGGGGTCGCTGGGCGTAGGACTCGGCATGAACCGACCCCACCCGGCCCTGCGGGCCACCTTCCTCTCAAGGGGAGGGGTATTTCAATGACGAGGGAGAAAATCGTGGTTGGCGCATCGAAGACGGAAACGGGAGGCGGTCCGATCCGCTACGGCATGGTTGGCGGCGGACAAGGCGCCTTTATCGGCGCGGTGCACCGCATCGCGGCACGCATGGATAACGAGTTCGTGCTGGTTGCCGGCGCCCTCTCGTCGAATCCGGAGCGCGCCAAGGCCTCGGCGGCCGAGCTTGGGCTCGATCCGGCACGCAGCTACGGCTCCTATGCCGAGATGGCCAAGGCGGAGGCCAAGCGGCCGGATGGCATCGAAGTGGTGGCCATCGTCACGCCGAACAATGTGCACGTGCCGGCCGCCAAAGCTTTTCTCGAGGCCGGCATCCACGTCATCTGCGACAAGCCACTGGCGACGACGCTAGCCGAGGCAAAGAGGCTGGCGGCGCTGGTCGAAAGGACCGGCAAGGTGTTCGTGCTGACGCATAACTACACCGCCTATCCGATGGTGCGGCAGGCACGCGAGATGGTCGCCAAGGGACAGCTCGGCGATATCCGCATCGTGCAGTCGGAATATCCGCAGGACTGGCTGACCGAAGACCTGGCCGCCACCGGCCAGAAGCAGGCTGCGTGGCGCTCTGACCCGAAGCAGGCGGGTGCCGGCGGTGCACTGGGCGATATCGGCACGCATGCCTACAACCTTGCCCGTTTCGTCTCCGGGCTGGAGCTCGATTCGTTGTCGGCCGATCTCGATGCCTTCGTGCCGGGGAGGCTGCTCGACGACAACATCAATGTGCTGCTGCGCTTCAAGCCGGTCGGCGGGTCGCACCCGGCCAAGGGAATGATCTGGGCAAGCCAGGTGGCGCCCGGCCACGAGAACGGGTTGAAATTGCGCATCTACGGCTCGAAGGGCGGCCTCGAATGGGTGCAGGCCGACCCGAACTATCTCTGGTACACGCCGTTCGGCCAGCCGAAGCAGTTGATCACCCGTAATGGCGCCGGCGCGCTCCCCGTCGCCGGGCGCGTCAGCCGCGTTCCGCCAGGGCATCCGGAAGGCTATCTCGAAGGTTTCGCCAACATCTATCAGGAAGCCGCGCGGGCTATTCGTGCAGCGCGCCGGAAGGGCGGGAAGCCGGCCAAGGATGTCGTCTTCCCGACCGTGCAGGACGGCGTCGAGGGCATGGCCTTCATCGAGGCCTGCGTGAAGTCGTCGAAGAAGAATGGGGCGTGGACGAAGCTCTGAAGGGTGGTGGTGATAGTCAGGTGAGACCGGCCTGCAAATGGCAGTTTCCTGCGCTTCCGGTGCTCATGTACCAAAAGCACGCTCCGCTCCGGTTCTCGGAGCCCACCATTTTCGGCTCGGCCTGATCTGAATCTCACCACCCCTCCGGCGATCGAGCGAATGAAGGGAGGGGCGTCGATGAAAATCGGCATGTGCATGTTGTTGTGGACGACGAGTGTCTCGAAAAAACACGAGCCGTTGTTGAAGGACATCAAGGCGACCGGCTTCGACGGCGTCGAAATACCGGTCTTCTCCGGCACGCCGGACAACTACAGGAAACTCGGCGAGATGCTCGACCGTATCGGGCTGCAACGCACCGCCGTCTCGGCGATGGGCGATCCGGCGATGAACCTGATCTCGCCGGATGCCTCGACGCGCAAGGCCGGTATCGACTACATGAAATCGGCGATCGACTGCGCTCAGGCGCTTGGCGCGAACACCTTGAGCGGCCCGCTCCATTCGACACTCGGGGCCTTCTCCGGCAGCGGGCCGACAGCGGCCGAGAAAAAACGTTCGATCGCTTCGCAACGCGCCATTGGCGACTATGCCGGCAACAAGAGCGTCACCATCGGGTTGGAGGCGCTCAACCGCTTCGAATGCTACCTGCTCAACACGATGGACGATTTGTCGGAGCATATCGACGCGATCGACCGGCCGCACATCAAGGCGATGTACGACACCTTCCATGCCAACATCGAAGAAGCCGACCCGATCGGCGCCTATACGCGCAACCGCAAGAACATCGTCCATATCCACATTTCGGAGAACGATCGCGGGGTGCCGGGCCGTGGCCATATTCCCTGGAAGGAGACTTTCTCCGCCATCCGCAAGAGCGGCTACGACGACTGGCTGACGATCGAGGCGTTCGGGCGTTCGCTGAAGGATTTGGCCGCGGCCACCAAGGTGTGGCGCGACTTTTCCGAAGGCCCGGAAGCTGTCTACCGCGACGGCTACAGGCACATTAAGAACGGGTGGAGGAAAGCTGCATAGCGATCGGCCAGCCCGATGCCGCACCCGTCACCCCTGCTCGGCCTGTATCCTGTTGTAGTCGTGGATCGTCCTGCTCAGCCGGCGGCGCAGGAAATTGGAAATGTTGTCGAAGATGAAAACGACGAGCAGGACCAAGAGCACCATGTAGAAGACATTGGCCCAGTTGGAGTTGGTGCGCATCGCCTCCCAAAGCTTCAGGCCGATGCCACCGGCACCGACGGCGCCGATGATCGTCGCGCCCCTGGTGTTGGATTCCCACTGATAGAGTGTCTGGCTGATGAAGACCGGGATCACTTCCGGCAGCACGCCATAACGCTGCACCAGCAAGCCGTTGGCGCCGGTCGACTGGATGCCCTCGCGCGGCTTGTCGTCGATGTTCTCGAGGCCTTCCGAATAGACTTTGCCGAGCGTGCCGATCTCGGTGAAGAAGATCGCGGCGCTGCCGGCCAGCGGGCCCGGGCCGAAGGCGCGGGTGAAGAACAGCGCCCAGATCAGCATGTCGACCGAACGCATGAAATCGAAGAACCGCTTGAGCACCTGGCTGAGCAGGCCGCTCGGGGTGATGTTGCGGGCCGCGAAAAAGGCGAGCGGGAAGGCAACGATGCCGCCGAGCAAGGTGCCGAGAAATGCCATGACGATGGTCTGAAACAGCTTCGTCCAGACGTCGCCATGCTGCCACTGGGCGTTGTTCCAGATATTGTCGGCGGCCAGCGCAATGTTTGATGTGCCCGGCTTGAGCTGGGGTCCGGACATCAGCAACGAGACCACCTCGCCGGGCGACTTGCCGAAGAAGGGCGAGCGTGTGTCGAAGACGAAATTCGCCCAGCCGAGGAAGCGCTTGCGGACCTTGACGCGATCGACGGTTATGCGAACCTCGCCGGCAAAGCCCATCCGGGCGACGATTTCATCGTCATGCGCGGTGATCCAGTCCGGCACCGGGCCGGTTATCACCGGCTTGCCGCTGGTCAACGACACCGGCACCGCCTGGCCATTGGCGACAAGCGTTGCCTCGGCCTTGTCGAAGGTGACGGATTTGGCTCGGCCGTCGATCAGAACGGTGTAGGAGCCGTTGGCATTGGCGATGACCCAGTCGGGATGCGGGTCTTCGCCAAGTGCAGAAAAACGCGGGTATTTGGGGGTGATCTGAGGCTGATCGAGACGGAATTCCGGCTGCAGATCGTAGCTGATCCATTGCGTCAGGAAGAGCGGCAGGCGCTCCCAGTGCGATTGCCTCAGCACTTGCGGCAGGCTGAAGAACCACAAGGCATAGACGAGGTAGAGCAGGATGCCGGCGAACAGCACCAGCGGGCCGAAGCGTTTGTACAAGGGCCGTCGGACTACTTGGGGAAAGCGCTCCTCTATCGCCTGCATCTCATCGGCGGTCATCGCGGCCATGGGCAGTCTTCTTGTTGATTTGCCATAATCTTTTCCAAAAACCGGAATCCACTTTTTGGGATCATGGTCAGGCGCCCATCATGAAGGCCTGCTCGCCGACGAGCTTGCGGCGAAGCCAGGCGGAGAACTGGTCGACGAGGAAGATGGTGGTGAACAACAGCAGCACCAGTGCCAGCGTCTTGGCGCCAAAGCCGCGTGAGATGGAGAGCTTCAGCTCCTCGCCGATGCCGCCTCCGCCGACCGCGCCGATGATGGTCGAGATACGGACATTGATCTCGATCCTGAGCAGCGCATAGGACATGAAATTGGGCAGCACCTGCGGCAGGCCGGCGAAGCGCACGCGCTCGAACCAGTTGGCGCCGACCGCGCGCAGGCCTTCTTCGGCGCGCATGTCGGTGTTTTCGTTGATCTCATAGAAGAGCTTGCCGAGGGCGCCGATCGAATGCAGGCCGATGGCGATGATGGCCGCGACCGGGCCAGTCGAGAGGATGGCTGCGAACAGGCCGGCAATGACGATCTCGGGGAAGGCGCGAAGCAGTTCCATGAAGCGCTTGACGACGAGCCTGAGCACCGGACTGGGTGTCAAATTGCGCGCGGCGATGAACGAGAACGGCACCGCAAAGACGAAGCCGATGAAAGTGGAAACCAGCGCCACGTTGAGCGTGGTGAGCATCAGCTCGAAATATTCGGGTAGGTAAAAACCGCCCCAGAGATAGACGCGGCCAAGCGGGAAGTTGAACTCCTGGCTGCCCTTGTCGTGCGGCGATGCGATGTCGAACAGCGCCCGCCAGACGTCGTTCCAGTCTTTGGGAACAAGCCAGCTAAGGAAATCCAGTATATGCGGCAGCCGATCGAAGAAATGTCCGGCATTGGCCTCGTCGGCGAACCACATGGCTGTGCATATGGCGACAAGCAGCAAACCGATGCCGAGCGCCGTGTAGAACCGGCGTAAGGATGTCTGGCGTCGCCAGGCCTCTGCCGTCTGCCGGATCGCGTCTGAACGAATTGTGGCTGACATGGTCATGATCGGCATGCAAAAAGGGCGGCGCGGGAAACGCCGCCCTTTTCAATTGTATTCAGCCGCCGATCGCGGCTTTGCGGGCTTCGACGATGACGCTGTAGAAGTCGGGCTTCACCGGAACGTAGCCGGTGAAGTCGCCGCCTTCGATGGCCTCGAAGCAAGGCTTGTCCTTGGCCGGCAGGCTGGTGAAGAAGTTGGCGAGCTTGGCGCTCATATCGCCGCCGAGTGCGGTGCGCACGACCAGCGGGCCGTTCGGGATCAAGCCGGAGCGCCAGACTTCGACGAAATCGTTGGGGTCGACGGCGCCCTTGGCGACTTCCTTGTGGAAGGTGCCGGAGGTGTAGCCGTTCTTGAAGTCGCCAATGCCCGAGGAGTCGTCAACCGCAACATCGACCTTGCCGTCGCGAACGGCGAGGAGGTTGTTCTCGTGGCCGCCATTGAACTGGGTCGAGGCGAAGAAGGTTTCGTTCGAGGCGCCGGTGTCCTTCGGGATCTGGGTCAGCGGGATCAGATAACCGGAGGTCGAATCCGGGTCGGCATAGCCGAGCTTCTTGCCCTTTGCCGACTTGATGTCGGTGATGCCGGACGACTTCAGCGCCAGGCCGATCGAATAATAGCCGGTCGCGCCGTCGGTCTGCTGGGTGGCGAGGATCGGGGTCACGGCGTTCGGATCCTTGAGGTAGACGCTGGCATAGCCTGACGCGCCAAGCTCGGCGAAATCGAGGGTGCCGCCGAGCAGGCCCTGGATCACCCCGTCATAGTCGGCGGCCGGGAACAGCGAGACCTTCTCGAAGCCGAATTCGGACTTCAGGTGATCGGCGAGGCACTGAAAGTTGCGCAGCCGGTCCGCTTCATTTTCACCACCAAGGATGCCGATGCGAAATTCCTTGATATCCTGGGCGTGAGCGGCACTTGTTGCGATGGCGAGCAATGAAACCGCGCCAAAAACCATCTTCCTGAACATTATCTCTCTCCTGTTGGTTCCGGCTTCGCGCCGGAGCGTTCGAACTTTTGACGAGTGCCTTTGACGCGGGCGGGCGATCAGGCCGTTCTCAGTAGCCAGGGAATACGGGCTCGAGCGGTCCGGCGGATGCAGCGATTTTCTGTTTGATGGCGACGCTGGTCGAGGTGATGGCCTCGGAGATTTCGCCGCCATTGCTGTCGGCGCCGTAGACCATGCGCACGGCCTCGCGGTTGAGGTCTTCGGGCGGGCCGTCGAAGACAACCTTGCCGGCGGCCATGCCGATGATACGGCTGCAATAGTTGCGGGCCGTATCAAGCGTATGCAGATTTGTGATGACGGTGATGCCTTCGCGCAAATTGATGTCCTGCAGCGAGTCCATCACCACCTTGGCGTTGAGCGGATCGAGCGAGGCGATCGGCTCGTCCGCCAACAGCACCTTCGGCTGCTGCATCATGGCACGCGCAATAGCAACGCGCTGCTGCTGGCCGCCGGAAAGCGTGCCGGCGGGCTGCAGTACGGTGCGGGCGATGTCGAGACGCTCAAGGGCGGCAACAGCCTCGGCGCATTCACTGCGCGAGAACATGCCGAAGAGGTTGGACAGCGTCGAGCGGTGGTTGAGCCGGCCGAGCAGCACATTGGTCAGCACGTCCAGGCGCGGCACCAGATTGAACTGCTGGAAGATCATGGCGCAGTCGCGCTGCCAACGCCGGAGCGGCGAGCCGCGCAACCCGGAAACCTCGACGCCGTCGAACAGGATGGATCCCTGGCTGGGATCGATGAGGCGGTTGATCATGCGCAGAAGCGTCGATTTGCCGGCGCCGGAACGGCCGATGATGCCGACCATCTGACCGTGCGGGATCGCGATATCGACATTGCTGACGGCGGTGTTCTTGCCGAACCGGCGGGTGACGCCGCGGATTTCGAGCGTAGCTGACATGGTGCAGGCTCCAGTCCAATCGCAATTGAAGGTCTGTTAACCCTCGCTAGCGCAGCCGCATGAACCTGCGGTGTCGGAACGATGTCAGTTTTGTTACTGCCCACAGCCTGGAGCGGCGCGGCCAATCCAGCACGAGAGGCTCGAATGGTGAATGGTGATAAGAAAGGCTTTCCTGAGCCTCGAAACCTGTCCGCTGCCCCATTCACTAGTCACCATTTCACGACCGTTAGCCGCCATACTCCTCCAGGAAGGCCTCCGCTGACAGTTCCCGAAAATCATCGAGCGCGGCGCGTAGCCTTGCATGGTCCCAGTCCCACCAGGCGAGCGCCTGGTAGCGCTCCGCCGTGCGGCGGTCGAAGCGCTCGCGGATCGGCTTGGCCGGCACGCCGCCGACGATGGTGTAGGGCGCGACGTCCTTCGACACCACGGCACCCGCACCGACCGCGGCGCCATCGCCGACGGTGACGCCCGGCAGGATAGTCGAGCCGTGGCCGAGCCAGGTGTCGTGGCCGATGGTGACGCGCTTGGCGCGGCGCTGGGCGAAGAATTCGCTCTCGTGCTCGGCGTCGTCCCAATAGTCCGAGGCGCGATAGGTGAAATGGTGCAGCGTCGGCCGCCAGGTCGGATGGTTGGTGGCGTTGATGCGCACATTGGCGGCGATGTTGGCGAATTTGCCGATCGTCGCGCACCAGACGCCGCAGTCCTGCATCATGTAGGAATAGTCGCCGAGCGTGCTTTCGGAAACCCGGCAGCGCTCGGCGATCTCGGTCCAGCGGCCAAGCGTCGAGTTCTCAACTTGCGCCGTCTCGTGGATCAGCGGTGCCTCCGACAGTTTCCTCGTCATGCGGCGATTTTTCCGGCGGCGAAGGCGGTCACGTCGATGATACGGTCGGCCACCGCCTCGCGCACGTCGTGGTCGTGGAAGATGCCGAGCAAGGCGACGCCCGCCGCCTTCTTGGCGGCGATCAGGGAAATCACCACGTCGCGGTTCCGTTCGTCGAGCGAGGCGGTCGGCTCGTCTAGCAGCAGGATCGGATGCTCGGTGATGAAGCCGCGCGCGATGTTGACGCGCTGCTGTTCGCCGCCGGAGAACGTCGCCGGCGGCAGCGCCCAGAGTTTTTCCGGCAGGTTCAGCTGCGCCAGCAAGGCACGTGCCTTGCCGCGCGCGACCTCACGCTCCTCGCCGCGCTCGACCAGCGGCTCGGCGACGACATCGAGCGCCGAGACACGCGGCACGGTGCGCAGGAACTGGCTGACATAGCCGATGGTAAGCCGGCGGACGGCAAGCACGGTGCGCGGGCTGGCAGTTGCGAGATCGATGAGCCCGCCCTCGTGCTGGACGATGATCTGGCCTTCATCGGCGGCATAATTGCCGTAGAGCATTTTCAGGATCGAGCTCTTGCCGGCGCCGGACGGGCCGCCGAGCACCGAGCATTCGCCGGCCCTGATCGCGAACGAGACGCCGGCGACCACCGGCAGTTTGATGCCGTCGCGCAGATGCATGGTGAAGCTTTTGGCGACGTCGGAGACAACGAGCGGGGTTGCCATAGTCACACCTGCAGAATGGAAGAAACGAGAAGCTGGGTGTAGGGCGCGCGCGGGTCGTCGAGCACCCGGTCGGTGAGGCCGCTTTCGACGACGCGGCCGTCCTTCATCACCATCATGCGCTGCGACAGCAGACGTGCCACCGCAAGGTCGTGCGTGACGACGATGGCCGCCAGACCGAGGTCGGTGACCAGGCCGCGCAGCAGGTCGAGCAGGCGCGCCTGCACCGAGACGTCGAGGCCGCCGGTCGGCTCGTCCATGAACACCAGCCGCGGCCCGGTGACGAGGTTGCGGGCGATCTGCAGGCGCTGGCGCATGCCGCCGGAAAAGGCGCGCGGCTCGTCGTCGATGCGGCCCTCGTCGATCTCGACGCGCGACAGCCAGTCGACCGCCGTGGCTCGGATTTTTCCGTAGTGGCGGTCGCCGACCGCCATCAGCCGCTCGCCGACATTGGCGCCGGCCGACACTGTCATGCGCAGACCATCGGCGGGGTTCTGGTGGACAAAGCCCCAGTCGGTGCGCATCAAAAAGCGGCGCTCGGCCTCGCTCATGCGGTAGAGCTCGCGGAATTGGCCATCGCGCATGCGGTAGCTGGCGGTGCCGGAGCTGGGCAGTAGCCTTGTCGACAGGCAGTTGAGCAAAGTCGTCTTGCCGGACCCGGATTCGCCGACGACAGCCAGCACTTCGCCCGGCCACAGATCGAAGGTGACGTTCTCGCAGCCGACGCGCGAGCCGTAGAATTTGGACAGCGCAGAGACGCGCAGCAGCGGTTCGTCGGTCATTGCGCCGGCTCCGTTTTTTCCAGGGCAAGAGGGGTTTCAGGCGCAAGGTGGCCGCGATGGCCTTGCTCGCGCCGCTTCTCGCAGTGGTCGGTGTCGGAACAAACGAACATGTGGCGGCCATGGTCGTCGAGGATAACTTCGTCAAGATAGACGTTCTCGGCCGCGCACAGCGCGCAGGGCTGGTCGAAGGTCTGCACCTCGAACGGATGGTCCTCGAAGTCGAGGCTGACCACGTCGGTGAAGGGCGGCAGTGCATAAATGCGCTTTTCGCGGCCGGCGCCGAACAATTGCAAAGCCGGCGAACGGTGCATTTTCGGGTTGTCGAATTTCGGCGTCGGCGACGGGTCCATCACATAGCGGCCCTCGACCTTGACCGGATAGGCATAGGTGGTGGCGATACGGCCATGTTTGGCGATGTCCTCGTAGAGTTTTACATGCATCAGGCCATATTCCTCCAGCGCATGCATTTTGCGCGTCTCGGTCTCGCGTGGCTCGAGGAAGCGCAGCGGCTCGGGGATCGGCACCTGATAGACCAGCACCTGACCCGCGCTCAGCGGATGCTCGGGGATGCGGTGGCGAGTCTGGATGATGGTCGCCTTCGCCGTCTCAGTGGTGACAGCGACATTGGCGACCTTCTTGAAGAAGGCGCGGATCGAGACGGCATTGGTGGTGTCGTCGGCGCCCTGGTCGATGACCTTGAGCACATCGAGGGGGCCAATGATCGAAGCGGTGACCTGCACACCGCCGGTGCCCCAGCCATAGGGCATCGGCATTTCGCGCGAGGCGAACGGCACCTGATAGCCAGGGATGGCGATGCCCTTGAGGATCGCCCGGCGGATCATCCGCTTGGTCTGCTCGTCGAGATAGGCGAAGTTGTAGGTGGCGATGTCGGTTGGTTGTGCGGTCATTCCGCGGCCTCTCTCTTCTCTTCGGCCTTGCCGGCGTTCTCGCGGGCGTCGTGCTCGGCGCGCATGCGGCGCACGAGGTCGAGCTCGGCCTGGAAATCGACATAATGCGGCAGCTTCAGATGCTCGACGAAGCCGGTCGCCTGGACATTGTCGGAATGCGAGATGACGAACTCCTCGTCCTGGGCGGCGGCGACGACATCCTCACCCAACTCCGCCGCCCGCAGCGCGCGGTCGCATAGCGCCATGGCCATCGCCTTGCGCTCGCTCTGGCCGAAGACGAGGCCGTAGCCGCGGGTGAATTGCGGCGGCGCCTTGGCCGAGCCCTTGAACTGGTTGACCATCTGGCACTCGGTGACGCGGATACTGCCGAGCGGCACTGCGAAAGGCAGTTCCGGCACGTCGAGCTCCAGCTCGACCTCACCGATACGGACCTCGCCGACGAAGGGATGGTTGCGCGCATAGCCGCGCTGGGTGGAATAGCCGAGCGCCAATAAAAACCCCTCATCGCCGCGCGACAACGCCTGCAGGCGGATGTCGCGCGCCATCGGGAATTCGAGCGGCTCGCGGGTGATGTCGCCGGGGACATGGTCTTCAGGCATGTCGCCGTCGGATTCGATCAGGCCCTCGCGGGCGAGGATGGCCGACACGCGCGGCATGGCTTCCGGCTCGCCGGCACGCTGCTCCGGCTCGGCGACTTCGCCGCCTGCGGCAAGCTCGGGATCGAGCAGCCGGTGGGTGTAGTCGAAAGTCGGGCCGAGCAACTGGCCGCCGGGCAGGTCCTTGTAGGTCGCCGACACCCGCCGCTCGACCAGCATCGTGCCGGTGTCGACCGCCTTGGTGTAGCCGAAGCGCGGCAGCGTGGTGCGATAGGCGCGAACGAGGAAGATCGCCTCGATCATGTCGCCGCGCGCCTGGACGATGGCAAGTGCCGCCAATTCCCTGTCGTAGAGCGAACCTTCACTCATCACCCGGTCGACGCCGAGCGCCAGCTGCTCGACGATCTGGTTGAGGCGAAGTGCGGGCACGGAACGATCGCCGCGCCGGCGGTCGGCAAGCAGTTTGTGGGCGTTGCGAATGGCCGCTTCGCCACCCTTTACCGCGACATACATCCTATGCCTCCATCGTCTTGATGCGCGTCGTGCGCGGCAGGCAGGCAATTGCTTCGGATGTGGCGAGGATGATGTCGACGCCACGCGGAAAGCGCTGGTTGTTCTGCTTCCATTGCTCGACGAAATGGCGCGGCATCTGCGCCGGCGCGATCGTCGCCGTCTTCTCGATGCCCGGGCCTTCGAGCAGCAGCGGAGCGCCGGAGACAAGATCGCTGACCTCGAGGATCAGCGTCGTGGAGCGATCGGGATAATCCTGGGTGCCTTGCGAAAACCCGTCGAGCGCCATCATCTCGGCCGGCGTGGCGATCAGCGCGAAATGCGCGTCGGCCGGGGTGTTGGCCAGCGGCGCGCCGGTATGGAAGCCAAGCCAGGATTTCACCGTCGCCGAAGCCTGCAAGGCGGGGTCGAGCCAGAGCGGCGTGTCGTTATCGCACAGCGCCAGCGCAATGGCGCCCGCGGTGGCTGACAGCGGCGTCGGTGGACGGGTAAAGACCGGCAGGGGCTGCAGTGTGCCCGGCCGCGCCATCGCGTCCATCACTGCGCGGAAGACCGTCTGGGCGTCGAACACCGGATCGGCAAAGCCGCCTTCGATCGCTTGGGTTACGATGTCCATCAGTCTTCTCCGCGTACCATGGTGAAGAAATCGACCTTGGTCGCCGCCGTCTCAGCGCGGCGCTGGTCACGGGCCTCGGCCAGTGCCGCCCGCAAGGGCGCGACGAGCCTGGTCTCGACCTCGTTGCGGTGAGCCAGGTCCTGCCACAGCGCATCGGCGATTGCCGCCAGCCTTGCCTTCTGCTTGTCGCGGCCGAGCGCATAGCAGTGGCCGACCTGTCCGGAGGCGAGCCGGACGGTGGCGCGGGTGACCGTCGCCTCGCCAACGTTGAACGGCGCGCCGCCGCCACCGATGCGGCCACGCACTGTGACCAGGCCGGTTTCGGGGCCGCGCAGGAGTTCCGCCTCAAAAGGCAGGCCGGCTTCGTTCCACAGACGGACGATATCGTCGCCGGCCGATTGCGCCAGCGTTGCCATAACGGCCTTGCGCTCAGCCTGATCGCGCGCTTCCTGTCCTCGCATGGTTAACACTCCCTTGCATCGAAATTTGTCTATTGATATAGACAATTATACAAATTACACCTATTATCTAATGCGTGTCTATGACGGGTGCATGACAAGGGCGAGAAGAGAGGGGCGCAAAGGTTGGGCAGAAAATGATCGGACAAGCCAACAGCATCGAGCGGCGCAGCGGTGTCGCGCTGTGGCGGCAGATCGCCGATCAGATCCTGCATTCGATTGCCGTCGGCGATTTTCCCGAAAATGCGGCGTTGCCGCCGGAGGTGGCACTTGCCGAGCGCTATGGCGTCAACCGCCACACCGTCCGCAGCGCCATTGCAGCGCTGGTGCAGGAGGGTGTGCTCAGGGCAGAGCAGGGGCGGGGCACCTTTGTGCTGTCGCGCAGGCGGCTGTCATATCCGATCGGCGCCCGCACCCGCTTTTCGGAGGGATTGCAAGGACAGGCGTCCGAGCGGCATATCACCTTGCTTGCGTCATCGGTCGAGCCTGCCAACCGTCGTGTCGCAGAGAGCTTAGGCCTTGCAAAGGGGGCCGACGTGATACGCCTGGAAACGCGCGGCGAAGCCGATGGAATGCCAGTGTCCCGCGCTGCCGGCTGGTTCGATGCCAGGCGCTTTGCCGGCATCGATGCTGCCATGGCGGAAACCGGTTCGATCACCGCATCGCTGGCACGCTTCGGCATTGACGACTATCTGCGGCAATCGACGGTGCTGTCGGCGCGCCATGCGGATGCGGCCGACCTTGCAGACCTCGACCTGCAGCCCGGCGCCATCGTGCTGGTGACGGTCGCCGTCAACGTCACGCCCGACGGTCAGCCGATCCAGTTTTCGGAGTCGCGCTTCCCGGCCGAGCGGATCGAGCTCAAACTATCGGCGCTCTGAGATGCGCCAGCCTTGGCATCATCCGACCTGAATGACAGCCTTGATCAGGCCGGACTTCTCATGCGCCCAGCGGGCAAGATCGTGCGGCGTTTTGCCAAGCGTCGTGCGGTGCGTGACGAGCTTTGCCAACGGCACCGCGCCGTTGCGGATCGAGGCGGCGACATGGTCGAAATCGGCACGCAGCGCGTTGCGGCTGCCGATCAGCATCATCTCGCGCTTGTGGAATTCGGGATCGGAAAAGGCGATGTCGTCCTTGACGACGCTGACCAGGACCAGCGCCCCGCCATGCGCGACATGGGCGAAGGCCGACTGCACCGACTGGGTGTTACCGGTGGCATCGAAGACTATGTCAAAACCGTCGCCGTCGGTTGCTTGCCGCACCAGGTCCGCAGCAGCGCCCTGCGAGCCGTCGAGGGTCGCGAAGCCGAGTTCGCTTTGGGCGAAACCCAGCCTCTCCGCACTCATGTCGAGCAGCGTCACGTCGAGCCCGGCGATGCGGGCGAACAGCGCCGTGCCGAGCCCGATCGGGCCGGCGCCGATGACCAGCGTGCGCGCACCTGGATCAGCCAGCGAGCGCCGCACGGCATGGGCGCCGATCGCCAGGAATTCGACGGCAGCAGCATCGGCCAGCGACAGGCCGTTTGCCGGGTAAAGATTTTGCGCCGGCACCAGGATTTGCTCGCACATGGCGCCGTCGCGGTGGACGCCGAGCACCTCGATCCTGACGCAGCAATTCGGCTTGCCTTGCCGGCAGGCGATGCATTTGCCGCAGGCGAGATAGGGATTGACGACCACCGGTTCGCCGATTGCCAGATCGACGCCCTCCCCAACCTCGATCACGGTGCCGGAAACTTCGTGGCCCATGATGCGGGGATAGGCGAGGAACGGGTGCTTGCCTTCGAAGATGTGATAGTCGGTGCCGCAGATGCCGACATGGCTGACGGCGACCAGCGCCCAGCCGGCGGGCGGCGCGCCAGGCGCCGGACGATCTTCGAGGACAAGTTCGCCGGGCGAGCGGCAGACGACGGCTTTCATGCTTCAATCCAGTCGGTTCATTGCACCGCCGGCTCTGCTGTCGCGAGGCCGGCGGTTGTGGGGAGGCGGTCTATTTGCCGCGGCGGCGCAGCCCGTCGAAATAGACGATGACGATGATCAGCACACCGGTGATGATGCGCTGCCAGAAGGCGTTGACGTTGAGCAGATTGGCGCCGTTGTTGATGGTGGCAAGGATGAAGGCGCCGAGCAGCGGCCCGTGCACTGAGCCGACAGCGCCGAACAGCGAGGTGCCGCCGATCACCGAGGAGGCGATCGCCTGCAATTCCCAGCCCTCGGCCTGTGTCGGATTGCCGATGCCGATGCGCGAGGCAAGCAGCACGCCAACGAAGGCCGCGCACAGC
The DNA here is from genome assembly GCF_040322515.1 of Mesorhizobium sp. M0136. Classification (NCBI taxonomy): domain Bacteria; kingdom Pseudomonadati; phylum Pseudomonadota; class Alphaproteobacteria; order Hyphomicrobiales; family Phyllobacteriaceae; genus Mesorhizobium; species Mesorhizobium sp. M0136. Next base: position 24,268 of record NZ_JAMYTP010000019.1, read on the forward strand.
CCCGACAGCGTGTAGGCCATGTAGATGGTGCGCTGGACGTTGACGCCTGACAGGCGCGACGCCTCGGCGTTGGAGCCGACCGAGAACAGATAGCGGCCCCAGCGGCTGTGGTGCAGGAAAATGTAGGCCGGGATGCCGACCAGGATCACCATCCAGAACAGATTGGGGACGCCGACGAAGGAACTGCGCGAGAACGTCTGGAAGGCGTCGTTGTTGATCGAGATCGAGTTGCCGTTGGTCATCAACAGACCGATGCCGCGCAGCGAGGTCAGCGTCGCCAGAGTGATGATGAAGGGTGGCAGGCCCATCTTGACGATGCCGAAGCCGTGGAACATGCCGATGGCGACGCCGACCAGCAAGGTAATCAGGATGGCCAGGAAAACCGGTGTTCCGGCGTTGATCAGCATCGCGACGATCACGGTAGCGAAGCCGACCACGGCGCCGACGGAAAGGTCGATGCCGCCGGTGATGATGACGAAGGTCTGGCCGACCGCCAGGATGGCGATCATCGACCCTTGCCGCAACAGGTTCGAGATGTTGTTGGCCGAGGCGAAGCTCGGCGTCGCCACCGACAGGATGACCCACAAAAGAACCAGCAGCGCCAGCAGTGTCAGCCCGAACAGGGCGTTGTAGTTGCGTTTCGGCCTTTCGGCAGCGATCGCCTCGGTGCTCATATCCGTCCTCCCGGTCTTTCTTGTTTCTCGGCCAGCGCCTGGGTGAGGATCTCCTCGTGATCAGCGGTCCGAAACCCGTGCGTAGCCACCAGTTTGCCGCGCCGGAACACATGCAGCGTGTCGGCGAGTTCATAGACCTCGGGCAGGTAGGACGAGATCAGGATGATGCCGGCTCCTTTGGAGAGCAGCGCGCCGAACAGGCGGTAGATCTCGGCCTTGGTGCCGACATCGACGCCAACGGTAGGCTCGTCGAAGATGAACAGCTTGGCGCCGTGGGCGAGCCATTTGCCGATGACGATCTTCTGCTGGTTGCCGCCGGACAGGCTGGAGGCCAGGGCGCTGCGTGTCGGCGTCTTGATGCGCAGGTCGGCGATCTGGCGATCGGCTTGCGCCTTTTCCTGCGCGCGCGAGATCAGCAGATTGCTCGAGATGCGCTTGTAGATCGGCAGATTGAGGTTGAGCCCGACCGGCAGGTTGAGGCAGAGGCCCTGGTCGCGGCGGCTTTCGGGGGCCAGCGCCATGCCGAGCCTGATCGCGTCATGTTCGGAATTGACCTTGACCTCCTTGCCCTCCCAGAGGATCTGGCCGGCCGATTTGCGGTGGCGGCCATAGAGCGTGGTGACGAACTCGCTGCGTCCGGCGCCGATCAGGCCATAGAGGCCGACGATCTCACCGGCACGGACGGACATCGAGACATTTTCGAAGCCCTTGCCCGACAGGTTCCTGGCTTCGACGATGGTCGCGCCGAAGGTGAAATGCTCCTTGTGGTAGACCTGTTCGATCGAGCGGTTGATCATCATCTTGACCAGCTCGGCGTCATTGGTCTCGGCAATGTTCCTGGTGCCGACCAGCGTGCCGTCGCGCAGCACCGAGACGCGGTCGGCGAGCTCGAACACTTCTTCCATGCGATGGCTGATGTAGATGATGGTGACGCCTTCGCCCTTCAGCCGGCGGATCAGCGTGAACAGCTGGTCGGCCTCCTTGCGGGTGAGATAGGCGGTCGGTTCGTCGAAGATCAGGAATTTGGTGCCGCGCACGGTGGCGCGGGCGGCGGCGATCAGCTGCTGTTGGCCGATGGTCAGGTCACCCAGCATGACATGCGCGGGCAGGTCGAAGCCTAGGTCGTCGATGATCTTCTGCGCCTGCCTGACCATCGCCCGCTGCTGCAGGATGCCGAAACGTGCATCCTCCTCGCCGAGGAACATGTTGGCGGCGACGGTGAGATGGCGGCACAGGACCACTTCCTGATGCACGGCATTGATGCCGAGCGCCATCGCCTCATGCGGCGTTGCCAATGCGGCAGGCTTGCCCTCCCAGATGACGTCGCCGGAGGTGCGCGGCATGACGCCGGTCAGAAGCTTGATCAGGGTGGATTTGCCGGCGCCGTTCTCGCCGACGATGGCGTGGATCTCGCCGGCTTTGAAGGCAAGGTCGACCGGCTTCAGCGCGTGGGTGCCGGGATAGCGTTTTTCCAGGCCGCGGAGTTCGAGGATGGTCCTGCCCGGTTCCAGCGTTGGGGCCGGATGGAGTTCCTGCGCCGTCGACATCATGACAATCCTCCCAGATTGGCCCGCCAGATGGTCTGACGATTGGCGCGAGTGGGATGTTTCCGGGGCAAAGGCCCCGGAAACAGTTCACTTGTGGCGATGCTCAGTCGAGCTTGGGGTTGAGCAGCGCGTCGATCTTCGGATCCTTCATGTTGGCTTTGGTGACCAGGTTGGCGCCGGTGTCGACATTGGCCTCGACCTTCTCGCCCTTCGAGGCGGCGAGCGCCGTCTTGATGCCGTCATAGCCCATCCGGTACGGATCCTGAACGACGAGAGCCGAAATGACGCCGTCATTGAGGAACTTGATCAGCTTCTCGTCGCTGTCGAAACCGACCAGCGCGACCTTGCCGGCAAGATTGTTCTCGGCGATCGCCTGACCGACGCCCTGCGCCATGATCAGATTGGAGGCAAAGATGCCCTTGAGGTTGGGGTTGGCGGTGATCAGGTCGGTGGCGATGTTGAGGCCGGTGGTGGCCTGGCCGTCGGCGTATTTGTCGGCGACCAGCTTGAGGCCGGGATATTTGGCGGCGAGCTGTTCCTTAAAACCCTGGGCGCGCTGTTCGAGCGAGCCGGCGCCCGGAAGCGCGGTGATCAGGGCGACGTCGCCCTCGACCTTGCCGCCATTGGCTTCGCCGATGGCTGCGGCAAGGCCGTCAGCGGCGACACGGCCGCCCTGGATGTTGTCGGTGGTCAGGAACGAGGTGAAGGCCTTGGAGTCGGCACCGGAGTCGATACCGATGATCTTGACCTTGGTGGCGGCCTCATCGATCGGCTTGCCGAGCGCCTTGGCTTCGGTCGGCGCGATCACGACGGCCGCCGGGTTGCCGGCGACGGCATTTTCAAGGATCGAGATCTGGCCGTTGACGTCTGTCTCGGCCTGGGCGCCGAGCTCCGGCACGTTGACGCCGAGATCCTTGCCGGCCTTGCGGGCGCCGGCCAGAACGATCTGCCAGTAGAAGGACGTGGTGTCCTTGACGATGATCGGAATGGTTACGTCGGCCGCGGATGCCGGAGCCGAATGCATCACGCCGGCAAGCATCGAGGCGGCTGCGAGTGCCACGAAGGCGCGGCGGTTGAGAATGCTGGTCACGAATTTCATTAGGAGTCCTCCCTAAGTCGCCCGGTGAATGTTACGGAAGCTCCATTCGGATGGCGCGGCCCAAACGGAACTTTATCAATAAAAAACATTTACCGTATTTTGATAGTGCATCATCTCGGTCGGCGCAAGCGCTGTTTGATGGCCGCTTCGAATGGCTGGATGGAAGATTTTTTCTGTCGGAACTCCGCTGCCAATCTGCTTCAATATCTCTCATGGAATATTAATTCCATCAACCAGTCAATATGGAATGTACATTCGTTTTTGGCGGTGTACGAACTGTGACACCTGGCGCTCACGTCAGGTGCTTGCGACTTCCCGGACGGTAAGGCCTAGAGCGTCGCGCCGAGATGCCACGGCACGAACTCGTTGTCGCCGTAGCCGAATTCCTCGCTCTTGGTCTTGCGGCCCGAAGCTGTCTCGACGATCATCTCGAAGATCTCGCGGCCCATACCGGCAATGGTCTTTTCGCCCGAGGCGATGACGCCGCAATTCACGTCCATGTCCTCTTCCATGGCGTGGTACATGGTCGAGTTGCTGGCGACCTTGATCGACGGCGTCGGCCGGCAGCCGAAGCAGGAGCCGCGGCCGGTAGTGAAGACGATGACGTTGGCGCCGCCCGCCACCTGGCCGGTGGCCGAGACCGGATCGTAGCCGGGCGTGTCCATGAACACCAGCCCGTGCCCGGTGACCTTTTCGGCATAGCCGAAGACGCCGTTGAGCGGCGTCTGGCCGCCCTTGGCGACCGCGCCGAGCGACTTTTCCAGGATGGTGGTCAGGCCGCCGCGCTTGTTGCCCGGTGAGGGATTGTTGTCGATGGATGCGCCATGCTTGGCGACGTGGTCTTCCCACCATTTCACATAGCCGTCGAGCTTGGCGGCGATCTCGGGGGTTGCGGCGCGATAGGCGAGCAGGTGCTCGGCGCCGTAGATCTCCGTCGTTTCGGAGAGGATGCCGATGCCGCCGACGCCGGCCAGGATGTCGACCGCGGCACCCAGCGCCGGATTGGCGGTGATGCCGGACATGCCGTCGGAGCCGCCGCATTGCAGGCCGACGACGATCTCGCTGACCGGGATCGGCTCACGCTGAAGCTTGCCGACCTCTTCGGCGATCTCGGCCAGCACGACCAGCGCGTTCTCGACCGATTTGCGCGAGCCGCCGGCTTCCTGGATGTTGAAATGACGTTTTCCCGCGGCAACGCCCTTCTGGCCATATAGGGTGAGCTGGTTGACCTCGCAGCCGAGCCCGACCATCAGCACGCCGCCGAAATTCGGATGACGGGCATAGCCGGCCAGCGTGCGATGCAGCACCATCATGCCGTCGCCGGTGGCGCTCATGCCGCAGCCCTGGCCGTGGACGATCGGGACGAAGCCGTCAATGCCGGGATATTGCGGCAGAAGCGTGCGGTTCGCCGCGTCAGCGATGGCGTGGCAGACGGTGGCCGAGCAATTGACGCTGGCGAGAATGCCGACGAAGTTGCGCGTGCCGGCGCGGCCGTCGGCGCGGCGGTAGCCCATGAAGGTGCGGGCGCGGTCGGCCTCGGTCGCATGCACCGCCTCGCTCGGCGGCACCACGGGCAAACGCCCGCTTTCGAAGACCAGATTATGCGAATGGACATGCTCGCCGGGCGCGATGTCCTGCGTGGCGCGGCCGATCGCCTGGGCATATTTGACCACGGCTTCGCCGGCCGCAATCGGCTTGATCGCCACTTTGTGGCCCGGCTCGATCAGCGCGGCGGCGACGGCGCCGCCCGGCAGCACGGTGCCGATCTCGATGCGGCCATTGGCGACCGCGACATTGTCGGCGGGAGACAGAAGAATGCTGTTTGCGGCGTTCACGGGAGCTTCCTGGGTGTGTTCCTGGGTGCGCGAGCGGATTGACACGCGGCTCTTAACATATAATGTCTTTTATCGTGAAAAAACATTTTTGCGTCAATTGTTTTTTCGCCAGAGCACGACGCGTCTTTTGGATGCGTAAAGTAGGCTCTACAACCAAAACTAGCGTTGCGCATGGTGTTTTGCGAAGCGATTCCGATTTCATGCGCGCGAAACGCTTCAAACCGGCCGCAATCGCCAATGCGCCACGGGGCAGGGGATGTCGAAGAGCAACAACGTTTACAAGGACGCTTATAATCGCGGTCTGAGGCTGCTCGACGAAACCAGGAGCCTGCCTTCGGAGCCGGAACTGGGTACGCTGCTCGGCGTCAGCCGCACGACGGTCCGCACTATCCTTGCGCGCATGGAAGAGACCGGGCTGATCGACTGGAACAAGCGCAGCAAGACCGTTCTGCGCGAGCCGCGGCCGGATGATTTCTTCCCCGAGGAAGAAACCGACACGCTGGCCGAGATCATAGAGCGTTCCTTCATGCGGCGGCTGCTTGCCAGCGGTGCCGAAGCCGGAATGCAGATCAACGAGCTCGAGCTGGCGCGCGAGATCGGCGTCGGCACCACCAGCGTGCGCGAATTCCTGATCCGCTTCTCGCGCTTTGGGCTGATCGAGAAGCGCCGCAACAGCCACTGGGTGCTGAAAGGCTTTACCCGCGCCTTCGCGCTGGAGTTGACCGAGATCCGCGAAATGTTCGAACTGCGCTCGGCCGCAGCCTTTGCCGCTCTGCCCGAGGACAGCCCGGTCTGGGCCGACCTCGACCGCCTGGAGAACGAGCATCGCCTGCTGGCGCGCGAGATCGCCGTGCGTTTCAACGAATTCTCCGAGCTCGACGAGCGCTTTCACCGGCTGATCCACCGGGCGTCGCACAACCGCTTCATCGTCGATTTCTACGACGTCATCGCCATGATCTTCCACTACCACTACCAGTGGAACAAGGCGCAGGAGCGCGAGCGCAACGAAGTCGCGGTCCAGGAGCATCTCGCCTATATCGCCGCGCTCAAATCGCGCGATCTCGCCAAGGTCGACGCCGCCTGCCGCAAGCACCTGAAATCGGCCCGCCACACGCTGCTGACGTCCATTCCCGAGGGCAGGCAGCCGCAACGCGCGTGATTGTGTTGCGTTGCCGCAGCAACGTTTTGGCGATTTTCCGGCCGCCGGCTCCGTGCTAGAGAGCTGACGTTGCTGCGTGAAGAGGCTGGTTCTTGACCATACGCCGGAGACGATGGAGCATGCCGGTCGCGTTCGTCGCGGCGTGGCTTTTCGTGCTCCAGTCGATGTTCGGCGCGTTTGCTTCAGGCGGCGAGCCGAACGCCTCGCAATTCGATGCTTTCGGCAACACGATCTGCACCCATGACGGTGCGGCGCAACTCCCCGCCGGCGATCCGCATCAGCAGCACATGCCGGCTTGCTGCATGCTTGGCTGCAACCTCGTTTCGGCGGTCTACGCGCCGCCCGATCCCGCCGGGAGCCTGGCTCGCAGCCTTTCCGTCGAAACCATCGCCTTTATCCTGCCGGCCTTCCGGCATCGCGATTTCGCCCGCGCCCGCACTCCGTCCAATCCGCGCGCACCACCGGCGACGGCCTGATCCGTTCAGGTTCGCGCCGCGTAACCCTTTGCCGGCGCGTTTATCGACATCGTTCGCGACCGGCCGTCGGCGCGGTCCCTTAAAATCCACGGAGCAATCATGTCTCACTCTTTTCGCGCTGCCGCATCCAGCCGCAGGCGCTTCGCACTGGGTCGTTTCGAGCAGCGTCTCGGCATCACCCTTTGCGTTCTTGCCTTCCTGTTCGCCAGCGCCCAGACGGTGTTGGCACACGAGTTCAAGCTTGGCGATCTTGAGATCGGGCACCCCTGGTCGCGCGCCACACCAGCCGGCGCCAAGGTGGCCGGCGGCTACTTCACCATCACCAACACCGGCAATGCGCCGGATCGCCTGCTGTCGATCACCTCCGACATTTCGGCCAAGGCCGAACTGCACGAGATGGGCGTCAGCAATGGCGTCATGACCATGCGGCCGGTCACCGGCGGCCTCGAAATCCCGGCTGGCGGCAAGGTCGCGCTGGCGCCCAACGGCTATCATTTGATGTTCATGGATTTGAAGCGGCAGCCCAAGGAGGGCGAAATGTTCTCCGCAACGCTGACCTTCGAAAAAGCCGGGCCCGTGCAGATTGAATTCGCCGTGCAAGGCATCGGCAGCGCGGCGCCGCAGGACGACCACTGACTTGGCCGCTTCGAGAGGTACCATCATGAAGAAATCTCTTTTGCCCGGCGTGTTTCTTGTCCTCGGGACCAGCGCGGCCTTTGCCCACATCACGCTCGAAACGCCGGAGGCGGCGGTAGGCTCGACCTACAAGGCGGTTCTTCGGGTGCCGCATGGCTGTGAGGGCAAGGCGACGACCGCCGTGCGCGTGCAGATTCCGGAAGGGGTGCTTTCGGTCAAACCGATGCCGAAGCCGGGTTGGACGCTGCAGGTCAAGAACGGCAAATACGAGAAGTCCTACCAGCTCTACGGCCAGGCAGTGACCAGCGGCGTCAAGGAGATCGACTGGAGCGCCGGCAGCCTGCCGGACGAATTCTACGACGAATTCGTCTTTCGCGCGACACTGGCATCCGACCTGCCGGCAGGCCAGATGCTGCATTTCCCGGTGGTGCAGGAATGTGACGGCGTTGCCGATCGCTGGATCGAGATTCCGGCGGCGGGGCAGGCTGAGGATGCGCTGGAATTTCCGGCGCCCGGCCTCAAGCTGCTGCCGCGGAAGTGAGCTCCGGCGGCGCGCCTTGGCGGAGGGGCGCGCCGCTGCTCTTGGCGGTGAGATGAGCGTGGCATCCTTCCTGCGGCAAGCTTGCATGGCCGGCAACTATTCTGGCCGGCTTGTGGCTGGCTTGCTGGCCGCCATCGTGCTGCTCGCCGCAATTGCCATGCCTGATCCCGCCTTCGCCCATGCGGCGCTGATCAAGGCCGAGCCGGCTGACGGTGCGGTGCTGGCGCAGAGCCCGTCGCAGCTGTCGCTGACCTTCAGCGAGCCGGTTTCGCCGCTGGTGCTGACGCTGGTGCGGCCCGACGGCACGTCGGTCCCGCTGAGCTCTTTCCGGCTCAGCGGCCAGACCGTCGAGATCGACAATCCGCAGGCGCTGAAATCGGGCACGCATGTGCTGGGCTGGCGGGTAATCTCCGCCGACGGGCATCCGGTCGGCGGCTCGGTGCTGTTCTCGGTCGGCACACCGAGTGCCGCGCCGGCCGCCTCCGATGCCGTCGACCGGGGGCTTCGAACGGCGATCTGGATCGGCAAGGTTTTTCTGTATATCGGCCTGTTTTTCGGTGTCGGCGGTGCCTTTGCGCAGGCCTGGCTGGCGCAAGGCGGCCGATCCGGCCACAACATGATCGCCTCTGCGATCCTGTGCGGGCTGGCCGCCGCACTCGTGTCGCTCGGTTTCCAGGGGCTGGATGCACTCGGTGCGCCGCTCGCCCGGCTGGCGCAGCCGGTCATCTGGCAGACCGGGCTCGGCACCAGCTTCGGCTGGACGGTGCTGATCGCGCTGATGGCGTTCGGCCTTGGCCTGTTGTCGCTGGTCGTGCCGCCCGCCGACGCGAAGCCGCTGGCCTTGGCCGGACTGGTTGGTGTCGGCGCAGCACTTGCCGCCAGCGGGCATGCCAGTGCCGCCGAGCCGCAATGGCTGACCCGGCCGATGGTGTTTCTGCACGGGACTGGTATCGCCGTCTGGGCCGGGGCGCTGGCGCCGCTCGGTCTTGCCTTGAAACGGCAGCCGGACAAAGCCGGGCCGTTGCTGCGCCGGTTTTCGCGAGCGATCCTGTTCGTCGTGGCCGTGCTTGCGGCAGCCGGCATCGTGCTCGCCGTTATCCAGGTGCAAACGCCGTCGGCGCTGGTCCATACCGCTTATGGCCGGCTGCTGCTGCTCAAGCTGGTGTTGCTCGTCTTTCTGTTCACGCTCGCCGCCGTCAATCGCTTCAAGCTTACGGCCCCGGCTGAAGCAGGAAATACGGAGGTCCAGCAGCGGCTGGCCCGCTCGATCTTTATCGAGCTGCTGATCGTGCTGGCGATCTTCGGCGTTGCCGCCGGCTGGCGCTTCACGCCGCCGCCGCGCGCGCTGGCGATCGCCGCGGCACAGCCCGCGTCGGTGCATATCCACACGCTGCAAGCGATGGCCGATCTCAGCATTGTGCCCGGCCATACCGGGCCTGTTGCCGCTTCGATCTTCATCATGACCGGCGATTTCGGCCCGCTCGACGCCAAGCAGGTGACGCTGGTCCTGTCAAAGCCCGATTCCGGTGTCGAGCCGATAAAACGCCCGGCGACGAAGCTTGGCGACGGCACCTGGCGCGTCGACGATCTCGTCATTCCGGTCGCCGGCCGGTGGACGGCGCGGCTCGATATCCTGGTCTCCGATTTCGAGATGGTGAAGATCGAGGCACCGATCGACATCAGGCCGAAGTGACGTGCTGATATTCAGGTGATGCCGGCCTGCAAATGGCGGTATCCTGCGCTTCCGGTGCTCACGTACTTAAGTACGCTCCGCTCCGGTTCTCGAAAACCACCATTTTCGGCGCGGCCTGACCTGAATCTCAGCACGCCTCACGCTGCAACACAATTCGGCGAGGCGGTTGACGCGGCCGCGAACCCCCGTCAATCATCGCCATCAAGAATGGGCGTCAACCCAATCGCGGGCTCAACCAACAAGATCCGAAAGCAGGGAAGAAACGATGGAAAAAGCCGAAATAGGCCTGATCGGCCTTGGCACGATGGGCTCCAACCTGGCGCTCAATATCGCCGAGAAGGGGCACCGCATCGCCGTCTTCAACCGCACGGCGGCGCGCACCGATGCCTTTGTCGAAAATGCCGGCGCGCTCAGGGATAGGGTGGTGCCCTGCTACAGCCTCGAGGAACTGGCCGCCGCGATCCGGCCGCCGCGGCCGATCATCATCATGGTGCTGGCCGGCAAGCCGGTCGACGAGCAGGTCGCAGCATTGCGCGGCGTGCTGTCGGCCAACGATATCGTCATCGACGCCGGCAACGCCAATTTCCGCGATACGATGCGGCGCTTCTCGGAGCTTACCGATTCGGGCCTGACCTTCATTGGCATGGGCGTGTCGGGCGGCGAGGAGGGCGCACGCCACGGTCCCTCGATCATGGTCGGCGGCACCGAAGAGTCCTGGAAGCGCGTCGAAAAGGTGCTGACCGCGATCTCAGCCAAGTTCAAGGACGAACCTTGCGCGGCGTGGCTTGGCACCGACGGCGCCGGCCATTTCGTCAAGACCATCCACAACGGCATCGAATATGCCGACATGCAGATGATCGCCGAGATCTACGGCATCTTGCGCGACGGCCTGGGCATGGGGCCGAAAGAGATCGCCGAGGTGTTTTCGCAGTGGAACACGGGCCGGCTCAATTCGTACCTGATCGAGATCACCGCCAAAGTGCTGGCCGCCGACGATCATAAGACCGGCAAATCGGTGGTCGACATCATCCTCGACCGCGCCGGCCAGAAGGGCACCGGCAAATGGTCGGTGATCGAGGCGCAGCAGCTCGGCATTCCGGCCACCGCGATCGAGGCGGCTGTGGCGGCCCGCGTGCTGTCGTCGATCAAGGACGAGCGGCTGACCGCCGAAAAGGTCTATGGCGGCGGCGTGAGCAGGATTTCCGGAGACAGGGACGCCCTGCTCGCCGATCTCGAGCTGGCGCTGTTTGCCGGCAAGATCGCCGCCTACGCGCAAGGCTTTGCGGTGATGAGCGGCGCGTCGAAGGAATTCAACTGGAACCTGCCGATGCCGGTCATCGCCAAGATCTGGCGGGCCGGCTGCATCATACGCTCGCAATTGCTGGATACGATGGCGGAGGCCTTCGGCGCCGGCGACGCGGCCACCAACCTGTTGATGGCGCCGGCTTTCGTCTCGTTGATGCAGGAGGCACATCCGTCGCTTCGCCGTGTCGTGGCAAGGGCGGCCGAAGCCGGCTCGCCGGTGCCGGCCCTGTCATCTGCACTTGCCTATTTCGACAGTTACCGGCAGGGCCGCGGCACTTCGAACCTGATCCAGGCGCAACGCGATTTCTTCGGCGCGCACGGCTTCGAGCGCATCGATGGGCAGGGTGCTTTCCATGGCCCGTGGGGGAGTGGGGCGGCGGGTTAGCGCCCGGTCTCGGCCGTAGAGATCGGCTTCGTAGTTTCTTGAAAGCGGACCTTGCTGGCGATCACGCTGGAGATCGTGGTTGCGCCATCAACGGACATTGATCGAGGGAACCCACGGGCATTTGCCCTCACAGCCAAAGCCTATGTCCTGACGAGAGCAAGCCGGCGATCCAAAGCTCTTTAGTCGGGAAGGCCAGCCTTGCGGTAGCCTTCGACGAAGCGCTGGAGCACTTCCTCGTCGTCGAATGGCTGCGATGTCGCCCAGTGCCTGATGCTGAAATGGGGATTGCTCATCATGAAGAACTCCGCCTCCTGACGGGCTTCATCCAGGCGTCCGAGCTGCGCGAGGGCTGCCGCAAGCATGCGCCGCGACGTGGTGCGGTAGGTTTCCGGCTTGCGTAAAGCCTCGACCGCGGATTGATAGTCGCCGAGCGCATAATAGGCTTGGCCCGCCATCCAATGGTACCACCCCGGAGGGCGCGGATTGAGCCGCAACGCCCGCTTCACGAATTCGACGCCCTTGACCGCATCGCCCCTCAAGGTGATGAGATCCGAGCGCATCGCCCAGGCATCGGCATGATTGGGATCGAGCTTGAAAGTCGCCTCGAACTCTGCATCCGATTCCGCGAAACGCCGTTCGTGACCAAGTATGATGCCCAGCACCCACCGGTTCCCGGCATCGTTAGGGTCGAGCGCCACTGCCTGCTGCGCTTCCGCGAGCGAGCGAGGTTGGTTGGTTTCCTTCGGCTCGTTCCAGAACAGCCAGCCGAGCCAAAGATTGAGGGCCAGCAAGCTATGCGCTTCGGCATAGTCGGGATCGAGTCTGATCGCCTTCTCCAGCAGCATGCGCGCTTCCTGCGCGCCTAACCCGGTCTGAAAACTGACGCCGCGGGCTTGTACACAGAGGTCATAGGCTTCGAGACTCGTCGGCCGTTTGCGCGCCGGCTGTCCGGCCAATCGGCCGACCAGGGCTTCGACGATCTTGGCCGTGACCTCGTCCTGCACTGCAAAGATATCCTCGAGGCTGCTGTCGTAGCGCTCGGCCCAGATATGATCGCCGCCGATCGCGTCGATCAGCTGCGCATTGATGCGCACGCGCCCCGCGGCGCGCCGGGCGCTGCCTTCAACCACATAGCGCACCCCAAGATCACGCGCGGCCAAACGCACATCGACCGACCGCCCTTTGTAAGCAAAGGTCGAGTTGCGTGCGATGACGAAGAGGCCGGCGCAGCGAGATAGGTCGGTGATCAGGTCTTCGGTCAAGCCGTCGACAAAGGTTTCCTGCTCCGGATCGTTGCTCATGTTGGTGAAAGGCAAGACCGCGATCGAGGGCTCGTCGGGCAATTCCAGCGATGCCAGTCGCCCGACCTGAGCGGCTCTCGGAAGCTGCAGGTTGACGCGATAGCAGTATATCGGCTCGGCTATGTTCTTCACCCGCTGCTCGCCCATAGGCTCGAACGCAAACGCCAGCTTCTGCCTGACCTCCTTGGACACCTTCTCCGAAACGCAGATGCCACCGGGCTCGGCGAGTTGTTGGAGGCGCGACGCTACATTCACGCCCTCGCCATAGCGATCGTCCCCTTCCACGATCACTTCCCCAAGGTTGATTCCGATCCGGACTTCGAAGCGCTGGTCTTCGGCGACGCTCGCGTTACGTTCCGTCATGCCGCGCTGAAGCGTGACCGCGCATTCGACCGCATCCACCACGCTACCGAACTCCGCCAGCAGGCCGTCTCCCATAAGCTTGAAGATTCGCCCGTGTCGCGTCGCGATTTCCGGCTCGAACAACTCTTTGCGGCCCCGTTTCAGCCGGTCGAAGGTGCCCGCTTCATCCACCTCCATGAGCGCCGAGTAACCGACAACATCAATGGCAAGGATGGCAGCGAGCTTCCGCTCCATGTTGAGCCTCAGTTCAGATTCGCGACACGCCAGGCGCAGGTCAGAGGCAGGTAGGACCGGCGCCTCCGGCGTGCCCTCACCGGCCTCTATACCACAGATCACGCTTCTTGAGAGTATGACTCGCGCGACGCCTTGGCTCTCCTGCGCAGCGCCACTGACGAGCGAGTCCCATCTATCCCTACCGCTTGTTCGCGGCAGTTGCCTCTCAACCGGACCCGTGACCGCTTCGGGTCAGGTCACGACGATGCCCACGCCGACCTAAATGTCCGCAATTAAAGATCTGCGGCCCGGAGCTGCCAATCCGCTTTCGGCCGCAAGGTTGACTGTCAGCAACGGGCCGCTAATTCGACCGTTCGCCTACGAACCCTTGCCGCGTGAAAGCCGACATCCCGTTGAGGACGTTAGGCGTTCCGGAACTACGGCAAGAGATCCGTCACAGCGCGCCCACTTCCGTCCATTGCCATAGGGAAGCTGGCATGTTCGTGGATGATTTTCCAAGAACCGCCGATGCGCCTTAGCACGATGGTTCGCCGGCTCCAGGAGTCGACCTCTGTGCCATCGGTCTTAATGCCAGTCATGCGCGACAGCCCGAAGGCCACTGCAAGATCGCCGTCGATCATGAGCTGCGGGTCAGCCATGTGAACGGTGACGCCGTTGCGCCAAGTTGCAAACCAAGCATTTATCCCTTCGATGTCGCGTGCCTGTTCGCCTCGATAGGCAAGCGGCGGCGGCAGATCGAAAACCACGACATCCGGGTCCATGGCATCGACGTTGGCGCGGGCGTCCCCCTTGGCAGTTGCGTCTTCCTGGCCCCGGATGACAGACAAGACTTCCTTTTCAGACATATCGTTGCTCCTTCATTTTCTGGAACGACGAGGTCGGGGCGATCAATCCGACATCGTCACTATTCGTAACAAATATGGCCGGTCCAAGCTGCTGTTGCATCGTGGTATTAAGAGTGATGAGCCCCTTAGTCCCGAAACGTGACTGCCGCGTGCTCCTACGGCCGCTCTATGGTGATCTCGTCCCCATATCGGACGGACAGCATTCGGTCCCAAGGTTGCCGTCGGCGGCGCGCATTTTCCAGCCAAGTGAAATCACTCGGCGTCGCAGAAATGCGGCTATGACAATAGATGGAGCGGGAGTTCAATTTGAACATACCCCGCCCTGGTCGGGGCGGCGATAGGCCTGGACTTCGCCCGGCTCGCTCAGGCTTTGCAGGGTGCCGGGGGCGGCGCCGCCGATCCAGCCCAGTACCGAGCGGGCGAGTTCGGCGCCGGCCAGCCGGAAGTTCTCGTTGACGACCAGCAATTCGCTGCGAAACAGGTGCAGAAGCTCCGACGATTGTTTGGACACCACATCGACATCGCGGCCGAGCTTGAGGCCGGCGTCTTCGATGCCGGCGACGATGGCGAGCGTCGCGGCGGCGGCGCTGCTGATGAAACCGTCCGGTCTGACATCGCGGCGCATCAACTGCGCCGTCCGCATTCTGATCTGCTCGATCGAATGATCGATCGAAACGGTGTTGAACGGGATCTCGCTGGCGCCGACCTCGCTCAGCGCATCGGCAAAGCCGGCGAGCGTGTGGCCGTGATAGGTCAGCTCGACCGGCGGCGCCAGCAGAGCCAGCCGGCGGCGGCCGAGGCCGGCCAGATGGCGCACTGCCTCGGCTGCGAAAGCGTAATTGTCGAAATCATGGTAGGGATGGATCAGCCCCATGTCGGTGCGGCCATGCGTGGCAAAGGGGATGCCGCGCTCCAGCATATATCGGGCCCTCGGATCGTTCGGCTGCGTGCGCGAAATGATGACGCCGTCGGCTGAACCGGTTTCCACGAGGTAACGGATCGGGTCGAGCGGATCCTGGGAGCGCGAATAGGGCGTCACGATCAAATGATAGGGCGTGTCGGCGATGACTTCCGAAACGCCGTAGATGATGTCCGAGACAAAGCTCATGATCTCGTGCTCGGTGTTGAGCACCAGGCTGATGACATTGGTCTTGCCGGTGCGCAGGCGTACGCCGGCACGGTTGGGCCGATAGCCGATCTGCTTGGCGACAAGCTGGACGCGCCGCCGGGTCTCGGCGCCGATCTCGGGGGCGTCCTTCAACGCACGCGACACGGTGGTGACGCCCAGCCCGGTCATGAAGGCGAGCGTCTTCAGTGTCGGCCGGCCCTGGCCCGACGCGTCGTCGGCCTTCTCTTTTTGATGCCTGTTCATTCGTCCCGCCCCGTCAGGCGCATAACAGTTGCCGGACAGCCCGGCAATCGGCCGGCCGCGGGTTCGCCGCGGGCCTTCACCGAATGAAACCGCTATATACTGAAACGTTACAGATTGTCACGACCATTGCCACATCACTGGTGACACGCGCGGAACGAGCGGCGCTGCAATCGGCGCAAAACCGTGATTGGAACGGACTTTTCCGATCTGTCTGGCGTCGCAGCATTGCATTTTGCAGTGCAACCTCCCTGGTTGCGATGCGGTAGGCCAGCGAGCCGCGCGATTTTATTCGCGCTTCGAAAAAACTTGATGCCACCTTCGCCTGAGGGGTTGCGCGCCTCAAGCAATTGCCGTATCGAAAATCTGTAACGTTTCAGATTCTGGGAGGAACGAAATGCGATACCAACTCATGACTGCTGCGCTGGCTGCGACGATCGCGCTGCAATTTGCCGGCCCGGCGGCCGCGACGGATCTGGAAGTCACCCATTGGTGGACCTCCGGCGGCGAGGCGGCAGCGGTCGCGGAACTTGCCAAGGCTTTCGACGCAACCGGCAATCATTGGGTGGACGGCGCTATCGCCGGTTCCGGCGGCACGGCGCGGCCGATCATGATCAGCCGCATCACCGGCGGCGACCCGATGGGCGCGACCCAGTTCAATCACGGCCGGCAGGCGGAAGAACTGGTGCAGGCCGGGCTGATGCGCGACCTCACCGATCTCGCCACCAAGGAAAAGTGGACGGAAATCGTGCAGCCGAAGAGCCTGCTCGACGGCTGTACCCTCGACGGCAAGATTTATTGCGTGCCGGTCAATATCCACTCCTGGCAGTGGCTGTGGCTGTCGAACGCCGCCTTCAAAAAGGCCGGCGTGCCGGTGCCGAAGAACTGGAATGAATATGTCGCTGCGGCGCCCGCGCTGGAAAAGGCAGGCATCCTGCCGCTTGCGGTCGGCGGCCAGCCCTGGCAGGCCTCCGGCGCTTTCGACGTGCTGCTTGCGGCGGTCGGCGGCACCGACGCCTTCCTCAAGGTCTACAAGGACAAGGACGCCGAATTCGCCGCCGGGCCCGAAGTCGCCAAGGTCTTCAAGGCCGCGGACGACGCCCGCAAGATGGCGAAGAACACCAATGTGCAGGACTGGAACCAGGCCACCAATCTGGTCATCACCGGCAAGGCGGGCGGCCAGATCATGGGTGACTGGGCGCAGGGCGAGTTCCAGGTTGCCGGCCAGACCGCCGGCAAGGACTATACTTGCCTTCCGGGCCTCGGTCTCAACGAGGTCATCGCCACCGGCGGCGACGCTTTCTACTTTCCGCTGCTGAAGGATCCCGAAAAATCGAAGGCACAGGAAGTGCTGGCCCACACGCTGCTCGATCCCAAGACGCAGGTCGCCTTCAATCTCAAGAAAGGTTCGCTGCCGGTGCGCGGCGACGTCGACCTCAAGGCGGCGAACGACTGCATGAAGAAGGGGCTCGAAATTCTCGCCAAGGGCAATGTCATGCCCTGGACCGACCAGTTGCTTTCGCAGGATACGCAGAAGCAGAAGGAGGATCTGTTCTCCGAGTTCTTCGCCAAGCAGGACATGACCGTGGAAGATGCGCAGAAGCGCTTCGCCGCCATTGTCGGTTCGGCCGATTGAGCGATCGACCAACCGCCTCACTCCCGCCCCTGCGAACGCAGGGTCGGGAGCTAGGGTCAAGGCCTCTTGACCCTCCGGCCCTTACCCGATCCAGCGCGGCTGTGCAGATGAGCAAGAGCGAACGCCCTAGCCAACTCTTTCGCAACCTCAATGCGAAAGTCGCTTCGATCCCGATGATCTTCACCGCGCTGGTGATTTTTGTCGGCGGCACCCTCTGGACGGTGCTGTATTCCTTCACAAATTCCAAGCTGCTGCCGCGGCTGCACGTCGTCGGTCTCGACCAGTACTATCGGCTGTGGGCGACGCCGCGCTGGCTGATCTCGATCGAGAACCTGCTGATCTACGGCGTGCTGTCGCTGGTGTTCTCGCTGGTCATCGGCTTCCTGCTTGCTGCCCTGCTCGACCAGAAGATTCGGTTCGAGGACACGTTCCGGACCATTTTCCTCTATCCCTTCGCCCTGTCCTTCATCGTCACCGGTCTGGTCTGGCAGTGGCTGCTCAACCCCGAATTCGGTGTCCAGGCAGTGGTGCGCAGCCTCGGCTGGACGAGCTTCAGCTTCAATCCGCTCTATGATTCCAGCATCGTCATCTACGGCATATTGATCGCCGCTCTCTGGCAAGGCACCGGGCTCATAATGTGCCTGATGCTGGCCGGCCTGCGCGGCATCGACGAGGATATCTGGAAGGCCGCGCGGGTCGACGGGATACCGACCTGGAAGACCTATCTGTTCATCATCATACCGATGATGCGGCCGGTCTTCATCACCACGCTGGTCATCGTCGCCTCCAACATCGTTCGCGTCTACGACCTTGTCGTCGCCCAGACCAGCGGTGGGCCCGGTATCGCCTCCGAAGTCCCGGCCAAATATGTCTATGATTACATGTTCTTCGCCCAGAACCTCGGCCAGGGGTTTGCCGCCTCGACGATGATGCTGCTGTCGGTGATCATCGTCATCGTGCCGTGGGCCTATCTCGAGTTCGGAGGCAAGAAGCGTGTCTGACCATACCGTTTCATTGCCCGCCATTGCCGGCGCCGGGGGGCTCGAAGGCTACGGGCCGAGCGGGCCGAAGCCGCGCCACACATTCTCGCGCCGCAACATCTTCCTCTACGGCACGCTGATCGTGGTGGCGCTCTACTATCTTTTACCGCTCTACGTGATGGTGGTGACATCGCTCAAGGGCATGCCCGAGATACGCCTCGGCAACATCTTCTCGCCGCCGATGGAGATCACCTTCGAGCCTTGGGTCAAGGCATGGTCGAGCGCCTGCACCGGGCTCAACTGCGACGGGCTGTCGCGTGGCTTCTGGAATTCGGTGCGCATCACCATCCCGTCGGTGATCCTGTCGATCGCGCTCGCCTCGGTGAACGGTTATGCACTTGCCAACTGGCGCTTCAAAGGCGCCGACACTTTCTTCATCATCCTGATCGTCGGCGCCTTCATCCCTTATCAGGTGATGATCTATCCGATCGTCATCATCCTGCGCGAAGTCGGCCTCTACGGCAGCCTCAGCGGCCTGGTGATCGTCCATTCCATCTTTGGCATGCCGATCCTCACACTTTTGTTCCGCAACTACTTTACCTCCATGCCGGAGGAGCTGTTCCGGGCAGCGCGTGTCGACGGCGCCGGCTTCTGGGGCATTTATTTCCGCATTATGCTGCCGATGTCGCTGCCGATCTTCGTCGTCGCCATCATCCTGCAGGTGACCGGCATCTGGAACGACTTCCTGTTCGGCGTCGTCTACACCCGCCCCGACACCTATCCGATGACGGTGCAGCTCAACAACATCGTCAATTCGGTGCAAGGCGTGAAGGAATACAACGTCAACATGGCAGCCACCATCCTGACCGGCCTCGTGCCGCTGATCGTCTATTTCCTGTCCGGAAAATTGTTTGTGCGCGGCATCGCCGCCGGCGCGGTGAAAGGATGATGGCGATGAACGCAAACGGCAGCGTTGCGGCAAACGGCAGCAAGGGGGCAAACGGCACCAGCGTCTCGATCCAGAACCTGTCACTGAATTTCGGCGCGATATCGGTGCTGCAGACGCTCAACCTCGATGTCGCCGAAGGCGAGTTCATCGTGCTGCTCGGCCCGTCCGGCTGCGGCAAGTCGACCTTGCTCAACTGCATTGCCGGGCTGCTCGACGTTTCCGAAGGCCGCATCTTCATCAAGGGCAAGAACGTCACCTGGGAAGAGCCCAAGGATCGCGGCATAGGCATGGTGTTCCAATCCTACGCGCTCTATCCGCAGATGACGGTGGAGAAGAACCTGTCGTTTGGGCTGCGCGTTGCCGGCCTCGCCAAGGACGAGATTGCCAAGCGCATCGCCCGGGCCGCCGAGATCCTGCAGATCGAACCGCTCTTGCATCGCAAGCCGGCGGCCCTGTCCGGCGGCCAGCGCCAGCGTGTGGCGATCGGGCGCGCACTTGTGCGCGACGTCGACGTCTTTCTGTTCGACGAGCCGCTCTCCAACCTCGACGCCAAACTGCGCGCGGAATTGCGCGTCGAGATCAAGCTACTGCATCGCAAGCTCGAGAACACCATGATCTACGTCACCCACGACCAGATCGAGGCGATGACGCTGGCCGACCGCATCGCGGTGATGAAGGGCGGCGTCATCCAGCAGCTCGATGCGCCGCAGACCATCTATAACCGGCCGGTCAACCGGTTTGTCGCTGGCTTCCTCGGCTCGCCGGCAATGAACTTTCTCGACGGCAGGCTGGAGCAGGCGGCAGGCGACTGGCACTTCGTCGCCGAGGATGTGCGGATACCGCTTGCCACCTATGCTTTCGAGAAGGACCCGGTGCCAGGGCCGGCCGTGTTCGGCATCCGCCCCGAGCACGTGGCGTTCAACAGCGGCACGGGATGGCCATTCGCAGCCACGGCAAATGTCGAGGTCGTCGAGCCCATGGGTTCCGACACGCTGGTCTGGCTGAAGCTCGCCGGCCAGAATTTCACGGTACGGGTGACAGCCGAGCGTACGCCAAACAACGCCGAGGCGGTCGGCATCGGTTTCGACCCGATGCGGGCCTCGCTGTTCGACGCCGCTACAGGTAACCGCCTCTAGAGCCTGATTTAGCCTCCCAAGACTTTTCCATTTCCCCCCAAGACTAACCATCCCCAAGAAACGGACAGAGACGATGAACTGGTCATTCCAACTTTACAGCGCGCGTAATTTCCAGCCCTGGGAGGGCGTGCTCAAAATGCTGGGCGAGCTTGGTTACAGCCAGGTCGAAGGGTTCGGCGGCGTCTATGACGATCCCAAGGCGTTCCGTGCCGAGCTCGACAAGAACGGCCTTGCCATGCCGACCGGGCATTTCTCGATCGACGCGCTCGAGAAGGATTTCGACGGCGTGCGCAGGACGGCCGATGCGCTCGGCATGACGCTGCTCATCTGCCCGTTCCTCAACGCCGAGTTCAGGCCGGCCGACGCGGCCGGCTGGCGCGGCTTCGGCGAACGCCTTGCCAAGGTCGGCGAGACGGCCAGGAAAGCCGGCTATGGTTTTGCCTGGCACAATCATGATTTCGAATTCAAGGCGCTCGCCGACGGCTCGGTGCCGCAGGACCATATCCTGTCTTCCGCGCCCGACATCGGCTGGGAGATGGACGTCGCCTGGGTGGTGCGCGGCGGCGTCGATCCGCTGCCCTGGATCGAGAAGCACGGCAAGCGCATCGTCGCCGTCCATGTCAAGGACTTGGCCAAGCCGGGCGAGGGCCTCGACGAGGACGGCTGGTCCGACGTCGGCCACGGCACCATCGACTGGCCCGGCCTGATCAAGGCGCTGCGCGCCAAAAGCGCTGCGAAATACTACGTCATGGAACAAGACAATCCCAACGACATCGAGCGCTTCGCCCGCCGCTCGATCGCAGCCGCCAAGACCTATTAGGAGCACATCAGCATGGCAACAAAACTTGGGATCGGCGTCATCGGCTGCGGCAACATCTCGAAGGCGTATTTCTCGCTGGCGCCGCTGTTTCGCGGCATCGAAATGCGCGCCTGCGCCGACATCAACATGGAAGCGGCGAAAGCCCGGGCAAAAGAGTTCAAGCTGCGCGCCGAGACCGTCGAGGGGCTGCTCAAGGCCGACGATATCGACATCATCGTCAACCTGACCATTCCGGCGGTGCATTACGAGGTGTCGAAGCAGATCCTCGACGCCGGCAAGCACGTCTATTCGGAGAAGCCCTTCGTGCTGTCGGTCAAGGAAGGGCTCGACCTGAAGAAACGTGCGGAAAGCAAGGGGCTGCGCATCGGCTCTGCCCCCGACACCTTCCTTGGCGGCGCGCACCAGCTTGTCCGCGACCTGATCGACACCGGCAGGCTCGGCAAGGTCACCAGCGGCACCTGTCATGTGATGAGCCATGGCATGGAGCATTGGCACCCCAATCCGGACTTCTTCTTCCAGCCGGGCGCCGGGCCGGTGCTCGATATCGGACCCTATTACATCACCAACCTGATCCAGCTGATCGGGCCGGTGAAGCGGGTCGCCGCCTTCGCTTCGATCCCGATGACGGAACGCATCATCAGCTCGAAGCCGCGCGCCGGCGAAAAGATACCGGTCTCCACGCCAACGACGATCCATGGCGTGCTGGAATTCGAGAACGGCGCCGTGGTGACGCTCAACACCAGCTGGGATGTCTGGAGCCACGGCCACGCGCCGATGGAGCTCTATGGCGAGGCGGGCACGGTGTTCGTGCCGGATCCGAACTTCTTCGGCGGCGAGGTGCGCTACACCGAAGCCGCCAAGCCGGTGAAGAAGCTGCCGAAATGGCCGCATCCGTTCGGCGTGCCCAACGAGATGCATTCGCAAGGCATGATGGCCAACTATCGCACCGCCGGTTTGGCCGACATGGCGATCGCGATCAGGGAAGGCCGGCCGCACCGCTGCTCGATGGAACTGGCGCTGCATGCCGTCGACGTCATGACCGGCCTGTTGCGTTCCGGCGAAACGGGAAAGTTCGTCGCCATGCAGACCAGCTGCGAGCGGCCCGCGGCACTCGGCGTCAAGGCGGCGAAGGAGCTGCTGGCGAAGAAGAAAACCAAGTAGTCGGCGCACCTCCCAAGCACCGCAAAAAGCCTCTCCCCGTTTGCGCGGGGAGAGGCTAAGGGTGGGCCGGCCTCGACTTGCCCGTCATCGCGGCGGCAGCTGTCGGCTCGTTTCGATATGAGGATTTCCCATGCCCTATGTTCCCGCCGAACACCGCTACGAAAAGATGGTCTACAATCGCTGCGGGCGGTCCGGCCTGAAGCTGCCGGCGATCTCGCTTGGGCTGTGGCACAATTTCGGCGACGACACGCCGCATAGAACCAAGCAGGCGATCACGCGCAGGGCCTTCGATCTGGGCATCACGCATTTCGATCTCGCCAACAATTACGGCCCGCCGCCCGGCTCGGCGGAGCGGGCGTTCGGCGAGATCTTGCGGACGGACTTTGCCGGTTATCGCGACGAGCTGATCATCTCGACCAAGGCCGGCTACGAAATGTGGGCAGGGCCTTATGGCGAATGGGGCGGCCGCAAATATGTGCTGGCCAGCCTCGACCAGAGCCTGAGGCGGATGGGGCTCGACTATGTCGACATCTTCTATTCGCACCGCTTCGACCCCGACACGCCGCTGGAAGAAACGATGGGCGCGCTCGATCACGCGGTGCGCTCGGGCAAAGCGCTCTATGCCGGCATTTCCTCCTATAATTCGCAGCGCACCCGCGAGGCCGCCGACATATTGAAGCAGCTCGGCACGCCTTGCGTGATCCATCAGCCGAGCTATTCGATGCTCAACCGCTGGGTCGAGGACGATGGCCTGCTCGATACGCTGGAGGGCCTTGGCGTCGGCTCGATCGTGTTCTCGCCGCTGGCGCAAGGCATGCTGACCGATAAATATCTCGGCGGCATCCCCGATGGCAGCCGCGCCAGCCAGGGCAAGTCGCTGCGCCCGGCATTCATCAACGACAAATCGATCGCCAATATCGAGGCGCTGAACGTCATCGCCCGTCGCCGCGGCCAGACGCTGGCGCAGATGGCGCTGGCCTGGGTGCTGCGCAGGGGCAGGGTCACATCGGCGCTGATCGGCGCCAGCCGGCCGGAACAGGTCGAGGATTGCGTCGGCGCGCTTGAGGCGCTCGACTTCAGCGATGCCGAGCTCGCCGAGATCGACACCTTTGCCCGCGAGTCGGACATCAACCTCTGGGCGGCATCGGCCGAGCGCAAGGGGCCGCCGAGGAAGTAGGCGACGACGGCATCCGGTGGCCGAAGGGCGACGGCTTCCGGGACGCTGAGCATGGAATGGCCGGGCAGCTGGATGGGTATTGCAAGAAGGTCGTTTCGTCCGATTCGGGGTTAGGCGATGAATCAGGAAACCCGGCTTTTTGGCGCTATTGCGGTCCGCCCCGCCATCCTAGCCCTCATACCCCAGTTCGAAACGGCCACAGGATTCACGGTTGCGGTCAGGTGGGAGCTCAATCCGACAGTAAAGAAGCAGATTGAAGCTGGGGAAGCTTTTGACCTCGTCATCACCAATCCGGACCTGGTTCAGGATCTGACTGCCTCGGGAAAGGTCAAGGCGGGGAGCCAGGTGGCGTTTGGCCGGATAGCAATGGGGGTGGCAGCCAAGGCGGGCAGTCGACCGCTCGATATCGGGTCCGTGGAAGCATTCGAACAGGCGTTGAAGAGCGCCAGATCGATCGCCTATGCCAGTGAAGGAACCAGCGGTGGCTACTTCTCCGGTTTGCTGGAACGCTTGGGGATAGCGGATGAGGTGAAGCCCAAGCTGGTGGCCATACCAGGAGGGCAGACAGCGCCCGCCGTGGGCCGTGGGGAAGCCGAGTTGGGGGTCGTTCCCGTGACTTCGATTCTCGCGGCCGCTCCCGAGGTCGTGCTTGTCGGTCGGTTTCCGGCAGAACTCCAAAGTTACGTCGACTTCACCATTGGCATCAGTGCCGGTTCAACGAACGCAGAAGCTGCCGAGCAGCTGTCGGAATTTCTGATGTCGGCAGCCGTTGACGACATGCTGGCGGCAAAGGGTGTCGAGCGCCGCTAAGAGCGTGCGATGAATCACGCCAGAGGCACGTTGGAGATTTCTCCTCAAACAGGCTCTAACTTTCGGCTGCCTTGATGTTCCGCGCGGCTTGCTCGAGCGTCGCCCTGTCGTTGCCAAGCCTGTCGATCAGCTCTTGCGCCTGATCACCGGTTATCCCGGTGCGCATCGCCAGTGCCTCGACCGTCAGAACGTCGGAACTGGCGATCGTTCCAGTGGGACCGTGCTCGGCCGCGTCATCATCAGCCTGGCCGGTCGTCGTCTCATCGTAGCCAAGCTCTTGCTTCGCCTGCTGCCAATGACGCTCATGCGCGCCATCCGGGCGGCCCTCGCGCATCCAGATTTCATAGGCTCGCTGCCGAATCTTTTCATGCCGATCGTTGTCCATGACGGTTCCTCCCTTGTGGCGTTTTCACCAACGCGGGGAGCGCCGGAACGATCCTATGTTCAGGCCGATTTCGCACACATGCCGGACAAAACCCGGTCCCTCATCGAACAAACACCGGACAGATGCGTTTTGCGGAGGAACCTAGATAGCGGGCCGGCCGTTGAGCCGAACCTGAGCAAAGGAGATTACCATGGCCGACGAACCGAACGAATCCGCAACACCGAAGATGACTCAACGTGAAGCTCAGGAAGCCCTGGAGAAGCAGGTCGCGCAGCTGAGGCGCGAGATCAGCAAGATCAATCGGACCTTGGCCGAACGCGCGGAAGAGGCGATCGAAGACGCCGGCGACTGGTATGACAGCGCTGCCGAGCGCGCCTCCCGGACGGCACAAGCCCTGCGCAACAGGGCGCAGACGGTGTCCGGGGTCGTCCAGGAGAATCCCGGCACAGTATCGTCCGCATTCATACTCGGAGCGGCCGTAGGGGCGCTACTGGGCCTCACCTTGGCCGCCACAGACCAGCGCCGCGATCGCTGGTTCTAGTCCCGACCTAAGGTTCCGGGCAGAAACGGCGGGATTGCTCCCCCCGTCATTCAGCAAATGACGCCGGTCAGGGTGTGTCTGGCTTCTGCGCCGTGCCGAGGGCTTTGGGCGCTGCAGGCGCTGCCGTCTTCATCTTCTCCTCGATCCAGCCGGTGTAATTGGCCAGCCGCGTGTAGATGCCGTAGGCGTTCTTGTGGCCGCAGGCGGTGCTGCCGTCGGCCGGACCTTCGCCCCAGCTGACGACGCCGACCTGCACCGGACCATCGGCGCCGGTCATGAACAGCGGTCCGCCGCTGTCGCCATTGCAGGCGTCGCGCTCGCCGCTGGCGGTGCCGGCGCAGATCATGTTGCCGGTCAGCGGATCGGCCATATCAGCAGCAATTGCATTGGCGGCCGCCTCGATGCTCCTTTCCGAGTAACGCATGCGGCGGGCGAGCTCGCCGAGCGCAGCCTTCAAATCACGCGCATAAATCGCCTTGATGCCGTTGTTGCAGGTTGCGTTCGGCTGGAGGTCCAGGTCGGCAACCATCAGCGCGGTGGGAAATGTTCCGTCCTGCATCTTGCCCCAGCCGGTGACCGTGGTCTTGCCGGCGTCGGGGGTCGGCTCACGGGCAATCTTGATGGTCGGGGCATCGGCCGGCTCGGCCAGCCGGATCAGGCCGAGATCGTTGTCCAGCGTCTGCTCGCTGTAGCCCTCGTTGACGATGATTTCTACCGCCTTGTTGCGCTTGCCCTCGCTGAGATCGGTGGCGCCGGTGAGCACGGTGACCACGTCAGGCGAAATCGGCTTGCCGTCGTCGTTGAGGCAGTGCGCCGCCGTCAGCACCCATTGCGGCGCGATCAGGCTGCCGCCGCAGAACTGCGCATTTGCCTGCGAGGCCGGACTTTCGTCCAGTTTGCCGGTGGTCAGCAACGCCACCTGGAACGGGTAGGCGCCCTTCTCGGCCTCTTTGCCGCCGTAGACGCGATCGGTGCCGTCGGGGTTCTCCGCCTTGGCTTTTGCCCTGGCCTCGGCCACGCGTTTCATCGGCGAGATCGCCGCCTCGGGCCGGGCGGCCGCGTCCGTGGCATGAACGGAATTGACGACCGGCAAGGCCGCCGCGATGGCAAGCAGCGAGGCGGCAGCAATCGGTCTGAACCTATGGATGATCTTCACCTCGAACCCCCTGAGATGATGTTCCGACAGATCAGCCTCGACGCGTGATCCACTGAAAGGGGAACCGGCCGGTGAGCCGATCATGCGCCGATGTGGAGCGTGATCCGTCACAAAACCGAGTACCACTTTTGCTAAATCGTGGTGTCGAGCCAAACCCGCCCAAATCTATAACCCCCACGGGCTATGTGGAAGCAATTTGTCGTTGCCAATGTTGGATTATTTTAGGCAGTATACCGTTGCGGCCATTTTTGGCGGGGACCTAAACTGGCTGCACTGAATAATGGCCTGGTAAAGGCGCCGGCAACCAAATTCATTTTTCGGCGCCACCACGATCTCGACAATATTTCTATATCTTGATCCAGTCCTTGCTGACTTTTGGGAGAGTCTCATCATGACAAAACTGACACAGTGCATTATTGCGTCTGCGTTGCTTTCCACCGCAATGTGGGCGGTTCCTGCCTTGGCTGCCGAGCCAGGTTCCGCCAATGCCGGCAACGGCGAAAGCATGCGTGACGTGACATCGGGCGATTACAAGCCTGGCCGGGCGAAACCGATCGCCCCGCCGAAACTGACAGAGGACGAGGCCAACCGTGCCGCGCCGCTCACCGACGAAGCAACGGCCGTCAAATCCTATGGCATCGTCGGCCGCTCCGCCGATGGCAAGGACATCAAGATTGATCCGAACGAGACGCTGAAGGACCTTGTCATCAACGAAATGAACGCGCCCGCCGAGGGACAGAAGTCCGAGAATTCCGGGCTGAGCGGAGGCGAAGAGGCCGGCCGCCAGGTGTTCGGGACGGACGACCGGGAGCAGATCAAGAATACCAAAACCTACCCGTTCACCGCGATCGGCTACCTCGAAGGCAAATCGAAGAGCGGCAGCTATGGCAGCTGCTCGGCGACGCTGATCGGCCCGCGCACGGTGCTCACCGCGGCGCACTGTCTCTACAGCCACGAAGACAAGGCCTGGCTGGACGATATCCTGTTCGTGCCGGCTCTCAACGGCAAGACTGCCGACGACGCACCGTTCGGCGCCTTCACCTATGAAAGCGCCTATATCGTCCAGGGCTTCATCGACAATTATCAGGGCTTTTACGGCTCGGTCGTGCCATGGGATCTCGGAATCGTCACCTTGAAGCAGGATGTCGGCACCAACCTCGGCTGGCTGGGCTATGCCAATTATGTGGATCTCGGCGACTTCACCGCCAACATCGTCGGCTATCCCGGCGACAAGCCGATGGGCACGATGTGGAAGGCGACCTGCGAAGTGCTCGCCGAACACATCGCCATCGAGTATTTCCAGTATGACTGCGACACTTATCCGGGATCGAGCGGCAGCTCGGTCTACGCCTATGACAATGGCTCCAAGCAGCGCGTCATCACCGGCGTGAACGTGGCCGAGAGCCCGGATGCCAACACCGCCGTGCGTCTGAACGCCATCAACGTCCAGTGGATCAACAGCCTGTACAAATAGGCCTGCAGAGTTCCCGCCGCGATCATCGCGGAGAACTAGCCGGCGGCGGAGCATTTCCGTCGCCGGCTTCGCATTTTTCGGGATTATCTGGACTGGGCCGAGGGTGGCGCCTGGCGGACATAGTTCTCGATCGGCTGGGCGAAAGTCGGTGAACCGGCCTTGCGCTCCTTGTCGATATAGCCGGCAAAATAGCTCCAGAAGGAAGCGGCATAGTCGCGGAAATAGGAGTCGGCGACCTCACGTGAGCACAGCCTGCCTTCGACGCAGAAGGAAAGGCGGTTGAGGAAATAGACGATGCGGTCGAAATTGTCGCTGAACTCGGCAAGCGGCATGTCGCCGCCGGTTGCGCTCATCGCTTCGATGCCGATGCGTTGTCTGAACACCTGTTCCTCGGTCGGCGTCGGATTGGCACTGAGCAGATTGCCGTATTTGGCGTTGAGCGCCGCCAGGCGTTGCTTGAGGGCCCGTTGCGCCTGCTGGTAATCCTTGCTTTCCCAGAGCTCGACCAGCGACATCGTTTGCTCGACGCGCTTCTGCTCCTGGTTCGCCAGGAACTGGTAGACCGAAAAGATCAGGGTGAAGATGATCGCCAGGCGCACCAGCAATCCGGACCAGGCATAGACGAGCATGCGCCAGTCGCGATCGGTGAATGGGTTCGCCTCCTTCTTGACCTCGTGATTGCTCACCCACGGCAGGCCTTCGACGGTTTCCGGCAGCGACACCGGCTTCTTTTGCAGTGCCGGCGCCGTCACTGCCTGCTGCGTTGCGTTGCCCCCCGCTTTCGTCATCCGCAGCTGTCCAGTTCTATGGTGGCGGACGGGTCGAGCACGATGCCCGGCGTCTCCAGCTTCTTCTTCAGGCAATCCAGCTGCGCCCGCGAAACGATGAACTGCACGTCAGGCGCCACCTGCGCCTTACCCGGCGACGGTAATGGTTCGACCACGCCGCGTGAGGTGCAGCTGCTGAGATCGACCACGACGGCGGCGTTGCCGGATTTGGCGATCTGGTCGTACTGGTCGAGAAAGCAGCTCGCCAGTTCGGAATTGATGACGATCTCCTTGGCGCAAAGGCCGCAAGCCTCATCCGCCGAAGCATTGGCGGCCAGCAACAGCCCGGCGAAAAGGCCGGCGGTTGTTGCGCGCCACGAAAATACGGTCCTGTTCACGAACGCCCTCATCCGTTCCGTTCGGCCGCCGACAACGGCGGTCGAAGAATGTTCATTATCAGCCGATTAGGCAAGAGGCCCGGCCGGGCACCTGACCCCGCCTCAGGCGCGCGGCACCGTCTCCATCGGGAAGATCATCACGGCGCCCTTCGACCCCTTGTCGTCGGTGAGCCGCATGGCCGAACGCGTCGCCGG
This sequence comes from Mesorhizobium sp. M0136, assembly GCF_040322515.1. Classification (NCBI taxonomy): domain Bacteria; kingdom Pseudomonadati; phylum Pseudomonadota; class Alphaproteobacteria; order Hyphomicrobiales; family Phyllobacteriaceae; genus Mesorhizobium; species Mesorhizobium sp. M0136. The sequence continues at coordinate 53,315 of NZ_JAMYTP010000019.1, forward strand.
CGCCATGCCGATATCGGCCAGCATATCGGAGAAGTTTGGTTGTCCAAGTCCGCGCGTTGCAGAGACAACGCCCTCTTGCGCCAGGAAACTCAGATCCTGCTTCTCGCTCTGCGGCGGTGCTTCGGTCAAGACGGCGATCATTCGCTCCATGCCGAAGCTGGTGTCGGTGAATTTGAACAGGCCTTCCTCGAGCACGGCGCCTTCGGTCAGGCGCTCGGCAAGAAAATGCTGGATGGAATAGTCGGAGCCGACATAGAGCACGTTGATGTCGACCAGGTTGGTCGAACCGTTCTTGGCCAGCACGTGGACCTGATCGTCGGGCGAAACACGCGGCACCGTCGACGGTTCGATCGGCTGCAGCGTGTCGCTGTCAAAACGCTTGATCCGGAACTCGACGCTGACCTCTTCCGGCCGATAATCGGAAGCGGCGGCCAGCCTCGACAGGCCGATGGCGCGGAAGATTTTCGTCAGGTTCTTGGCCGCTGCATCGACCAACTTTTCGCGGCCGTCCGGATGAATGACGATCATCGGCGGCTTGCTGCCGCCCTTGAGCGTCATGTCGCCCGAAGCCGGCAGGAACCACAGTGCCGGCGCGTCGGTGGCATCTTCGGCGGCGCCGGCAATGGCGTTCTCGCGCAGCACGGCGAGACGCAGATCTGCGCTCTTGCCCGGCTCGACCAGCGCGATGTGGAACCCTGAGTTCTCCCTGGCCGCCAGATCGTCGAGAACCGAGTTCGCCAGCGCGGCCTCTTTCTCGAGGCCTTTGGTCGCCGCCGGCCGCGCAATCACGAGCTTGTAGTCGACGGCGAGCTCGGCGAGCCGGGCATAGGCATTGGCGGGGATGTCGGCCAGCTTGAGCGCCGGCTTGCCGCCGAACTCGACCGGCTTGACCCGGCTTTCCAGGTTTTTCGCCGACTGCACCTGGAGATAGCCAAGCGCGTCCGACAGCGGCGACAGCGCCGAGGGCAATATTGCGAGCCTGCTGCCAGGGGTGAGGCGATGCAGCAGTCCGCCGCCGATCGTGGCTTTGTCGTTCTCGATGACGATCGGCCATTGCATGACCGCGTCTGTCTTGTCGGTGCCGAAGACGCGGGCGTCGAGTTCCCCTTCGAACATCGGCGTCGGCCGGGTGCGGCCGTCCGCCGAATATTGCTGCAGCACGGCCTGGCCGAGCTGGCGGTAGGTGATGTTGGGGTTCTCGGCCAGTTTCGACAGGATGGTGAAGGTGAACAGCCCGAAACGCGGCGCATCGGCCGTGCCCTTGGGCAGCGGCATCTCGGGCGTCGTCTCCACCGTCTGCGCCGCGTAGAAGGCGACCAATTTGCCTTTGGTGGTCGGCTCGGCGCCGGTCGGCGTCAGCTTGAAGGCCGGCTTGCGCTGCCCGTTCTCGTCAAAGCCGCGCGGCGCGGCCGACGCAATCTCGTCATAGGCTTTCACCGCAGCCGCCCTGGCAGCGTCGTCGCCGCCGACCAGATCGGCGAACTCGACCTTGCGTTCCAGCTCGTCGTCGACCTCGGCGGCGCGCGTCGCAGTGCCGGAATGGCAGCAGTCGAATACGGCCCAGATAAAGGCGCCCTTGTCGCGGATAGCGTCAAGCGCGGTGCCGATCTCGTTGTCGACCAGCGCATTGGGCACGCCCTGTTCGCGGTTCACCCATTTGTCGATGTCGGACGGCAAGAAAATCTCGTCGAGGCCGTCGGTCTCGTCGCCCTTGTTTGCCGCCGGCTGTTGCGCGCCGTGACCTGACAAATGCAGGTAGACGAAATCGTCACGCTGGACCCTGGCGGCAAGGTCGGCGAGTGCTGCCTTGATCGCAGCATGTGTCGGCGGTCCGTTGGCGCCTTCGACATCCTTGGCGAGCAGCGCGACGTTTTCGGCTGAAAACTTCACCGGCGCGGGCGTGTACTTCAGGAGGTAATCGCGCACCAGGCCGGCATCGTTCTTCGGTCCGATCAGCCAGTTCTTCTTCGGCAGGTTCGGATAATCGGTGCAGGCAACAAGCAGCGCATGGTAGGTGCGCGCCGCTGCGAATGCCCGAAACGGCACCAGGCCGGCAGCGGCCAGCGCGGACGTGCCGGCAAGCAGCGTCCGCCGCGTCACTTTGATCATGATTGCTTCCCCAAGCCCGATCGAATTTCCAAGCACGGCCAGCCTGGCCGAGGATGTCAGTATTTTGAATATGGCGTCGCCGGTCTGCCGACCATCGGCTGCGATACAAACAGTAGCAAAAAAGGCAGTTCGTCGCTATCTCAGTGGAAGAGGCCGGATTGCATGCCTAATGGCAGCGATCGGCACGGAGCGGCTTGGAACGGGATCATGGCGGCAAGGGATGTACTGACGAAGAACCAGCTTTGCGTGCTCGAGAAACTCGAGGCCGCCAGCGGACCGCTCAGCGCCTATACTTTGCTCGACCAATTGCGCGAGCGCGGTTTTCGCGCGCCGCTGCAGGTCTACCGGGCGCTCGACACGCTGGTGAAATCCGGCTTCGTGCACAGGCTCGAAAGCCTCAATTCCTTCGTCGCCTGTGCCGAGCCGCACGACCACAGCCATTCGATGACGGCGTTTGCCATCTGCGACACCTGCGGCCAGGTGACCGAGTTCTCCGACCACGATGTCGGCCACCGGCTCGACGAATGGGTGCGTTCGACCGGCTTCGCCGCCAAGAAGGCGGTGATCGAGTTTCGTGGGACATGTGCGAAGTGTTTGGCTGAAGCGGCTTAGCAAACCCAAAGGCAACACTTCGGAGGCGGCGGAGCAGTATTCACGCCTCGCCGGTGGGCTCACGATGGTTCCCTGGACGTAGACTCATTCGCGTAGCCGGATACGGAAGCGACTGCCTCGGGTTTCGGCACGATTTGAAAGCCGCTAGTCGACCGACGCGTTGCAGACATTCGGCTATGAAAGTGCAGTCCAAACTACCCTCTCAAGATCGGGAGAGTAGCGGGCGATGATAGCCGCTTGATCATTTTCCTGCGTGAGAATTATCTGCTTCCCAGTAGCGTCACCGAGCAATCGCATAAAGCGGTCAAGGTGCTCAACCTCGGTTTTTCCAGTGACTTGCCTTGGATCGAAGTCGAACTCAATTTCGTCAGCGCTGAAGAAGTGACACGCAAGCTGAATTGGCCCGACGTAAAAGGACAGTAAGCTGCCTGTTTCGCTTTCCAGGGCCGCTTCGACGCCCAATGGCATCGACTCGATCTTGCCGGAGACACTGAAATCAGGAGGCGGGGTCCATTCGAGGAGGATGTTCCAGACGCCCTGCCAATCTACCTCAGACGTGTTCAGAATGTAGATGTCTCGCCAAAGCCGTCCCAAGCGAAATCCGATGCTATCTGTTCCCAATTCATGAATGAACCATTCTCGATGACTGCGGTTGTAGCATGACATACGCCATGAGTGCTTTCCACAAATCCCAAGTCCGCTTTCCACCTAGTTTACGGCCTAGCCAACCGGCTTCTTTGAGGTATGCCGGATGTGCAGGATCTCAATTGCGTCGGCACGGGCACGATAGAAGACCTTATAAGGGTAGCGGCCTATGAAGAGGACGCGAACGCCAGGGATGTCAATCGCGTGACCGCTTTCGGGAAATTCGGCAAGTCGCGAAATCCCAGCGTGGATCCGAGAAATGACTGAAAGGGCGCCCTGAGGCGCCCGCTCTTACGGGTAGTTGAAAATCGCCTCGCGTTCGGCAAAAGCTTGCCGCGTAGATCGGACTTTCATAGCCTGCGGCGGGTGTCGGCCGCGCGAACAGTATCCTCATCTACGAAAATGCCGTGATCGGCCTCTGCTAGCCCCGCTGTGACCGCGCTGCGCTCTGATTCCGACGTCGCATACACGCCGGTCCGCCGCGCCTCGATGACGCGGGCGTAATCAGCAAGCTCCTCTTGGTCTTCGCGAGGCCAAGCCTCCGCATGCCTTACCAGATTCTCAAGTGCCTTGGTGATCATGCGGGCATTATTGCATACCGCTGCTTCTCGTGAACCTTGAACCGAATATGGCTCTGTGGCTCGCCTTAATGCGCCTCTTCCCAGTTGTTGGCGGCGCGGGCGTCGACGTGCAGCGGCACCGACATCGACACCGCCGGCATGGCGGCGTTCTCCATGACGTGGCAGACGACCGGGATCGTCGCCTCGACCTCGGCTTCGACGGTCTCGAAGACCAGCTCGTCATGCACCTGCAGCAGCATGCGGGCGGAAAGCCTGGCTTTTTCCAGGGCATCGTCCATGCGGATCATGGCGCGGCGGATGATGTCGGCCGCGGTGCCCTGCAGGCGGGCGTTGATCGAGGCGCGCTCGTTGAAGGCACGGACCGAAGGATTTGACGATCTGATTTCCGGATAGTGGATGCGGCGGCCGAAAATGGTTTCGACATAGCCGTGCTCGCGGGCATAGGCCTTGGTCGCATCGATATAGTCGCGGATGCCGGGGAAACGGTCGAAATATTTCTTGATGTAGTCGCCGGCTTCCTCGCGCGCGATCGACAGCTGGTTGGCGAGGCCAAAAGCGGAAATGCCGTAGATGATGCCGAAATTGATCGCCTTGGCACGGCGGCGCACTTCCGAAGGCATGCCTTCGACCGGCACGTTGAACATTTCAGACGCGGTGATGGCGTGGATGTCGGCGCCGTCGGCGAAGGCCTGCTTGAGCTGCGGGATTTCGGCGACGTGGGCGAGCACGCGCAGCTCGATCTGGCTGTAGTCGGCGGAAACCAGCTTGTTGCCCTTGTCGGCAATGAAGGCCGTCCTGATCTTTCGGCCTTCGACGGTGCGCACCGGAATGTTCTGCAGATTGGGATCCGAGGACGACAGCCGCCCGGTCGTCGTTGCGGCAAGCGCGTAGGAGGTGTGGACGCGCTTGGTGTCGGGATGGATGAAGCCGGGCAGCGCGTCGGTATAGGTCGATTTCAGCTTGGTCAGCTGGCGCCAGTCGACGATCTTACGCGGCAATTCATGGCCTTCGGCGGCGAGGTCTTCGAGAAGCTGCGCCGAGGTCGACCACTGGCCGGTCTTGGTTTTGGAACCGCCGGGCAGGCCCATCCTGCCGAACAGGATGTCGCCGAGCTGTTTTGGCGAGCCGATGTTGATGCGTTCGCCGACCAACTGGTAGATTTCGTCCTCGAGCCGTGCGGCACCCTGTGCCAGTTCGCCGGAGAGCCGCGACAGGATCTGCCGGTCGACCGAAATGCCGCGCTGTTCCATCCGCGCCAAGACCGGCACCAGCGGCCGTTCCAGCCGTTCATAGACCGAAACCAGGCCCTTGGCGGCAAGCCGTGGCTTCAGCACCTGCCAGAGTCTGAGCGCGACGTCGGCGTGCTCGGCGCCGTAAGCCGTCGCCTTGCCGAGGTCGGCCTGATCGAGGCCGACGAAGCTTCTTCCCGAACCGGCCAATTCCTTCAGCGGAATGGTCGCGTGGCCGAGCCATTTATCGGCCAGCGCCTCCAGGCCGTGGCCACCGTGGGTGCCGGCCTCGAGCACGTAGGAGATCAGCATGATGTCGTCATAGGGGCCTATCTCGATGCCGTGACGGCTCATCACGAGTAGGCGGTATTTCATGTCGTGCACGATCTTGAGGACGGATTTGTCCTCGAGCAGCGGCTTGAGCAACGCCAGCGCATCGCGGACCGGGATCTGGTTTTCGACCGCGCCGCCGCCGAGCAGGTCGCCATTGCCGTTTTTATGGGCAAGCGGCACATAGGCGGCATGGCCAGGCGCGACGGCCATGGCAAGGCCGATCAGTTCGGCCCGCATCGGATCGGGCGAGGAGGCCTTAACGTCGAAGGCGACGATGCCTCTCTCCATCGCCTCGGCGATCCAGACCTTCAGCGTCGCGGCGTCGCGGATGCAGGCGTAGGCGCTGGTGTCGATCTTGCGGGTGGTGGCAGCCTCCAGGCGAAGCGCCGAAAGCAGGGATGGGGTGTCGCCTTGCTTGGCTGCAGCCTGGGCTTCGAGCGCCGCTTCGTCCGGCGGCGGTGCGCTCTCGGCGGCCGCGGGCAGGCCAAAACCCATATCGGGGCCGTGCGCGGTATCGGCACGCTCTATGGTGACGGGGGTGGCTGGAACGTCACCCGCGTCGGTTCCGGTCGCTTCGGCCACGCGGCGGGTCAGCGTCGAGAATTCCATGGTCTTGAGAAAGCCGATCAGCCTGGGGCCGTCCGGCGCATGCAACACGAACTCGTCAAGCCCTTCGGTCACCGGCACGTCGTTCTTCAGCCTCACCAGGTCACGCGAAATGCGCGCCTTGTCGGCATTGGCGATGATCGATTCGCGCCGCTTGTCCTGCTTGATCTCGCCGGCGCGGGCGAGCAGCGTGTCGAGGTCGCCGAACTGTTCGAGCAATTGCGCCGCCGTTTTCGGCCCGATGCCGGGCACGCCCGGCACATTGTCGACCGAATCGCCGGTCAGCGCCTGCAGGTCGATCATCTTCTCCGGCGGCACGCCCCATTTCTCGATCACCTCGGAAACGCCGATCTGGCGGTCCTTCATCGGGTCGTACATGGCAACCGTCGGGCCGACCAGCTGCATCAGGTCCTTGTCGGAGGAGATGATGGTGGTGTCGGCGCCGGCTTCGCAGGCAAGCCGGCAATAGGTGGCGATCAAATCGTCGGCCTCGTAGCCTTCCGTCTCAAGGCATGGCAGGTTGAAGGCCCTGGTCGCCTGGCGGATCAGGCCGAATTGCGGGATCAAATCTTCCGGCGGCGCCGAGCGGTTGGCCTTGTATTCGGGGTAGAGGTCGTTGCGGAAGGTCTTCGACGAATAGTCGAAAATCACGGCGAAATGCGTCGGCACGATGCCGACATCGGTGTTGCGGGCGTCCTGCGTCAGCTTCCAGACCATGTTGCAGAAGCCGAGCACGGCACTGGTCGGCAGCCCGTCGGACTTGCGGGACAGCGGCGGCAGCGCGTGATAGGCACGGAAGATGTAGCCGGAGCCGTCGACAAGGAAGAGATGATCGCCTTTTTTCATGGCACGAGGGATAGCGCGGCGCAGCGCCGCGGTCCATGCCAAAGGCGGCTTGCGCCAAGGGTTCCGGCAACACCCTGACAAATGGCGTGCGAACTTGGCCGGCCCTGCCGGCTTGGCCGCAGCTTTGTTCGCTCACGCCTATGTTACAAAAGTGTAATTTTTGTGCCCTTGAATCGCCACGTTCGCAGACACAGATAAAACGCATCGGCAGTTTTCGCCGAAGTCCGGAGCAAGGCTCGTCCCCCGCCTATCCCGGACACTTGCGGCAGCCTATCCCCCCTCTCCGGGCTGCCGCATCGTTTCGAGTAAAGGCCGCCGTGGTTCCCCTCCACCACGGCGGCATTTTTTTGCCGTTGGACAGGAAGCTGTGGCCCAACGGTCGCGGGCTTTCCGTTTCGCCGCATGGGCTCTAGATTTGCCGCCAGAATCGAAAGGCCCGCCAGATGTCCGCAGTTTCCCCTGTTCTCGACCGCCTAGACAAGAACTTTGACCAGAGCCTGGAACGCCTGTTCGGCCTGCTCGCCATCAAGTCGATCTCCACCGATCCGGACTACGCCGCCGACTGCCGCAAGGCCGCCGAATGGCTGGTCGCCGAGCTCAAGCTGATCGGCTTCGACGCCAGCTTGCGCGACACGCCGGGACATCCGATGGTGGTCGCGCATCACGATGGGCCGGCGGGCGCGCCGCATCTGCTGTTTTACGGCCATTACGACGTCCAGCCGGTCGATCCGATCGAGCTGTGGGAAAGCGACCCGTTCGCGCCGGCGGTCAAGGAGATCGGGCCCGGCCACAAGGTGATCACCGGCCGCGGCGCGGCCGACGACAAGGGCCAGCTGATGACCTTCGTCGAGGCCTGCCGCGCGTGGAAGCAGGTGCATGGCGGATTGCCGTGCCGAATCACCATCCTGTTCGAGGGCGAAGAGGAGTCCGGATCGCCGTCGCTGAAGCCGTTTCTCGAGGCGAATGCGGATGAGCTCAAGGCCGATTTCGCGCTGGTCTGCGACACCGGCATGTGGGACCGCGATACGCCGTCGATCTGCGTCTCGCTGCGCGGGCTGGTCGGCGAGGAGATCACGGTGACTGCCGCCGACCGCGACCTGCATTCCGGGCTCTATGGCGGTGCGGCCGCCAATCCGATCCGCATCCTGGCAAAGATCCTGGCCGACATCCACGATGCCGATGGTCACATCACCATTCCAGGTTTTTATGACGGCGTCGAGGAAACGCCGTCGCAGATATTGCAGTCGTGGCTGTCGCTCGGCGAGACGGCCGAGACCTTCCTCGGCCCGATTGGCCTGTCGATTCCGTCCGGCGAAAAGGGCCGCTCGGTGCTCGAGCTCACCTGGGCGCGACCGACGGCCGAGTTCAACGGCATTATCGGCGGCTATACCGGCAAGGGCTTCAAGACGGTGATCGCCGCGCAAGCCTCGGCAAAAGTCTCCTTCCGCCTGGTCCACAAACAGGATCCGGAAAAAATCCGCGCCGCCTTCCAGGCATTTGCCAGGCAGCGCGTGCCAGCGGACTGCTCGGTCGAATTTCATCCGCATGGCGGCTCGCCGGCAATCCAGCTTTCCTACGACTCGCCCTTCCTGGCCAAGGCCAAGCAGGCGCTGTCCGACGAATGGCCGAAGCCGGCGGTGGTGACCGGCGGCGGCGGCTCGATCCCGGTGGTCGGCGATTTCCAGACCTATCTCGGCATGGAATCGCTGCTGGTCGGTTTCGGCCTCGACGACGACCGCATCCACTCGCCGAACGAGAAGTACGAGATGAGCTCCTTCCACAAGGGCCAGCGCTCCTGGGCGCGCATTCTCGAGGCGCTGACACGCTGAAATTGCGCCAGACTCAAGTTTTTGTTGATTTTTCGCCGGATCGCGGCAAGGACGGGCACGGTCCGTCGCGCATCGCTGCACGGGGCCGCGACCGGAGAAGACGATGAGCGACATACGTTTCCACAAAAACGATCTGCCCGGCCTGCTGCATTACGATGTCGGGGCGGTCGCCATCGACACCGAGACGCTAGGGCTGAACCCGCATCGCGACCGGCTCTGCGTCGTGCAGATCTCGCCGGGCGACGGCTCGGCCGACGTCATCCAAATTGCGCCCGGCCAGAAGAAGGCGCCGAACCTCGTCAGCCTGCTCAAGAACCGCAGCATCACCAAGCTTTTTCATTACGGCCGCTTCGATCTCGCCGTGCTCTACAACGCCTTCGGCGTCATGCCGGAGCCGGTGTTCTGCACCAAGATCGCGTCGCGGCTGACGCGCACCTACACCGACCGGCACGGGTTGAAGGACATCTGCTTCGAGCTTCTCGGGGTCGGCCTGTCGAAGGCGCAGCAATCATCCGACTGGGCAGCCGAGACGCTGTCGCCTGAGCAGCTCGAATATGCCGCCTCCGACGTGCTCTACCTGCACCGGCTGCGCGACGTGCTGAGCGCGCGTCTGGCGCGCGACAACCGGACCAGGGAGGCCGATGCCTGCTTCCGCTTCCTGCCGACGCGTGCGAAACTCGACCTGATGGGCTGGGATGAAGAGGACATCTTCGCCCACAGCTAATGGCCTTCTGGCACTTTAACGCCGTCGGCCGGGAGGAATTGAGATGGCTGCGCGAAAACCAATCGAGACGGCACCCAAGGACGGTTCCAAGGTCACCGTCTACTGGCAGGACAGCGACGGCGTGATGAACGAGAGCATCGCGCAATACCGTTCGCTCGACCGGCTGAAGGCGGCCGGCGGCGACTGGGACGAAAGCGATGCCGGCTGGTGGGCCTATACGGACGGCCATACGCAAAGGAAGATCGAGCCAATCAGCTGGCGGCCGGCCTCCGACGACCCAGACGCGGACGACTGAGGGTTGTCGCGACGGTCGAACTCGGCGCTGCCCCTCAATCCCTGCCGGGACCTTCTCCCCGTGAGAACGGCGAGAAGGGGCTTGGCCGCAACGCCGGCGATCTCCCCTCGCACCGTCCTTCACGAGGAGAGGGTAAGGGTGAGGGGCAGCGCCAACCGAGCGATTATTGTGCGGCAACGCGTATTTTGTTCTTGCTTTGTGCCGGCAGCTATGCTACTAATCTCGCTATGGTGCTCATTGGCTCCAACAACCCGCCCGCCGAGGCGGGTTTTTCATTTCCGGCTTTGGCGCTGTCGCGGGCCGCGCCTGCTCCGCAAACGGTTGAATACACTTTACCTCGATTTTTCCCGACTTAACCCGCCCTTAAATCGCCGCATCTAGTCTTCAACCCGAACGCCATAAGCATCGGGAAGACAGCACAGCGCATGGCGAACCGGAAAGACAGCCGCATCGAGCCCAGCTTCGAGGCATCGCCGGGGGCGAGATCCTCGGCCGGTTTTTCGGTGAGCGAGGAGGACCGCGTCGTGCCGAGCAACCGTAAAGCCGCTGCAAAGCGCAAATCGACCAAGGCCAAGCCGTCTCGTGGCGGGCGCGGCAAAAGCCGGCGCGGCGTGTTCGGCGTGCTTGGCCGGCTGTTCTACTGGTGCTTCGTGCTGGCCATCTGGGGCGGCATCGCCACTGCCGGCATCGTCGTCTATTACGGCGCGAAAATGCCGGCGGCCACCACCTGGGCCATTCCCGATCGCGCCCCCAACATCAAGATCGTCTCGGTCGACGGCCAGCTGCTTGGCAATCGCGGCATGAGCGGCGGCGAGGCCGTCGGCCTGCACGAAATGTCGCCCTATATTCCCGAGGCCGTCATTGCCATCGAAGACCGCCGCTTCTATTCGCATTTCGGCATCGACCCGATCGGCCTTTCCCGGGCCATGGTGACCAATGTGCTGGGCGGGCATTTTTCGCAGGGCGGCTCGACGCTGACCCAGCAGCTGGCCAAGAACCTGTTCCTGACGCCGGACCGCACGCTGGAACGCAAGGTGCAGGAAGTGCTCTTGGCGCTGTGGCTGGAGCACAAGCATACGAAGGACCAGATCCTCGAAATGTACCTCAACCGGGTCTATTTCGGCTCCGGCGCCTATGGTGTCGAAGCGGCCTCGCGCCGCTATTTCGGCAAGAGCGCGCGTGAGGTCACGCTGTCGGAGGCGGCACTTCTCGCCGGCCTGCTCAAGGCGCCGTCGCGGTTGTCGCCGGCGCGCGACCCGAAGGCGGCCGAGCAGCGCGCGCAGCTGGTGCTCGCTGCGATGCGCGACGAGGGCAAGATCAGCGCCAAGGAGCAGACCACGGCAATGAGCGCGCCGGCGACACGCGCGCCGTCGTACTGGACCGGCTCGGAAAACTACGTCGCCGATACGATCATGGAAGAACTGCCCGACCTGATCGGCGACGTGCGCCGCGATATCGTCGTCGACACGACCGTCGATCTGACGCTGCAGAAGCTCGCCGAGCAATCGATCCGCCGGCTGATCGACCAGAGCGGCAAAAAACTCAATGTCAGCCAGGGCGCGCTGGTGTCGATCGACAATTCCGGCGCGGTGCGCGCGATGGTCGGCGGTTACGACTATTCGACCAGCCAGTTCGACCGCGCCTCGGAAGCGCGCCGGCAGCCGGGCTCGGCGTTCAAGCCGTTCGTCTATATGGCGGCGCTGGAATCCGGCCGCACGCCCGACAGCGTGCGCAACGACGCGCCGATCAAGATCGGCAACTGGACGCCCGACAATTACGGCGGCAAATATTTCGGCAAGGTGACGTTGGCGACGGCGCTGGCAAAATCACTGAACTCGGTGGCCGCGCAGCTAACCATGGAAGTCGGGCCGAATGCGGTGGTCGAGGCGGCGCACCGCATGGGCATCCAGTCCGAGCTGACCGCCAACACCTCGATCGCGCTGGGCACCTCGGAAGTGACGCCGCTGGAACTGACCTCGGCCTATGTTCCCTTCGCCAATGGCGGTTACAAGCCGGACATCCATTTCATCCGCCGGGTCACGACGAGTGACGGCAAGGTGCTCTACGAAAACAATGGCGGCGGTGCGCCGCGCGTCGTCAAGCCCGATGTCGTGGGTATGATGAACTCGATGATGACCGGCACGGTCGAGATCGGCACTGCCAGGAAGGCGGCGTTCGCCTGGCCGGCGGCCGGCAAGACCGGCACCAGCCAGAATTCGCGCGACGCCTGGTTCATCGGCTATACAGCCAATTTGACCACCGGCGTCTGGTTCGGCAACGATGACGGCAGCGCGATGAAGAAGGTCACCGGCGGCGCGCTGCCGGCGCAGGCCTGGCACGAGTTCATGGTCGCCGCGCATGAGGGCGTGCCGGTGCGGCCGCTGCCTGGAACCTGGAAATCGACGCCGCCCGACACCATCGTCCAGGACGACATACCGTCCGACACGGCGCCGCCGGCGCCGGTCGCTTCCGTCGGCCAATCGGCACCGCCAACAGCAGCTACCCAGCCGCCCTCGCGTCCCGTGCGTCCTGCCGAGACGGTCGATGCCGGCGGCCTGGCCATGCCGGGCGTCGACAGCGCCACCGCATCGATCAAGCACCCGGTGCCGCCCGGCGAAGTCGGCGGCCCGGTCAAGAAGCGGCAGACCTCGATATTGGATATTCTGACAGGCGGCTGAGGCTGATCCCCCTCGCAACCGCGACCGTGTTCCGCTACATGTCCGCCTGGAGACGCGACATGGCCGAAACCGACACCAGAAAGACGATCGTGCTGACCGGCGCCAGCCGCGGCATCGGCCATGCCACGGTCAAGCGCTTTTCACGCGAAGGCTGGCGCGTCATCACCTGCTCGCGCCAGGCCTTTGCCGAGGACTGCCCGTGGCCGGCCGGCCCGGAAGACCATATCAAGGTCGACCTCGCCGACCAGGAGGATGTCGGCATCGCCATCTCCGAGATCCGCCACCGGCTGGAGGCGCATGGCGGGCAGCTGCACGCGCTGGTCAACAATGCCGGCATCTCGCCAAAGCTCAAGGACGGCAACAGCCGCATGAACTCGATCGACACGCCGATGCATGTCTGGCGCGACGTCTTCCAGGTGAATTTCTTCGCCCCGATCATGCTGGCGCGAGGATTGTTCAAGGAACTGGCATCGGCCAAGGGCTCGATCGTCAACGTCACCTCGATCGCCGGCACCCGCGTGCATCCTTTCGCCGGCACCGCCTACGCGACGTCGAAGGCGGCACTCGGCTCGCTGACGCGCGAGATGGCGCATGATTTCGGCCCGCACGGCATCCGCGTCAATGCGATTGCGCCGGGCGAGATCGATACGGCGATCCTGTCGCCGGGCACAGAAAAAATCGTCGAGACGATCCCGCTGAGGCGGCTGGGCACCACGGCGGAAGTTGCCGATATCATCTTCTTCCTGTGCTCGCAGCAGGCGTCCTACGTGACCGGCTCGGAAATTCACATCAACGGCGGCCAGCACGTTTGAGCGGCTGAGTTTTATCAATCGTCGGCGCTGCCCCTCATCCCCTGCCGGGACCTTCTCCCCGTGAAGAACGGGGAGAAGGGGGAACCCCAGCGCTGGCGACCCCCTCTCCCCATCCTTCACGGGAGGACCTGCTCCAGCCTGGCGATTAATAAGGAAATTGCACGCCGCCGATGCCCGATCAGCTCGCCTGCAGCAGGCTCTCGATATCGGGTATGCTGTGGTTGGTCAGCGTCTTTGGAATTTCCGCCGTTAACTTGTCGGTGACCTCCTTGTGCAGTTTCCTGCGCATGTCGCCCAGCACCGGCGGCGGCGCGATCAGCACGATCTCCTTGAATGTGCCGCGATGCGCGAGCTTGTAGAGCCTGTCGGCAATCTCTTCGGCAAAACGCTCCTTGCCGAGACGGTGCCAGTCGGTGTCCTCGACCGCACTGCGGTGGACGGAAGGGCCGTCGCTGTAGCGGCCGGGGCGGTCCGTGCCTTGTTCTCGGGTTGCCGGATTTTCCTGCTCCATCTCGTGCACGACTTGAAGATCGGGATATTGGACGTCTCCACGGTTCTCGAGGAACAGCGCCTTTTCGCCATCTGCCACCACGATCCATAGTCCGCGTTTCAGTCTGACGTTGCTCATGGGGGCGCTCCTTTTTGATTTTCGAACCCATCGCCGGGCCTTTGCTGCAGGGCTGTGACCGGCCCGGGTCCATAGGGCAAACGCGTACCAAGGCGGGAATGTTCCGGCACTCGGACCCGGTGCTCCGACAGGGGTCGGCGAGAGTGCGGGGCTGCCGTCGATCGCTCGGTCAGCATCCGGCGGCTTAATCTACTAAATTGATAGAATTTAGAAAAATCTGGTTTGTGGTTAGCTCCTCCGGCCGCTAAAAAGGCAGCGGATCAAGGGCTGCAACAGCAGCTTCAATCTGCTCCGCCTTTGAATGTGGAATATTTTTCTCTTGGCCTTCATGCTTGCAGAAAAGAGATTGCCTGCTACGAAGCGATGCGCGAGTGGGTGCCTTCTGGTTTTTCGCGCCCCCGCGTAGAACTGACAAACGGTTCCAGGATTCCGCTCGTCATGCCGCAAGCCACGCCCAAGCTCAATGCCTTTCCCGTCTTCATGCGGGTCGAGGGCGAAGCCATAGCCATCGTCGGCGGCGCAGAGGAAGCGCTGGCCAAGGCGCGGCTGCTCGCGCAGTCGAGCGCTGTGCTGCGCATCGTCAGCGATGAAACAAGCCCGGAGCTGCTGGCCTTTATCGCCGAGACGGGGGCCGCCCACATTGCCAGCGCCTATGATGCAGCACATCTCAACGGTGCGGTGATGGTGTTTGCCGCCAGCGGTGACGAGGCGCTCGATCGCCGCGTTGCCGGGGATGCGCGCCGGCTGGGCATTCCGGTCAATGCCGTCGACCGGCCGGAGCTATGCGATTTCTTCACGCCGGCACTGGTCAACCGCGCGCCGGTCGCCATTGCCATCGGCACGGAAGGTGCCGGCCCGGTGCTGGCGCAGATGCTGCGCAGCCGCATCGACCGCATGCTGTCGCCGTCGCTCGGTCCGCTCGCAGCGCTCGCCGCCTCGTTTCGCGATACCGCCGAAAGACTGCTGCCGAAGGGCAATGCCCGCCGCCGCTTCTGGAGCGATTTCTTTGGCGGCGCGCCAGCCCGCGCTGTCGAGGCCGGCGAGCTTTCGCAGGCGCATGATGCGGCCGTCGGCCTGCTGCTTTCGAAGGAACCGGCATCGGGCCATATCGCGCTTGTAGGCGCCGGTCCAGGCGCCGAGGACCTTTTGACGCTGCGCGCCCATCGCCTGCTGATGGAAGCCGACGTGATCGTCCATGACGCGCTGGTGCCGGAGGCGATCGTCGCCATGGGCCGCCGCGATGCGGAGCGCCTGCCGGTCGGCAAGCGCAAGGGCTGCCATTCCAAGAGCCAGGCCGAGATCAATGCGCTGCTGGTCGAGCTTGGCCACGCCGGCAAGCGCGTCGTGCGGCTGAAGTCCGGCGACCCGCTGGTGTTCGGCCGGGCCGGCGAGGAGATGGCGGCGCTACGCGATGCCGGCGTCGCCTACGAAGTGGTTCCGGGCGTCACCGCAGCCTTTGCCGCCGCCGCCGATTTCGAACTGCCGCTGACGCTGCGCGGCGTGTCGTCGTCGATGGTGTTCACCACCGGCCATGACCTCAAGGGCAATTCGCTGCCCGACTGGGCAAAGCTCGCCATTTCCGGCGCGACGGTCGCCGTCTATATGGGCCGCTCGGTCGCCGCCGAGGTCGCCGGCCGGCTGATCGAAGCCGGCCTGTCGCCGGATACGGCCGTCGCCGTGGTCGAGAATGCCAGCCTTGCCAACCGCCGCCGTTTCCACGGCACACTCGCCGACCTGCCGTCGTTGGAGGCGCGCGCCGACCTTAGCGGCCCGGTGATGACCATCATCGGCGACGCGGTCGCCGGCGCCAATTTCGAACGGTCCGAGCCGCTGGCGGCACACAGGCAGGAAAGCGTGCTCCGGTCTGCCGCGCATGGAGTGAGCCAATGAAAGTCCTGACCGCGAACCGCCTCGCCGACGGCATAGCCGTCTGGTACGCCAATGGCGGCTGGGCCGAGACCATCGACCATGCCGACATCGCCCATGACAAGGCGGCCGAGGACCGGCTGGAGGCGATCGGCGCCAAGGCCTCCGCCGCCAACGAAGTGGTCGACGTCAACCTGATAGACGTGACCGTGGCCAACGGCACGGTCGAAGCGGTCCGGTTGCGCGAAAAGATCCGTGCCGCCGGCCCGACCACCCGCAACGATCTGGGCAAGCAGGCCCGTCTGCAAGCCGCACGCGCGGCATAGATGACACAAGCATGATCCCGATCATGCTCGAACGAAGAAAATAACGGGCGGACGCGCCCGGAAAGACCTGAATATGTACCGTTACGATGAGTTCGACCACGATTTCGTCAAGGCCCGCGTCGCCGAGTTCAGCGACCAGGTCGCGCGGCGCCTTGCCGGCGAGATCACCGAGGACCAGTTCCGGCCGCTGCGGCTGATGAACGGCGTCTATCTGCAGCTGCATGCCTATATGCTGCGCATCGCGGTGCCCTACGGCACGCTGAACAGCAAGCAGCTGCGCATGCTCGGCCACATCGCCCGCAAATACGACAAGGGCTATGGGCATTTCACGACGCGCCAGAACATCCAGTTCAACTGGCCGGCGCTGTCGGACATCCCGGCGATCCTGGCCGATCTGGCAAGCGTCGAGATGCACGCCATCCAGACCAGCGGCAACTGCATTCGCAACGTCACCGCCGACCACTTCGCCGGCGCCGCCGCCGACGAGGTTGCCGATCCGCGTCCCTATGCCGAAATCCTGCGGCAATGGTCCTCGGTGCATCCGGAATTCTCGTTCCTGCCGCGAAAATTCAAGATCGCGGTGACCGGCGCCGAGCGCGACCGCGCCGCCATCCAGACGCATGACATCGGCCTGCACCTGAAGAAGAACGCCGCCGGTGAGCTTGGTTTCGCCGTCTATGTCGGCGGCGGCCAGGGCCGCACGCCGATGGTGGCCAAGAAGATCCGCGATTTCCTGCCCGAAGCGGATCTGTTGTCCTACTGCACGGCGATCCTGCGCGTTTATAACCTCTACGGCCGTCGCGACAACAAGTTCAAGGCGCGCATCAAGATCCTGGTCCATGAGACCGGCGTCGAGGAGATCACCCGCCAGGTCGAGGCCGAATGGCAGGAGTTGAAGGACGCCGAGCTGAGGCTGCCGGAAGAAGACATCCGCGCCATCGATGCCTATTTCGCGCCGCCTCCGCTTGTCGACCGGCCGGAAGGCGACGAGTCGGTCAAGCTTGCCCGCCTCGACTCCAGGAGCTTTTCCGAATGGCTGGACCAGAATGTGGTCACCCATCGCCATCCCGACTACGCGGCGGTGACCATCTCGCTCAAGGGCATCGGCGAGACGCCGGGCGATGCCACCGACAGCCAGATGGAAGCGGTCGCCGACATTGCCGAAAAATATTCATTCGACGAGCTGCGCGTCAGCCACGAGCAGAACCTGATCCTGCCGCATGTCGCGCGGGCCGACCTCAAAGCGGTCTATGACGCGCTTGTCGATATCGGGCTGGCGACGGCCAATTCGAACCTGATCAGCGACATCATCTCCTGCCCCGGCCTCGATTATTGCGCGCTGGCGACGGCGCGCTCGATTCCCGTGGCGCAGGAAATCTCGCGGCGCTTCGCCTCACTGGAGCGCCAGCGCGAGATCGGCGAATTGAAGCTGAAGATTTCCGGCTGCATCAATGCCTGCGGCCATCACCATGTCGGCCATATCGGCATCCTCGGGGTCGAGAAGAAAGGCGCCGAGCTCTACCAGGTAACGCTCGGCGGCTCGGCCGACGAGAACACCTCGGTCGGCGAGATCATCGGCCGCGGCTTCAGTTCGGAAGAGATCACCGATGCCATCGAGCAGATCGTCGAGACCTATCTCGGGCTTCGGCTGGACAGAAACGAAAGATTCATCGACGCCTACCGCCGTGTCGGTCCTGCGCCGTTCAAGGAGGCGCTCTATGCTGGCGAAGCCAAGGCCGCTTGACCGTATTGTCGACGTCGAGGCCGGCATCGCCGCCCAAGCGGCGGGTCTCGACGCGCTCTACGGCCATCTGAAGCCGCTGGAGATCATCGAGCGGTCAACCCGGGAATTCTTTCACGGCGAAATCGCCGCCGTCTCGTCCTTCGGCGCGGATTCGGCGGTGCTGCTGCACATGATCGCCGAGATCGACCGCACGCTGCCGGTGATCTTTCTCGACACCGGCAAGCATTTCGAGGAGACGCTCGGCTATCGTGACGCGCTGGCCGCCGATTTCGGGCTGACCGATATCCGGGTGATCAGGCCCGACGATGCGGCGCTGGCAAGGATCGATCCGACCGGCAATCTGAACGAGACCGACACCGACGCCTGCTGCGAGGTGCGCAAGGTCGAGCCGCTGGCGCGCGGCGTCGAGCCGTTCCGCGCCTGGTTCACCGGCCGCAAGCGCTTCCAGGCGGCGACCCGGGCAGCGCTCCCGGTGTTCGAGGCGGTCGGCTCGCGCATCCGCATAAATCCGCTGGCGCACTGGACGACATCGGACCAGGCCGGCTACATGCGCGCACATGCGCTGCGTGAAAACCCGCTGGTCGCCTATGGCTATCTGTCGATCGGCTGCTTCCCATGCACGCAGCCGGTGCAACCGGGCGACGACGCGCGCAGCGGCCGCTGGGCCGGGCACGCCAAGACCGAATGCGGCATCCACTTGTCGGGGTTGGAAAGGTCGCTGACTGACGCCTCACTTTAGGGTAGATTGATATTCAGCCGGCCTGCAAACGGCGGATTCCTGCGCTTCCGGTGCTCACGTACCCAAGAGTACGCTCCGCTTCGGTTCCTGGAAGCCACCATTTTGGTCGCTTCGCGTCCGCCTTCGGCTCCGGCTCGGCCTGACCTGAATCTCAACGCACCCTGAGGTGTTTTGCACTTTAGAATCTTTGGACTTGGGAATTTTCTTGATGAGCGACTTGATAGCCGAAAACGCCATGCGGCTGTGGACACCGGATGGGTTCCGAGAGGACGAGTGGGTTCATGCCGAAAGCGCCGAGGCGCTGGGCGGCAATGGCCGTTTCATCCTGCCGTTGCAGGCGTTTCTCGGCTTTGATCCGGAGGTGCGGCGGTCGGCGAAGGAACGCATCGGCGTGCTGCTGCAGCCCGGCGACCAGCTCGACAAGATCGCCGGCCTGCTCGACCAGCTGTCGTTGGTGGCGCTGGCCTTTCCGGCGTTCAATGACGGCCGCTCCTTCTCCAAGGGCGAATTGCTGCGCAGCCGTTACCACTTCACCGGCGCCATGCGCGCCACCGGGCAGGTGCTTATCGACCAGCTGCCGCATATGCTGCGCCTCGGCTTCGACGAATTCGAGATCTCGCACCCGGTGCTGCTGAAGCGGCTCGAGCAAGGCCGCACAGGCGGACTGCCGCTGTTCTATCAGCCGGCGGTGAAGCCGGAGCCCAAAGGCCCGAAATATTCCTGGCGGCGGGTGCGCCCCGGCTGATCCCCTCCAGAGGGCCAGAAGCCTATCTGGTCGGACCACATCCTGATTCCAGCCTTTTATTTTGCGCCTATCCGCCTTAGGATAGGCCCATTATTTCGCGATCAGAATAAATGTGGCCACAAGGGAGGAACCGGGTATGGCTGGCAAGAAGATATTGATGCTCGTTGGCGAGTTCAGCGAGGAGTACGAGATTTTCGTCTTTGAACAGGCCATGCATGCGGTCGGCCATACCGTCCATGTCGTTTGCCCCGACAAAAAGGCCGGCGATATCCTGAAGACCTCGCTGCACGACTTCGAGGGCCACCAGACCTATACGGAAAAGCTCGGCCACGACTACATCCTCAACAAGACGTTTTCCGAGGTCAATCCCTCCGACTACGATGCCGTCTACGCGGCGGGCGGGCGCGGGCCGGAATATATCCGCATCGACAAACGCGTGCAGGCGCTGGTGCGGCATTTCCATGAGACGGGAAAGCCGATCTTCACCATCTGCCACGGCGTGCAGATCCTGATCGCAGTCGACGGCGTGGTGCGCGGCCGCGAAGTCGCGGCACTGCAATATTGCGAGCCGGAAGTCACGCTGGCCGGCGGCATCTATATCGATGTTGCGCCGACCGGCGCCCATGTCGACGGCAATCTGGTGTCGGCCAAGGGCTGGCCGGGCCTTGCCGCGTTCATGCGCGAATGCCTGAAAGTGCTGGGCACCGAGATCCGCCAGGGCGAGATCCTGATGCGCGACCAACGCCAGGCGG
Organism: Mesorhizobium sp. M0136; assembly: GCF_040322515.1. Lineage (NCBI taxonomy): Bacteria > Pseudomonadati > Pseudomonadota > Alphaproteobacteria > Hyphomicrobiales > Phyllobacteriaceae > Mesorhizobium > Mesorhizobium sp. M0136. The sequence continues at coordinate 73,414 of NZ_JAMYTP010000019.1, forward strand.
CTTAAGCTCGGAATTTGGAGCCTGCCGCACCCCTAACGCATGTCGCGCAAAAGTGTGTTCAGCGGTTTTGTGATAACGGCATGCATAAACAAGAACCTAGAGCGCGTCGCATGAGGCTGGTCGAGCGCGACGCGCCTTAGGTGCGGCGGTGCGCCTACACGGCCATCCGCGCTTCGCGGAACGATACCAGCTTGCTGCGGGTCTCGTCCCACAGCGCCAGCTTGACGCAGCGCAGGCTGTCGAGGAGCGTGACGCGGCCGATCTCACGCAATTCCGGATAGTCCCTCAGCACTTCCGGAAGCCGGTAGCACGGCACCTTGGCCGAAAGGTGGTGCACGTGGTGGACGCCGATATTGCCGGTGATCCAGTTCAGCACCGGCGGCAGGTCGTAATAGGACGAACCGTGCAGGGCAGCGTGCTGGAATTCCCACTCGGAGTCCTTTGTCCACTCCGTCTCCTCGAACTGATGCTGGACATAGAACAGCCAGATGCCGGCCGATCCGGCGAGGATGACGATCGGCAGATGCACGACCAGAAACCCGCCGGGGCCAACGAACCAGATGAGCAGCGCGGCGATGACCGCAATGGCGAGGTTGGTCGACATCGACGACACCCAGGGGGTGAAACCGCCCCGCATCATGCCCAAGGGCAGTCTCTGCTCGAACATGAAAATCCATATCGGGCCAAGGCCGAACATCACCAGCGGATGGCGATAGAGGCGATAGGCGAGCCGGCCCCGCCACGACAGTTGCCGATATTCAGCGACGGTCAGTGTCTTGATGTCGCCGGTGCCGCGCTCGTCGAGATTGCCTGCGCTGGCGTGATGGGTTGCGTGGGCGCGGCGCCAGCAATCGTAGGGCGTCAGCGTCAGCACGCCAAGCACACGGCCGATCCAGTCGTCGGCATAGCGATTGGCAAAAAAGGAACCGTGGCCACAATCGTGCTGGATCATGAAGATCCGCACCAGAAAGCCGGCTGCCGGAAGGATGAGGACCAGACCCCACCAATGGCCATAGGCATAGGCGGCCGAAGACAGTGCCCACAGCGTGGCGAAGGGAATGAGGGTGATGGCGAGTTCGACGGCGCTGCGACGCCTGTCGGGCTTTTTATAGCGCGACAGGATTTTCAACCAGGCGCGCTTGCTGTTTGCCACAGCTTCGGGGGAAATCATGTTCATCATGAAACATAGGCGGAGCAGGGCGCTGCCGCAAGACGAAGATCACGCAAAGTTACTGCGGGTAAATGTCGCGCGATGCGACGAATTCCGGCCACAGTCGCCGGGCGCGTCGCCGGCAACGGCGCCTATCGACGGCGCCCGCCTGCGACCATGTTGGTTTCGATGCCATCCAGGCGGTCGAGCAATTTCTTCAGGCGGTCGGGAATATCCGTCTCCGTGCGGAATGCCGGCAGGGTGCGCAGGAAGCGCTTGGTGGTCTCATTGCCGAGCTGGCGCCGGATATCGACGGCGAGCGCGTCGTGCTTTTCGCCATTGGTGCGGGACATCTTCCAAAATCCTGTGTCGGCTTCGAAACTCCTCCAGGAGAGAAATGGTTCCCGCATTGTAGTAGCCTGGCAAGCAAAGCCGTCGGATACGGTAAAGTTTGAATTAAAATCGAAAAGTCTCCGCTGTTCGCCTTCCAGCCGCGGCAGCGGCTGCAGTAGCGCTTGCCCCTTGATTTTTGGCCGCCAAACCTCGATATCGGGCGCAAATCCACACCATCGAAAATGACGGGAAACGGCGATGAGCGACCAGGCAAAAGACGAACGCGCGCCCGATGAAGCCGAGAAGACCGAGGCTGCCGCGGAGCCAAGGGAAAGCGGCGCCGACGGCGACTATGAAGCGCTTGTGCGGCTTCTGAAGGAAAACGAAGAGCTGAAGGATCGCGCGCTGCGCGTCGCGGCCGACATGGAGAATTTGCGCCGCCGCACCGCCCGCGACGTCCACGATGCGCGTGCCTATGCGGTTGCCAACTTTGCCCGCGACATGCTTTCGGTGTCAGACAATCTGCGCCGTGCTCTGGATGCCATCCCGGAGGAGGCCAAGGCTTCGGGCGATGCCGGTTTCAAGGCGCTGATCGACGGCGTCGAGATCACCGAGCGCGCCATGCTGTCGGCGCTGGAACGTCACGGCGTGAAGAAGCTTGAGCCGGAGGGCGAGAAATTCGATCCGAATTTCCACCAGGCGATGTTCGAGGTGCCCAATCCCGACGTACCGGCCAACACGGTCGTGCAGGTCGTGCAGCCCGGCTATTCGATCGGCGAGCGTGTGCTGCGGCCGGCCATGGTCGGCGTCGCCAAGGGCGGCCCCAAGCATGTGGCGAGCGAAGCGCCGGTGGAGCCGGGGCCGGTGAATGAGCAAGCTGAGAAGGATGCGTAAGTTAGGAGAGTAGGGGAATAGGCAGTACGGGAGGAGGGAATGCCGCTACGTCGGGTAAAATAGAGCAGAGCACTTGCCTACTCCGGCCGTTGCCTTCTCTCCCCTACTCAGGCCGCAAACCGCTGCGCTTCTCCGCCATAATAATTGACGTAGCGGGCACCGATCTCCTTGACCGGCATCACCACGAACACGTCGACGGTCGAGAATTCACGGTCGATGACGCAGCCGTCGCCGATGCGCGCGCCGACGCGCAGATAGCCCTTGACCAGCGGCGGCATCGCGGCGATCGCCGCCTTGGTGTTGACGGCCTCGATCGGCATCAGGTCCATGGAACAATAGCGCCCGGCGACGGCTCGCACGTCCCAGGATGAATTCGTCCGGCAGTGGTGGGCAAGATAGGTCAGCGCCTCGGCATGTGCCGCCGGCACGGTGCCGTGGAACGACGCGCAGCCGGTCATCACGCCGATGCCGTAATGGTTGATATAGGCCCAGATGCCTTGCCACAGCGCCTCGATTGTGCGCTTCGAGCGGTATTCCGGCAGAACACAGGAGCGGCCGAGCTCGAGGAAACGCTGGCCGGGATGCCGCGCGATCAGCTTGGTCAGCTCGAATTCGCCTTCGGAATAGAAGCCGCCGGCCGCCGCGGCAATCTCCTGCCGCAGCAGGCGGTAGGTGCCGACGATGCGGCGATGCTCGGGGCCGGAAAGCGAAGTATCGAACACAAGCAGATGATCGCAGAGGGGATCGAAGCGATCGGCATCGCGGCGGTCCTGCATCTGGAACAGGTCCTTCCTGGCACCAAGCTCGTCGTAGAACACCCGGTAGCGCACTTCCTGCGCGGCAGCGATCTCGGCCTCGTTGCGGGCGAGCCGCACTTCGAGATTGCCGATGCGGCCGAGCGATGCGCCTTTTATGACGGCATCGGCGTTCCGGCCGACGAGCAAAGGCCCGCTGGCGTTCGGCCGAGCATCACATTCCGGCATGACTGTATGCACGAGTGATTCTCCTTCGAGCCATCCCTCTTGGCACGGGGATACGGTGTAGGTGCAACAGGATTGTGACAGTACCGTGATACGGCCCTGCGGGCAATACTTCGTCGGCTGGGTAATCTATCAACCGTCTATGTTGTGCCTCAGGCGGCCACTTGCCCCTCGACCGCATGAACCAGGGCATCGGGGTCGAGCGGCTTGGTCACGAAGCCGCTGGCACCGTGAGCGAGCACGGCATGGCGAGTCTTTTCCTGGCTGTCGGCCGACAGCACCATGATCGGCACCGGCGGCATCGCGGTCTCCTCCTCATGGCGGCGGATGGCGGCGATGGCGTCCAGGCCGTCCATGACAGGCATGTGCAAGTCCATCAGCACCACGTCGTAGCGGTGCTTGTGGCCGGTGCTGATGACCGCCTCGACCGCGGCCTTGCCGTTGCCGACCACTTTCACGCGATGCCCGGCCTTCAGCAGCGTGGCGCGGGCCAGCATGGCATTGATGTCGTTGTCCTCGGCGATCAGCACCGACAGGCCCTGCTGGCGGGCGCCAATGGCATGCCCGGCCTGCGCGCCGCGCCTTTGCAGTTGCGGCTCGGCGATAACCGGCGCGTGGCTGGTCAAAAGCACGCGCAGCAGTGTCTCGCCGCGCACCGGCCTCGCCAGGAAGGTGGCGTAACCATTGGCACGGAACTCGCCAAGCATACCGCGGTCGGCCGGCGCGATCAGCGTCACTGCCTCGCACTCGGCAAATCCGCTCTGGCGCAGGCGCCTGAGCAGCCTGCCGTCGCTTTGCTCCATGGCAGCATCGATCAGCAGCACGTCACAGCCCTCGGCGAAAGCGGTGGCCTGGGCGGCGGCGGTGGCCAGATCGACCGTGCCGCCATTGGCGCGAATGGTGCGGGCGATGGCTTCGGCCTCGACCAGGTTCTTCGACACGATCACCGCATGCCGGCCCGACAGCGGGTTCTGGCGGATCTGCGGCGCCTCGACGGCGGAAATAGCGGGAATCTCGAAGACGAATTCGGATCCCTGGCCAAGCCGGCTCGACACAGAGATGGTGCCGCCCATGGCGGTCACCAGGCGCTTGGAAATGGCAAGACCGAGGCCGGCACCGCCATGCGCACGGGTCGAGGTGCCGTCAGCCTGTTCAAAGTCCTCGAAGATGCGCTCCATGTCCTCCTCGCGCAGACCGGGGCCGGTGTCGGTGATGGTGAAGCGGATGCGGTCGGTGGTTTCGGTGCGGACGCGGGCGATGCTTGCCAGGACGCCGCCGCTGTCGGTGAACTTGACGGCGTTGCCGATGAGGTTGAGCAGCACCTGCCTGACCCTGCCGGGGTCGGCGGTGATCAGCTGCGGCACGTCGGGATCGACATGACAGCCGAGGCCGATATCCTTGGCAAAAGCCCGCGCCGCCAAAAGCTCGACGACATTGTCGGCGATCTCACGCACCGACATCGGCTGCGGTTCGGGATCGAAGCGGCCGGCTTCGATCTTGGAGTAGTCGAGCAGGTCCTCGATCAGCGCCAGCAGCGCGCTGGCCGAGGTCGAGATGGCGCCGACATAGGTCCGCTGCTCGGGTGAAAGGCTGGTGTCGGCGAGAAGCCGGGCCATGCCCATGATGCCGTTCATCGGCGTGCGGATCTCGTGGCTGACGGTGGCGAGGAAACGCGATTTGGCCTGGCTCGCATATTCGGCCCGCTCGCGGGCGGTGATCAGCGATGATTCGGCGCGCTTGCGGGCGGTGATGTCGCGGGCGATGGCGCGATGCGAAACGGCGCCGCTGTCCTTGTCGCGCACCGACAGCTCGATCCAAGAGAACCAGCGTGGACCGTCCGGCGTGCGAATGGCGACGTCGGTGGAACTCAGGCATTCATGGTCGGAAAAGGCGGCGTCGGGGACGATGCCGACATCGATGCCTAGTTCGGCCAGGGTCTTGCCGGCCAACTCGCGCTGGTCGGTTTCGACAAGGTCGGCGAAAACCTTGTTGGCGTAGACAATGTGGCCGTCGCGGTCGCGGTGGACGACGAGATCGCCGAGTGCATCGATCAGACCGCGAAAGCGCTCCTCGCTCTCCTGCATCTCCCACATGCGGTCCGCCAGCGTCTCGATTTCGGCGCGGCTGCGGGCGGTGGTGGCATCGAGCAGGGCCACTGCGCGGCGCTCGGTGCGCCTGTTGCGCAGATGCATGGCGAGCCCGGCCATGGCTGTCGCCAAAAGGCCGATGGTGATGAAGATCGGCGCTCCGGTCAAATGCGACAGGCCCGCCAGCACGACGATGGCGACCAGCGTCAGGAAGGACAGGCCTTCGCGGTTGGCGTCGGGTAATTCCGGCGCCAGCGGTGGCGCGGCGACAAGCTGCCGTCCTGGCGCCTCGGGGGCCGTCCCGTCGGCCCGTTCGGCTGGTTCCGCCGCTCTGATGCCGGGTTCCGCAATCATACGGAACTCCTGCCAGACAGAGCTTATCGAAGGTTGTGATTGATCGTTCGAATTTTAGCTGTCGCGCTCTTTTTCCCCCGGAGGCTCACATGTCCACCACCACACGGCCGCGGATCTTGCCCTCGAAGATGTCATGCGCGGCGCCGATGATGCCGTCGAAGCCGATGCTCGTCGACAGACTGGCAAGCTTTGCGTGATCGAGATCGGTGCCGATGCGGCGCCAGGCCTCGAGGCGGACCGCCTTGGGCGCCATCACCGAATCGATGCCGAGCAACGAGACACCGCGCAGGATGAAGGGGGCGACGCTGGCCGGCAGGTCCATGCCGCCGGCGAGGCCGCACGCGGCGACGGCGCCGCCATAGGAGGTCATCGACAGAACGTTGGCCAGCGTGTGGCTGCCGACGGCATCGACGCCGCCGGCCCAGCGTTCCTTGGCGAGCGGTTTTGCCGGCTGGGCAAGCTCGTCGCGTGAAATCACTTCCGCGGCGCCGAGGTCGATCAGATAGGGGCTTTCGGCAGCGCGGCCGGTTGAGGCGATGACATGATAGCCGAGGCTGGACAGGATCGAGATCGCGACCGAGCCGACGCCACCGGCAGCGCCGGTCACCACCACCGGGCCGCGATCGGGCACGATGCCGTGGCGCTCCAGCGCGATGACACAAAGCATGGCGGTGTAGCCGGCGGTGCCGATCGCCATCGCATCGTGCGGGCTCATTCCGTCCGGCAGCGGTACCAGCCAGTCGCCTTTGACGCGGGCGCGCCCGGCAAAGGCGCCGAAATGCGTCTCGCCGACGCCCCAGCCGTTCAATATGACCTTGTCACCCTTGCGCCAGTCAGGATTGGAGGACGAGATGACGGTGCCGGCGAAATCGATGCCCGGCACCAGCGGCCAGCGGCGGATTACCGGCGCCTTGCCGGTAATTGCAAGGCCGTCCTTGTAGTTCACCGTCGTCGCCTCGACCGCGACGGTGACGTCGCCCTCCATCAGGTCTGCCTCGGTAAGCTCGGTCACCGCGACCGACTGGTTTTTCTCGGCGTCGCGCGAAACGAGGATGGCTTTGAAGGTTTCGGGCATGTTTTCTCCTCGGGCTTGCAGATCAGAATGTGCGGCGCCAGGCGAGTGAGGTCAATCGCTCGACATTCCGTGCCGCCAACCAATGAGCTCATCGAAGACGACCAGCACGGCACCAACGGAAATGAAGGCGTCGGCGAGGTTGAAGACGGCGAAGGACCAGACTGGCGTATGGAACAGGACATAGTCGATGACATGGCCGTAGATTGCGCGATCGATCAGGTTGCCGAGCGCGCCGCCGACGATCAGTGCGAAGCCGATGCGGGCAAGCAGGTGGCCGGGCGGCGTGCGGGCCGCAAGATAGAGCACGAAAGCGACCACCAGAACTGCGACGACCACCAGGCCGGTGTCGCCGAAGGACGAAAACAGCGAGAACGCGATGCCGGTGTTGTAGGTGCGGTACAGCGCCAGGAACGGCAGCAGGTCGAGCCGTTCCTGAAAGGCAAGGCCGGTTTCGACCAGGTATTTCAGCCACTGGTCGAGCGCTATCGCGGCGATGACCAGAAGAGCGTACGGCCTCCAGGACTTCATGGTTTGCAGTTTCACGGTTTGAGATGTCACGATCTGGCGTCCTCCGGGCCGAGCTTCAGCGCGTCGCGCCGGATCTCGAACAGCATGACGCCGGTGGCCACCGCAAGGTTGAGCGAATCGGCGCGGCCGGCCTGCGGTATCCGCAGCAGCTTGTCGCAGCTTGCGGCAAGCTCGTCAGGCAGGCCTTGCTGCTCGTTGCCCATCACCAAAAGCACCGGGCCTTTTGAAAAATCGACCGAGCGGTAGTCGACCGCACCCTTCAGATGGGTGCCGGCGACGAGGCCGGGGAAGCTCTTTCGCCAGGCGAGAAAAGCCTCGGGCGGCGCCTTGGCGACGGGCACGGCGAAGATCGAGCCCATGGTGGCGCGCACCGTTTCGACCGAAAAGGGATCGGTGGTCTCGCCGACCAGGATGACGCCCCTGGCGCCGACAGCGTCGACCGTGCGGATGACGGTGCCGAGATTGCCGGGGTCGCGAACGCGGTCGAGTGCTACCCAGACGTCGCCGTCCTGGACGCGGATGTCCTTCAGAGACAGCAATTTCTGCGAGAACACGCCGACGACCATTTGCGGATTGTCACGGCGGGTGATGGCGACCAGCACCTTTTCCGAGACTTCAAGTACGGTGCCGCCGGCGGCGACCGTGCGCGCCGCGACCTTTTCGACTGCCGCGTTGCCACGTCCGGCCTTGGCGAAGACCAATGTCCTGATCGACCAGCCGAGATCAAGCGCGTCGATGACCAGCTTCAGGCCTTCGGCCATGAAGGCATTCTGCTGGTCACGGAATTTCTTCAGCGCGAGCGCCTTGATCTCCTTGATCAGCGGGTTGGCGAGGCTGGTGACTTCCTTCACCTGCCCTGGCGCGCCTGCGTGCCGTTCGTACGCACTCATTCAGGCCACCCAGCGCGAGAACAGCGAGGTCGAAAGCGCCCGACCGGCAGATTTCTCGCGGATGATCAATTCGCCCGACTCGACCGTGCCGCCCATGCCGGCGAAGGTGTCGCGCATCAGGGCATGGATCGCGAAAAAAGAGGCGCGGATCGAATAGGCGGTCAGTACCACGGCGAGCGGCTTCGGCGTCAGGATCGCGCGGCAGATATCGGTCAGCGCCGGCAGGTCCTCGAACAACTGCCAGACCTCGCCTTTCGGTCCGCGGCCATAGGCGGGCGGGTCGAACAGGATGATGTCGTAGCGGCTGCCGCGGCGCTCCTCGCGTTCGGCGAATTTCACGGCATCGTCGACGATCCAGCGGATCGGCTTTTGCGACAGCCCAGCCATCTCCTGGTTTTCGCGTGCCCAGCCGATCGCCTTCTTGGAAGCATCGACATGGGTGACCTCGGCGCCGGCATGCGCCGCCACCAGGGAGGCAAGGCCGGTGTAACCGAACAGGTTCAGCACCTTCACCGGCCGTTTTGCCGCCGCGATCAGTCCGGCCATGTGGTCCCAGTGCGAGGCCTGCTCGGGAAAGACGCCGACATGGCGAAACGAAGTGAAGCGGCCGAGATAGTCGATGCCGTCATGCTTCATCGGCCAGGTCTCGCCGAGCGGCGTCTTGGGGAAGCGCCAGCGGCCGATGCCTTCCTCGTCGGTATCGCCGGTGAAAATGGCGTCGACGCGTTCCCAGTCCCTGGCCGCCAAAGCCTTTTGCCAGATCGCCTGGCCCTCCGGCCGAACGATGCGGTAGGGGCCGTATTGCTCGAGTTTTTCTCCGGCGCCACTGTCTAGCAGCGCGTAGTCCTGATTGGGGCCGACTTCGAGGATCAGCGGCAAATGTTCGGCAGGCAGCGCGCCATCGCGGCGCGAGAGCATGCGTGGCGCGGCTTTAGGCTCGGACCGGTCTTGCGGTTTAGGCTCCGGACCGGCGGTTGGGCTGGCGTCGCGCCGCCGGACATGCTCCGCCCCGCCTTTTGCGGGCGGTCGGCTGTCGCGGCGTCTGTCGCGAAAAGGTTTCAAGAAGGCGCATCTCCGGACGGCGGCTTGGCCGCTTCTGCCACAGCACATTGACCGGCGCAACAAAAGGGCTGCCGACGTGCGCAGCCGGATCAGCCGCGCCTGATCGACAGCAGGCCGGTTGCGAGCGCTATGAAACCAACGGCCTTGAAGCCGGTGACGACCATATGGCCGGTTTCCCAGCGGCTCCGGATGGTTTCGAAATTGCCTGGGATCGGTCCAGGTACCCAAGTGGCCAGGACATCGTTTGCCGGTTTGACCAGCGCAAACCACGCCCCAAGCGCTAGCAGGTAGAGCACGGTGGCGGCCAAGACCCACCAGAATGCCGGACGATCGCTGCGCAGCATCCAGGCGAGGAGGCCCGGACAGACGATTGCCGCCAGGTCCAGCGGTGCGCCGATAATCGCGAAGAATTGGAACTGAGCGTTAAAGACAGTGGTTTCTCGCCAGAGCGAAGGCGGCCATCTGGTCAGCCGCGGCACCGATTCCAGCACATGGGCGAAAGACGGCCCAAGGCTGAGCGCCGCGACGATGGCGGTCAAAACCGACCAGAACAACAGAAAACCGCGTATATCCATAATGGCCAGACAACGGCGTCAGGGCGCAGACGTTCCGGTCGGCGATCGTCTTGCTTGCCGTCGAAAGGGCAGGCGCACTATCGTCCATTCAAATTGGACATCCATCAAACCGGGTTGCGATCCATGTCCCGCGCCGAACGCCTGCTCGACCTGATCCAGATCCTGCGCCGGCATCGCCGGCCGGTCAGCGGCCGCAACCTCGCGGGCGAAATGGGTGTGTCGATCCGCACGCTCTATCGCGATATCGCCACGCTGCAGGGGCAGGGTGCGCCGATCGAGGGTGAGGCGGGGCTGGGTTACGTGCTCAGGCCAGGTTTCATGCTGCCGCCCTTGATGTTCACCGATGAGGAGATCGAGGCGATCGTTCTCGGTTCGCGCTGGGTGGCCAAGCAGCCGGACTGGCGGCTTGCGAACGCCGCCACCGACGCGCTGGCCACGATCGCGGCGGTGCTGCCGGACGATTTGCGCGAGGAACTCGATGCCTCGACGCTGCTGGTCGGGTCGCGAACCGAGGTCACAGAAGGCATCGATCTCGGCGTGGTGCGGCAGGCCATCCGCGAGGAGCGCAAGCTGAGCTTTGTCTATCGCGACGCCGGCGGCGCTGCCTCCGAGCGCACCGTCTGGCCGTTCGCACTCGGCTTCTTCGACAAGGTGCGCGTCGTCGCGGCCTGGTGCGAGATGCGCCAGGATTTCAGGCACTTTCGCGCCGATCGGATATCCGGCCTCAACGCCACCGAGATGCGCTATCCGCGCCGCCGTCAGGTGCTGCTCAAAGAATGGCGGGCGACGCTCGACACGCCAAGCTAAGACTGCTGCTCAGTTGAGACTGCTGCCAGAATCTGGCAGTGGCATACGCTATGCTCCTCCAGTCGAAACCATCTGGAGAGCAATTCATGACACCGCCCAATTTCGTCATCCTCTATGTCGACAAGCCTGAGCAAAGCGGCGCCTTCTATAGCGCGCTGCTTGGGCGGCAACCGGTCGAGACCTCGCCGACCTTCGTGCTGTTCGTGCTCGACAACGGCTTCAAGCTCGGCCTCTGGTCGCGTCACACCGTGGAACCGGCCGCCGCGGCAGCGGGCGGCGGCGCCGAGATCGTCTTTGCGCTGGACACGCCGGGTGCCGTCGACGCCACCCATGCCGAGTGGGCCGGCCGCGGGCTGAAAATTCTGCAGACGCCGACCGACATGGATTTCGGCCGCACCTTCGTCGCGCTTGATCCCGACAGCCACCGGCTGCGGGTTTATTGGCAAAGGGAGTAGGGCAGTAGGGGAGTACGTGACAGGAAACATAGCTGGCGCAGCGCCGCACGATCAGTGCGGTTTCCTACTCCCCTACTCCCCTTTCGCTTGCCCGATACACGGCAATGCCGGCGGCGAGGTCCTCGAGGGCTGCGCCGACCGACTTGAACAGCGTGATCTCGTCGTCGTTCTGCCGGCCTTTTTTCTGGCCGCGCGCCAGTTCATAGAGGTCGGCGACGATGGCTTCCGGCTTCAGAACGCCGGAGGCCAGCGGCTGGACGATATCGCCGGCTTCCTTGGTGGCGCCGGCGCGGGTGTCGACATAGACGCGGGCGCGTGCAATCGCGTCGTCGTCGCTTTCGCGCATCGCCGGCGTGAAGCCGCCGACGAGATCGACATGGGTGCCGGACTTCAAGAGTGCGCCCTTGATCAGTGGCATGGTGGTGATGGTCGCCGACGATACGATATCGGCTTTTCCGAGTTCGGCGTCGAGATCGCCTGCTGCTTCGGCCGCAAAACCCTCGGCACGCAATTTTGCCGCGACCTTTTCGGCATTCGACGACGTGCGGTTCCAGATGCGGATGTTCTTGATCGGACGCACCGCCGAATGCGCCTTTGCAAGGAATGGCGACAGCGCGCCGGCGCCGACCACCAGCAGCCGTGATGCATCCTCGCGGGCCAGATAGGAGGCAGCCAGCGCCGAGGCACAGGCCGTGCGCCACTGTGTCAGCCTCTGGCCATCGATCAAGGCCTGAGGCTCGCCTGTGGCGCCGTCGAGCAAGAGGTAAAGCCCCATCACCGCGGGCTTGCCGACGGCATTGTTGTCAGGCGACACGGTGACGATCTTGACGCCGATATGGCCATCGGCCGAGGTGCCGGCTGCGTTGAAGTCGGTCCAGGCCGGCATCAAAAGCAGCGTCGAGGCGGCGCCATCGGGCCGCTCGACAGTGTGATGGTGCCTGACCGGCTGCACGGCGCCATCGCGAAAGGCGGCGCGTAACGTCTCGACCAGCCCGGAAAAGGTCAGCGCGCGGTCGACCTCGGCGGCGGAAATGGTCAGCATGAAAGGCTCCGTGGAGAACTAGGCCGGTTGTGCCTCAGGCCCGAGCCGCGGCTCAGTTCGTCGGCTTCGGCAAGACTGGGCTCTGCGACGCGGTGGGCGCGCGGCTGACCGCCTGGCGCAGGTTCTCGGCCTCGGCGCCGCGCTGGCGCGCCAGCTTGCGGTAGCGGCCCTGCTTGATCCAGGTCGCCAGGCTGCCGACGATCATGCCGATAGCCAGCGCCAGGAACAGGAAAATGAAGAGCGGCACGGTCAGCGTCAGCGCCGGATTGCCGGGATTGAACGGATCGAGTGTGAAGGCTACCGGTTCGCGGTTCGCGACGGCCAGCGCAATCAGGATGACGGCCAGCGGCACGAAAACCACGATGAGAATGAAGCGATTGAACATGTTTTTCCGTTCGGAAGAAAAGGCAGGAGCGGTGGCGCGTGCCGCGCCTATTTGCCTCCGTTCAGCCTTTCACGCAATTCCTTGCCGGTCTTGAAGAACGGTACCCATTTCTCCTCAACCTCCACGGATTCGCCGGTGCGCGGGTTGCGGCCGGTGCGGGCAGGGCGGTTTTTCACCGAAAACGCGCCGAAGCCGCGCAACTCGACCCGGTTGCCCTCGGCAAGCGCGTCGGTGATTTCATCGAAGATAGCGCTGACAATGTTTTCGACGTCGCGCAGGAAAAGATGCGGATTACGCGTGGCGATGATCTGAACAAGTTCGGATTTGATCATGAAAAGGCTCCCCGTGAAAGCAGTGCCGCCGAAATTATCAGAATGATTTTATTTGGTTTTTCACTCGTCCAAGCGGTTCCTCAAGGGTGCCAGACGGAAACGAGACCGTCAAGAAACAAGCGGTCCGCTCCAATTTCGTGAAGGACGTCGCCGCCATGGCCGGGCAGGCCTAGCGCAGCGCCGACAGTCTGCGCCATCGCCTTGGAGAACAGGAAACCACCGCGTTTTTCCGTGTCCTTCCATTCCACCACCTTGAGCTTGGCATCGACACCCTTGCCTGCAAGCCAGTCGATCGCTTCGGCTTCGCCGCCGACCGCGTCGATCAATCTGTTGGTGACCGCCTGCCGGCCGGTGAAGATCGACCCGTCTGCGAGCGCGAGCGCCTCCGGTTTGGTCATGTTGCGGCGCTCGGCGACGATGCCGACGAACCAGTCGTAGCTGTCGAGGATGAGCTTGCGGACCATGGCGCGCTCATCGTCATTGGTCGGCTTGAAGGGAGAAGGCGAGGCCTTCAAGGGCGAGGATTTCACCTCCTCCAGCTTGACGCCGAGCTTGTCCATGAGGCCGCTGACGTCCGGGTACTGGATCAGCACGCCGATCGAGCCGACGATCGAGGATTTGCGTGCAACAATATGGTCGGCCGCAGTGGCGATCATGTAGCCCGCCGAAGCCGCGAGCGTGCCGACCTCGGCCACCACCGGCTTGTCGGCGGCGAGCTTGCGCACTGCCTCATAGATCGATTCGCCACCGACGGTGGTGCCGCCGGGTGAATCGATCGACAGGATCACAGCCTTGACGCGCGGCGACTGACGGATGGCCTCCAGCCGCTTGATCAGTTCTTCGTCTTCGGTGATGGTACCTTCGATCTTGACCTTGGCGATGTGGTCGACTGCCGCGCTGGTGAAGTCGTCACCATAGATCCACGCCGAAAAGGCGATCAGCCCGGCTGCGGCGACGATAATCGTCGCGATACGCCAGAATGTCAGCTTGCGGCGCAAGCGGCGGCGGTCGATCAGGTCGTCGGCTCTCAATGCCATGGTCAGCCTCGTAGTCGGTGGGAGCAGATGCTTTTAAAGCAACCATTCGCGCCCGGCTACCGTTTCCTGACGGCCTTGCGCCAAAGGCCTTAGGCATTCGCGGCAAGCCTCAACCTGTCGCGTTCCACAGGCTCTAACACTGTGCGCCTATATCTGGTATGAGGTACAGGCTGCGCTGGGGCCATTTTCGTTGTACAGGGGCGGCTGTCACATTTTTGCGGTTTTCCTCGGCTTGTGCTTGCTTGAGGGCGCCGGCATCCCACCTATAGGGCGGCCTGGCGGGCAGGGGTTTAGAAGAAGCAGTCATGTTAGCGGGACCAATCGAACCGACCAACACCGAGACGGAGTTGGCTCCCAAGGCCGCAGGCCGGGCGCGGGTCGACGCGTTTGACATTGCGCAGCGTCATTCGCGCCGGGTCCGGATCCTGAAGCTGGCCGTACCGCTGGTCGCTGCCGTGATCGCGGTCGCGTTTCCGGTCTATTCCTATCTCATGGCACCCGCTGCAATCGAGGTGCAGGCCGACGGCGGCGCCTTTGCCGATGGCAAGCTGGTGATGGCCAATCCCAAGCTCAACGGCTTCACCAAGCAGAACCTGCCCTATTCGATGACAGCCCTGCGCGCCATACAGGATGTCAGCAAACAGGGCATCATCGATCTGGAAGGTATCAAGGCCAAGCTGCCGATTGCTGCCGACAACACCGCCGCCATCGGTGCTGCGCACGGCACCTACGATCGCGACGGCAACACGTTCAGCCTGACCAGCGACGTGACCGTGTCGACCACGGATGGCGTGGTGGCAAAATTCAAATCAGTCTATCTCGACATGGCCGAAGGCACTATGAAGACAAGCGAACCCGTCGATGTCAGCCGCGGCGGGTCGCGGATCAGGGCGGATTCGATGTCGGTCCAGGACAATGGCAAGGTCCTGATTTTCGAGAACAAGGTGCGCGTCGACATCGATCCCGCCAGTTTGAAGGCGGCAGAGGCAAAGAGCGGAGAAACCAATGCGGTTCAGTAGTTCGGCACGGCGCCTGGCCGCGATCTCGGCGTTAACGCTTGGGTTGCCCTTGGGGCTGACCTTCGGGCCAGCGCCGTCGCTGGCGCAATCCAGTGCCACCAGCCAAATGTCCGGCCTCAGACTGTCGGGCGACAAGCCTATCCAGATCGAAAGCGACAAGCTCGAGGTGCGCCAGGCGGAAAGCGTCGCCGTCTTCACCGGCAACGTCAACGTCGTTCAGGGTCCAACCGTGCTCAAGGCCGGCAAAATGACGGTCTATTACGTCAGGGATGCAGGCGCCGCCAAAGGCGCCCAGCCCGCGGGTGCCGCGGCAATGACCGGATCCGCCAACATCGACCATCTCGAGGTCGACGATAAGGTCTACATCAAATCGGACGATCAGGTTGCCACCGGCGACCGCGGCACCTTCGACATGAAGACCGAAGTACTGGTGCTTTCGGGCAGCAAGGTCGTGCTCTCGCAAGGCGACAACGTGCTTGTCGGCTGCAAGCTTACCGTGCAGATGAAGAGCGGCCTTGCCCAGGTCGACGCTTGCGGCGGCCGCGTCATGATGTCGATTACGCCACCGGCGAAGTCTGGAGCAGCGAAACCCTGATGACCGGCATATCGTCGCTGCTGGCGCGCCTTCCAGGGCGCGCCGCCAGCAAACTTGCGGCACCGGCCAGGGTCACCGTCGAAGCGGCAAAGTTCAAGGGAACCTTGATCGCCAAAGGGCTGACCAAAAGTTACAAGGGCCGCAAAGTCGTCAGCGGCGTGACGCTGGGCGTGCGCGCCGGCGAGGCGGTTGGGCTGCTCGGCCCCAACGGCGCCGGCAAGACGACCTGTTTCTACATGGTGACCGGCCTAGTGCCGGTCGATGAAGGCACCATCGAAATCGACGGGTTTGACGTCACGTCGATGCCGATGTATCGCCGCGCCCGTCTCGGCATCGGCTACCTGCCGCAGGAAGCGTCGATTTTTCGCGGCCTGAATGTCGAGCAAAACATCCGGGCCGTGCTCGAAGTGGTCGAAAAGAGCCGCAAGGAGCGTGAGCGGCTGCTCGACGAATTGCTCGAGGAATTCCACATCAGCCATCTGCGCAAGGCTCCGTCGCTGTCGCTCTCCGGTGGTGAGCGGCGACGCCTCGAAATTGCCCGTGCGTTGGCAACCCGCCCTGCCTACATGCTGCTCGACGAACCGTTCGCCGGCATCGATCCGATCGCTGTCGCCGACATCCAGCAGCTCGTGCGCCACTTGACGGCACGTGGCATCGGCGTGCTGATCACCGACCACAATGTCCGCGAGACACTTGGCCTGATCGACCGCGCCTACATCATCCATGCCGGTCAGGTGCTGACCCATGGCCGGGCCGACGAGATAGTCGCAAATGCCGATGTGCGGCGGCTTTATCTCGGCGAGGGATTTACGCTCTAAATGCGAAATTCCGGTTCGAACGGGATTTCCGGCGTAGTCCAGCAGGTCTTTCTTCAATTTTCTGCCTGAAAACGCGCTGGCAGGCGAGTTTTACCGCTCCTCGCCTTGACAAGCAAAAGCCGGGCCAGTTTCTATGCTGGCCTGGAAAATTCCTTCCAGCAGTGCGGGTGCGTAGACGGGGCGTTTGAAACCGAACCATGGCGTTGGCGGCAAAACTACAGCTACGACAGTCGCAGTCGCTGGTGATGACGCCGCAGCTGATGCAGTCGATCCGCCTGCTGCAGTTCACCCACCTAGAGCTGGAACGCTTCATCGACGACGAGATCGAACGCAATCCCCTGCTGGAACGTGCCGAACCGCAGGAGGACGCCGCCAGCGACCAGGCGCAGAAGGGCGACGCTGCACCGGAACCGGCTGCCGACGGCGACTGGTTCGAAGCGGAGACGGCGTGGAGCGCCGAGGCGATCTCGGAAAAGCTCGATACATCGCTGGAAAACCTGTTTCCCGATGATCCTGGTACGAGCGAGCGGCTCGGGCCCGACCTGACGGCGCAATGGAAATCGGCGTCCGGCAACGGTTCCACCTCTTCCTCCGACGGCTTTGACGTCGCGGACATGGCGGCGGCTGCCATCACGCTGCGCGACCATGTCGGCGAGCAGGTAGCGCTCGCCTTTGCCGATCCGGCGGCCCGCCTGATCGCCAGCGAGCTTGCCGACGGCCTCGACGAGGCCGGCTACATGCGTGCCGACATGGCCGAGATCGCGGCCCGCCTCGGCACGGACGTCACGGCGGTGGCAAGGGTCCTGGCGGTCTGCCAGACATTCGAGCCCGCCGGCATCTTCGCCCGCGACCTCGCCGAATGCCTGTTGCTGCAGCTTGCCGTGCGCGACCGGCTCGATCCGGCGATGAAGGCGCTGATCGCCAATCTCGAACTCCTGGCACGGCGCGATTTCCAGACGCTGAAGCGGATTTGCGGCGTCGACGAGGAGGATCTGCTCGACATGCTGGCCGAGATCCGGGCGCTCGACCCGCGGCCGGGAATGGCGTTTTCGCGCGGTGCCAGCGACGCAATCGTGGCCGACGTCGAGGTGCGCGCAGCCAATGACGGCAGCTGGACGGTCGAGCTCAATGCCGAGACGCTGCCGCGCGTGCTGGTCGATCACATCTATTTCGCCCAGGTCACGCCACATGCGAAAAACCAGGCGGAAAAGGATTTCCTCGCCGAATGCCTGCAGAACGCCAACTGGCTCACGCGCAGCCTCGACCAGCGGGCGAAGACCATTCTCAAGGTGGCCTCTGAGATCGTGCGCCAGCAGGACGCTTTTCTCGTCCACGGCGTGCGGCACCTGAAGCCGCTCAACCTGCGTACGGTGGCGGACGCCATCGGCATGCACGAATCAACGGTCAGCCGGGTCACGGCAAACAAATACATGCTGACGCCGCGCGGTGTGTTCGAACTGCGCTATTTCTTCACCGCCTCGATCGCTTCGTCTGGTGGCGGCGATGCGCATTCGTCGGAAGCGGTTCGCGACCGCATAAAGCAGCTGATCGACGAGGAGAAAGCCGTCGATGTGCTTTCCGACGATGCCATCGTCGACATGCTGCGGGAAAGCGGCGTCGACATTGCCAGACGCACGGTGGCCAAATACCGGGAAGGCATGAACATACCCTCTTCGGTGCAGCGGCGGCGCGAAAAACGCGCTTTGGCCAGCGCCGGCCGTTGAGCTCCGACGGAATTTCCACAGCTTTCGCAGTTCATTGACAAGCGGCAACGAAGTGGCTAGAAGCCCGCCCGCATGAGACGGGCTAGCGAGTGGATTTGAGTTCGCCGATGCCCGCACGAGAGATGGTCCGTCACGACGTAGGCCACGGGACGGCCAAGAAGGCGGCTTGTGATCAACCGGAAAGTTCGGATCTAAAATCGGCGCAAGTGACGCCGCAAAAGCTTGTGCGCGCGGACCACGAGTATAAACTCGGGACAGTTTGAAGCCTGAGCAAGGAAGGTCAGTTTTCAGATGACACTGCGCATATCGGGAAAACACATGGATATCGGCGATGCGTTCCGTACGCGCATCAACGACCGTGTCGGGGAAGTGATCGGGAAATATTTCGATCGGGGCTTTTCAGGGCAAATCGTAGTCGTCAAATCGGGGTCGCGCTACACGGCCGATTGCATGATCCGGCTGGACTCCGGTGCTTCGCTGCAGGCGACGGGCGATGCCCAGGATCCAACGCTTGCCTTCGATACCGCGGCAGACCGTCTGGAAACACGACTCAGGCGCTACAAACGCCGGCTGAAGTCGCACAATTCAGGCAATAGCAACGGCGAGCTCACCGACGTCGCCTATACGGTGATGGCGCCGCTTGCCGACGACGAGGAGGACATACCGGAGAATTTCGCGCCGGCCATCGTCGCCGAATCGACCATGACGCTGCGGACCATGTCGGTGGCGTCGGCGGTGATCGAACTCGACACCAAGGACAGCCCGGTCCTGGTCTTCCGCAATGCCGGAAACGACCATCTCAATATCGTCTATCGCCGGCCGGACGGGAATATCGGCTGGATCGACCCGTCCACGGCCAAGGTCGCGCAGGGGTAAAAACCAGCCGCACGCGAGCGTGGGGACTGGCGACGGCAGGCGAACAAGGGATTTCAAGCATGGATCTGAGCGATCTCGTCAGCGTTCCGGCAATCATGCCGGCGTTGAAGGCGAACTCCAAAAAGCAGCTGCTGCAATTGCTGTCCGAACGGGCGGCGGCGATTTCCGGCATTCCGGAGCGAGAGGTGTTCGACACCATCCTGCAACGCGAGCGGCTTGGCTCGACCGGCGTCGGCAACGGCATCGCCATTCCGCACGGCAAGCTGGCCGGGGTGAAGCGGATCGCCGGCGTCTTTGCCCGGCTGGAGACACCGGTGGACTTCGAGGCCCTCGATGATCAGCCGGTCGACCTGGTGTTTCTGCTTTTGGCTCCCGAAGGTGCCGGCGCCGACCACCTCAAGGCGCTGTCGCGCATCGCGCGGGTGCTGCGCGATGCCGACACGGTTGCCAAGATCAGAGGCACGCGCGACGCCGTGGCCATCCACGCACTGCTGTCGGACACGCAGGCCTCGCACGCCGCCTGAGGTTTTGATTAAATCCGTTGAAGGGCCGCCGTGTGCGGCCCTGTCCGTTTCCAACCAGATCGCCGCGCCATATTTGTCAGTTGATGGCGCCGTTGTCAGTGGATAACGACGTTAGTGGATAGCGACCGGGGTCAGATCGTTTTCCAGCGCGCCAGCCAGTGCCCGGTCGCGAGCGTCCGAAAGCAGGATCGGCTGGCCATTGGCGGCAAACAGGGCCCACAGTTCCAGACCCGGCGCGATTTCGCCGAGGCCCGGGAAACGGCCGCGCAGATCGTCGCTCGACACTTTCCTGAGATAGGCGACCGAACCTTCGCCGAGATGGGCGAATTCGCCGCTGGTCATGATGATATTTTCGTTAGTTCTGGTCATTTCAAGCCTCCGTGCCGCGAGACGCCGCTCAAGGCCATCCCGCATGAGAGCTATCGGCAAAAATCAGTCTTTCACCGATATGTTTATTTTTCGTACCAGCCGTTCGGACTCCGGCCGATCGAGATCGATCGACAGAAGGCCGTTCTTCAATTCCGCCGCAATCACCCGCATGCCGTCGGCCAGCACGAAACAGCGCTGGAACTGGCGCGCGGCGATGCCGCGGTGGAGAAATTCGCGCTCGGTGTCGTCGTTCTGGCGGCCGCGCACGACCAACTGGTTCTCCTCCGTTGTGACATCGAGATCGCTTTCCGCGAAACCGGCGACGGCGAGCGTGATACGCAGCCTTTCGGTTTTGCCGTCGGCACCGCTGAGGCGCTCGATGTTGTAGGGAGGATAGCTGTCACCGGACTTTGCCAAGCGCTCCAGCGTCTTTTCCATGGAATCGAAACCGAGGAGAAGCGGGCTGGAAAAAGGCGTCATTCTGCTCATGTTACAGTGTCCTCTCAAGAGCGACATAAAGTGGAAAAACCCGGATGGCATTTTTCCCGATGGTCTTGATATGGTCCGCCGCCCGGCAGACTTCAAGCCGTCACACGTCCCGCCCAAAAAGACTTGCCAAAACAAGGAATTGAAATGCCCCAATCCCGCAGGATCATCATCGACACTGACCCCGGCCAGGACGATGCCGTCGCCATATTGCTGGCGCTCGGCAGCGCCGAACTGGAGATCGTCGGCATCACCGCGGTGGCCGGCAACGTGCCGCTGAAACTTACCGAAAAAAACGCCCGCAAGATCTGCGAACTGGCCGGCCGGACGGACGTCAAGGTCTATGCAGGCGCCATCCGGCCACTGGCGCGCGAACTCGTCACCGCCGAGGAAGTGCATGGCAAGACCGGCCTCAACGGACCGCAACTGCCCGAACCAAAGATGAAGCTGCAGGACGAGTATGCGGTCGATTTCATCGTCGAGACGCTGATGAGGGAGGAGAGCGGCACGATCACGCTGTGCGCGCTCGGGCCGCTCACCAATGTTGCGCTGGCGCTGATCCGCGAGCCGAAAATCGCGCCGCGCATCAAGGAGATCGTGCTGATGGGCGGCGGCTTCTTCGAGGGCGGCAACGTCACGCCGACCGCCGAGTTCAACATCTATGTCGACCCGCATGCCGCCGATGTCGTGTTCAAATCCGGCATTCCGATCGTCATGATGCCGCTCGACGTCACCCACAAGGCGCTGACCACCGCCAAGCGCACGAAGGCCTTCCGCAAGCTCGGCACCAGGGTCGGCACGGCCACCGCGGACATGCTGGAATTCTTCGAACGCTTTGACGAGGAGAAATACGGCACAGATGGCGGCCCGCTACACGATCCTTGCGTCATCGCCTACCTGTTGAAGCCGAAGCTGTTCAAGGGCCGCAACTGCAATGTCAGCGTGGAAACCGCCTCGGAGCTCACCATGGGCATGACGGTGATCGACTGGTGGGGCGTGACCAAGCGGCCGAAGAACGCCATGGTGATGCGTGACATCGACCACGATGCGTTTTTCGCGCTGTTGCTGGAAAGGCTGGGGCGGCTTTAGCGCCGTCTTTCCTTCCCCCTTGATGGGTTGGGCGGAGTGCCGTCATTGCCAAGCTGGAACACCCCTCATCCAACCGAGCTTCGCTCGGCCACCTTCTCCACAAGGGGAGAAGGGAAAGGTGCCGTTACTTCGCCTTGGAACATGCCAGCCACAGGCCGCCGCCGACCAGGAAGCTGCCGCTGATCCGCGACAGCAGCTTGACGCGGCCGGCCGACAGCAGGCGCCCGGCGCGGCCGGCGGCCAGCGCGTAGGTCGAATCCGAGACGGCGGCGAAGATCATCGCGGTGAGACCCATGACGCCGATCTGTAACGCATAATTGCCTTCAGGCGCAATGAACTGCGGAAAGAAGGCGCCGAAGAACACCAGCGTCTTCGGATTGCTGATCGCCACCAGCAGGCCCTGCAAAAAGAAGCCGCCGCGCGGTCTTTTTGCCGATCCGTCGGCGTTCAGCTTGCCTTTCGAGCGGAACATCTGCACGCCCATCCAGATCAGGTAGGCAGCGCCGATCAGCCTGACCAATTCGAACCAGTGGCCCATGCCGGCGATCAGCGAAGTCAATCCGATGCCGACGATGGCGATCATGATGGCTAGCCCGGCCTGGGTGCCGGCGACGTTGGCGAGGCCGGCGCGGGAGCCATGGCGTATGCTGTTGGCGATGATCAGCGTCACCGTCGGTCCAGGCACCAGGACGATGACGATGCAGGCGACGACGTAGGTGGCGTAGAGTTCCAGCGACATTTTTTCCCTCCGCAGAATGCCGCTCGTGCGGCGCGCTGTCGCGATCAATGCATGGCGATAAGTTGTGTGCAAGCCGGCAAGGCGCCGACAATGCGGAGCTGATTTCAGCAGGCGCCGGCCTGCCATGGCAGCGTTGCCTCATAGGCGGCTGCCGCCCTTAGCACGGAGAGGTCACCGCGCGGCCGCCCGATCAATTGCATGCCCATTGGCCTGCCCCTGGAGTCGAAGCCCGCCGGCACATTGATCGCCGGGCAGCCGCCCAACGTGGCGAGCGCTGAGACCTGCATCCAGCGGTGATAGCTGTCCATGGCACGCCCGGCCACTTGCGTCGGCCAGTGGGTGGAGATCTCGAACGGAAAGACCTGTGCGGCTGGCAGCGCAATCAGGTCGAAGCGGTCGAAGAGCGATAGCAGCATTCGGTGCCAGGACGAGCGCCGCACCGTGGCGGCATGGATCTGCGGCGCGGTGAGGCGCAGCGCTTGTTGCACCTCCCAAACAGCCTCTGGCTTCAGCAGACTGCGTTTCAAGGGATCGTCGTAATGCGCCTTGAGGGCACAACCACTGCTCGCCTGGCGAAGCGTTACAAAGGCTTGCCACAGCGCTTCGAAGTCGAATTCCGGCATCAGCGGCTCGGCCTCAAAGGATACATCCGCGAATCGGCCGAGTGCTGCCTCGCAAAGCTGTAGAATGCCTGCTTCAACCGGCAGATGGCTGCCGAGATCGCCGAGCCAGGCGATACGCCCGCCGGCCGCCGGCGTTTCCACCCCTTGGAGAAACGAGCCTGGCTTATCATGCGACAGCGGCGCGCGAGGATGATAGCCGGCCTGCATGTCGAGCAGCAGCGCCATGTCGCGCACGTTACGCCCCATCGGCCCTTCGACGCCCATCTGCGCATGAAACACATCAAGGTCAGGGCCAGCCGGCACCAATCCCTGCGACGGGCGGAACCCATAGACATTGTTGTAGGCAGCGGGATTGCGCAACGAGCCGCCAAAATCGCTGCCATCGGCAACGGGAACCATGTCGAGTGCCAGCGCGACCGCCGCGCCGCCGCTCGAGCCGCCGGCGGTCAGCGTCGGGTCGAATGCGTTGAGCGTCTGTCCGAACACGGTGTTGTAGGTGTTGGAGCCGAGCCCGAATTCGGGAACGTTGGTCTTGCCGATGATGATGGCACCGGCCTTGCGGACGCGCTCGACGAAGAAGTCGTCTTCCTCAGGCACGAAATCGGCGAAGATCGGCGAGCCGAAGGTGGTTCTCAAGCCTTTTGTCAGCGCAAGATCCTTAATCGCGATCGGCAGGCCGAACAGCGATCCGGTATCTCCTCCTCGCGCCAGATGGGCGTCAGCGTTGTCGGTCTCGCGCAGGATGTCGGCATGTTCGCGCAATGAAACGATAGCGTTGACCAGCGGGTTCACCGCCTCGATCCTGTCGAGGAATGCCGCGACCACTTCGCGCACCGAAAGCTGCCGGTGCCTGATCTTCTCGGTAAGCTCCACGGCAGACAGGCGGCAGATGTCGCCGGCGGGCGGTACCGCATGCTTCGTGGTCGGGCGCACGGCTGTCATACCGCTTTAGCCTGCGGATTTCTGCAGGGCGACATCGACATCCCTGGCCAGCGGGATGGCCGGCTGTGCACCGGCTTTCAGGCAGGCCAGCGAACCGGCGGCGGCAGCGCGGGCAAGCGCCTGGTCGAGCGACAGGCCGGCTGCCAGTCCGGCTGCAAAATAGCCGCAGAACGTGTCGCCGGCGCCGACCGTGTCGAGCGGGGTGATCTGCAGCGCCGGAACCATCAGGAGATCGTCGGGCGTCGCCGCCAGAACGCCGTCCGGGCCAAGCGTGACGACGATGGTACGGCCGGTTCTCGCGGCATAGTCGCGCATCCGTGCCGGGCGGTCGCGGCCACTCAACGACAGCGCCTCGCCATAGAGGTCGAACTCGGTTTCGTTGGCGACGAGATAGTCGGCCTTGCCGAGGAAGCCGGCAGCGTCGCTGTGGAAAGGTGCGGTGTTGAGCACTGTGATCGCGCCGGCCGTCCCTGCCGCGTCGAGTGCTGCCTCGACGGTCTGCAGAGGGATCTCCAGCTGCAGCAGCACGACGTCGCCGCTTTTCAGGAAGGCCTTGGAAAGGTCACCCGGCACGACCGAATCATTGGCGCCCGGCACGACAGCGATCACGTTCTCGCCGTCGGCGCCGACCATGATCAGCGCAGTACCGGTAGAGGCAAAGGTCTCGCCGACGCCGGACAGGTCGATCTTGCCGTCGCGCAGCAGCGCCAGAGCCTCGCCGGCGAAGCTGTCCTTGCCGACTGCGCCGACCATGCGCACCTTGGCGCCGGCGCGGGCGGCGGCCAGCGCCTGGTTGGCGCCTTTGCCGCCGGGGGCAGTGGCGAAACCGGAGCCGCGCACCGTCTCGCCGGGACCGGGCAAGCGGTCGACACTGGCGATGAGGTCGAGATTGATGGAGCCGATGACGACGATCAAGAAGTGCCTCCCGCTAGCGCATGTCACTCTAATTGCGCGGGAAGCTACTCCGTAAGATCGCTGCTTGTCACCCTAGCGGTCCTTACATCGCTCCTATCGTTCCATTCTTTGGCTATATTCACGAAGAGACCTGTCCCGCCTCCCAGCCGAGGATGGCGCGTTTGCGGGTCAGGCCCCAATGGTAGCCGGTGAGCGCACCGGACTTGCCGA
This sequence comes from Mesorhizobium sp. M0136, assembly GCF_040322515.1. NCBI lineage: Bacteria > Pseudomonadati > Pseudomonadota > Alphaproteobacteria > Hyphomicrobiales > Phyllobacteriaceae > Mesorhizobium > Mesorhizobium sp. M0136. The sequence continues at coordinate 98,329 of NZ_JAMYTP010000019.1, forward strand.
GAGCCCGGTGGCACGGCACGACGAAGGACATCGGATTGGCACCGACCGCGGCACCGACAGCCCGGCTGGCGCTCGGTGCGCCGATGCGCGCGGCGATCGAGGAATAGGTGCAGGCCTGACCCATCGGAATACGCAGCAAGGCTTCCCAGACGCGGACCTGGAAGTCGGTGCCGATCATGACGACGCGCAGCGGCTGGTCGGCGCGCCACAGCGTCGGATCGAAAATACGCGCGGCATAGGGCGCCGTTGCAGCCATGTCCTCGACATAGCTAGCGTTCGGCCAGCGGCTGGACATGTCGGCAAAGGCCGCACGCTCGCCGCCCGGGTCGTTGAAGGCGAGGCCGGCGAGGCCGCGGTCAGTCACCATGATCAGGGCGATGCCGAAAGGCGAGATATGGTAGCCGTAGCGGATGGTGAGCCCGGCGCCGCGCGTCTTGTAATCGCCCGGCGACATCGCTTCGTGGGTGACGAACAGATCATGCAGCCGGCCTGGACCGGACATGCCGAGCTCGAACGAGGTTTCAAGCAGCGGCATGCCGGCATCGAGCAGCTTGCGCGCATGATCGAGGGTAACGGCCTGCAGAAAAGCCTTGGGCGACAGGCCGGCCCAGCGGGTGAACAGCTTCTGCAGCCCGGTCGGCGTCTCGCCGACCTCCTCGGCCAGCACTTCCAGCGAAGGCTGGTCGCGATAGTCGAGGCTGATCTTTTCGATGGCACGACGGACGATTTCGTAGTCACCGCCTTCAGGCGTGATGTCTTTCTGAAGGATTGCTGTCGTTTTGAGAGGCATTTGGGCGTTCATGGCAGTATCTCCTTGCGTGCGAATATCGTCCTTCGCGGCGGCGATCACCACCCGAAACTTGCTTTCCCGCAGCATGTACCCAGATAGAGCTGGCTTTGAATGGGGAGGACGGTCGTGGCTGGTGAAAAAGTAAACCTGACCGGGGCAAAGGAGACTTTGCTTTTGACACTTTACGGCAAGGCGCTGGAGAGCCGGCTGCCCAATTCGCTGCTCAGGGACTACTTTGCCGACGAGGCGGTGCGCAACATCGATTATGATTTCTCACGGCTCAAGGTCGACAACAATCTCGGCATCGGTCTAGCAATCAGGGCAAAGACGCTGGACGTCTGCGTTCAGGACTTTGTCGCCCGAAATCCTGACACCATCGTGCTGCATCTGGGGTGTGGGCTCGACACGCGCATATTTCGTATCGACCCGCCAGCCGGCGTGGACTGGTTCGATGTCGACTATCCCGAAGTCATCGACCTCAGGCGCAGGCTCTATCCCGTGCGGGATCGCTACCACCTGATCGCTTCGTCGCTCACCGAACCTGGATGGCTGAACGAAGTACCTCGGGATCGCCCGGCCATAGTCGTGGCGGAAGGCCTGACTCCCTACCTGGCCGCCGAGGACGGGCAGCAACTGTTTTCTCGTTTGGTGGGACATCTTTCGAGCGGCGAACTGGTTTTCGATGCCTATAGTCGCCTGGGCCTGAAGATCATTCGCCTCAATTCCTCCTTCCGCGCCACCGGCGCCGAGGTCCATTGGAGCATTGAGAACCCGCATGAATTGGAGCGAGCCGTTCCGAAGCTGCGGTTCATCGAGGACATCCCTGCCTATAAGCCGGAACATGCCGCTCGCATGCGCTGGCTCGCGAAACTGTTTGTTCGCCTTTGGAAATACATTCCAGCATTGCGCAAGATCGGCAGGCTGTTGCGCTATCGGTTCTGAAACGCTGGCTCAGCGCGCCTTGGCGGTCGCCAGAGCGCGCGAAAATGCGGTGGCAAAACTCTCGCGGTCGTCGGGGTTGAGAAAGGCGCCGATCGAGACGGTTTTTCCTTGCGCCTCGACCGCCATTCTGGTGATGCCGATCTCGGCGTGGCGGGCGATCGAAAAGCGTGCCCAGAACGGATTGAAGCGGTGTGATTCCGATTTGCCCGACGGGGCAGTCTTGCGGATATCGAGGCTGGTGCGCGACACCGACACCTCCTCGCGAGCCCGGGCGGCGCGATAATTGGCACGGAAGGCGATATAGACGGCGATCACGTCGAGGCCGAAGAAGCCGAACACCGGCCAGGCGCCGCGCGACAGAAAAAACGCTCCGGTCACCAGCCACCCGAACAGCAGTGCGCCCATCAGGATGGCAAAGCCGGTCTTGCCCAGCGACCGGTGCGGTGTCAGCAGCGCCTGGAAGAATGGCTCGTCGGCCTGAAATGAGGCGTTTGTGTCGCTCATTGGGGAATATTATAGGAAGGCAATGACAAGCCCCAAGCCCAAAAACTCTTCCGCGCTCAAAAAAGACCTGCTGCCCGGCCGCCGCGATGGCTCGAACGCCAAGCCGCGTCCGCGGCCGGCGAGATCGCGGGTGCTTTACAGCCCGGCCGAGGTGCATGAGATTTTTCGCCGTTTTTCCGTTCAGCGGCCGGAGCCGAGAGGCGAACTCGAACACATCAACCCCTTCACGCTGCTGGTGGCGGTGGTGCTTTCGGCTCAGGCGACGGACGCCGGCGTCAACAAGGCGACGCGGGCGCTGTTCAAAATTGCCGACACGCCGCAAAAGATGCTGGCGCTGGGCGAGGCCAAGCTCGGCGACCATATCCGCACCATCGGGCTATGGCGCAACAAGGCCAAGAACGTCATCGCGCTGTCCGAGGCGCTGATCCGTGACCACGGCGGCGAGGTGCCTGAGGATCGCGATCAACTGGTCGAGCTGCCGGGTGTCGGCCGCAAGACCGCAAATGTCGTGCTCAACGTCGCCTTCGGCCAGCACACGATGGCAGTCGACACGCACATCTTCCGCATCGGTAACAGGCTCGGCCTGGCGCCGGGCAAGACGCCGGAACAGGTAGAGCAAGGTTTCCTGAAGATCATTCCGGATGAATATATCCGGCATGCGCATCATTGGCTGATCCTGCACGGCCGCTATGTCTGCAAGGCACGCAAGCCGGATTGCCCGGCCTGCGTCATCGCCGATATCTGCAAGGCCAAGGAAAAGACGACCAGCGTGCCTGCACCACTCGTCGAGATCGCGCCGCTCGGGCCAGTGGAAGCAGCTCAGGACCAAGCAGCGGCAACCACTGCCAGCTAAGAATCTAAAGTTCCTGTTATGCGGCGACATCCATGTTCAGGAACTCTCCTCGACGAACACCTCTTCGCGCTTCTTCTTGACCGCGGGGAGAAAGACGATGACGAGCACGGCGAGCGCGATGAGGAGCAGGCTGGCGCTGATCGGCCGCGTCACGAAGGCGCTTGGGTCGCCGCGCGAGAGGATCATGGCGCGGCGCAGGTTTTCCTCAAGCAGCGGGCCGAGCACGAAGCCGAGCAGCAGCGGCGCAGGTTCGCAGCGCAGCTTGGTCAGGATGTAGCCAAGCAAGCCGAAGAAGGCGACGGCATAGAGGTCGTAGACATTGGTGTTGACGCTGTAAACGCCGATCGAGCAGAACGCCATGATGATCGGGAAGAGCACGTAGTAGGGGATGGTAAGGAGTTTCACCCAGAGCCCGATCAGCGGCAGGTTCAAGACAATCAACATCAGATTGCCGATCCACATCGAGGTGATGATCCCCCAAAACAGCGCGGGCTGTTCGATGGCGACATTGGGGCCGGGCACGATGCCCTGGATGATCATCGCTCCGATCATCAGCGCCATTACCGGGTTGGCCGGAATGCCGAGCGTCAGCATCGGGATGAAGGAGGTTTGGGCGCCGGCATTGTTGGCCGATTCCGGTCCGGCGACGCCTTCGATGGCGCCCTTGCCGAATTCCCCGGGATTTTTCGAGACACGTTTTTCGACGGTGTAGGAGGCAAAGGCGGCAAGGATCGCGCCGCCTCCCGGCAGGATGCCGAGCGCCGAACCGATGATCGTTCCGCGCACGATGGGAGCCGCCATGCGCCGAAAATCTTCTTTACTCGGCATAAGGCCGGAGATACTTCGGATCAGCACGGAACGCTCATGCTCGTTTTCGAGGTTGCGCAATATCTCGGCGACGCCGAAGACGCCGACCGCCACCGCGACGAAATTCAGCCCGTCGGCATATTCGCGGATGCCGAGCGTGAAGCGGGGCGTACCGGTGTAAATATCGGTGCCGACAAGTCCCAGCAGCAGGCCGAGCACGACCATGGCCAGCGCCTTGACGATCGAGCCGTGGGCGAGCGCGACGGACGAGACCAGGCCGACGATCATCAGCGAAAAATACTCGGCCGCGCCGAATCTCAGCGCTATCGCCGTCAGCGGTGGGGCGAAGATGGCAACGAGGAAGGTCGACACCGTGCCGGCAAAGAACGAGCCTATTGCCGCGGTCGCCAGGGCTGCTCCGGCGCGGCCGTTCCTGGCCATCTGATAACCGTCGATTGCGGTGACGGCCGACGAGGATTCGCCGGGCATGTTGATGAGAATGGCGGTGGTCGAGCCGCCATACTGCGCGCCGTAATAGATACCGGCGAGCATGATGAGAGAGGAAACCGGGTCGCCGATCTGGAAGGTGATCGGCAACAGCATGGCGATGGTTGCGGTGGCACCGATGCCGGGCAGGACGCCAATCAGCGTGCCGAGAAGGACGCCGATCAGGCAGAAACCGAGATTTGCCAAAGATGTGGCTGTCGAAAAGCCAAGTGCGAGATTGTTGAGGAGTTCCATTTCATCTCCTCACAACGACAGTGGCAACCACGGGCCGAAACGCCGGAACGGCAGGCCGAGTGCGTAGCTGAAGACGACGAATGCGAACAGCGTCAGGCCGGCCGACAGTACGAGTGCGGTCAGCGGCCTCATGCGGCCGCTACCGAACGATGCGATCAGCGCCGTCAGGAAGATCGACGGGATGAAGCCGAGGCCGCGCACCGTCAGGCCGAAGAAGATCGGAGCAGGCAGGATAAACAGCATGCCGCGCCACGCGATGTAACCAATCGGCTCGCTCTCGAAACGCACCGCTTGGACAAGGATGGCGGCGCCAAGCAGGATCAGCACGATCGCCAGCACGAGCGGGAAATAACCCGGCCCCATGCGAAAGGCGGTGCCGATTTCGAGGCCCAGCGACTGCAGCGCGAAAAAGGCGCCAATAAAGACCAACAGCGCGGCGCATATGCCGTTGGTCCTGTCGATTGCGAAAGGTTTCATTGCGTCCTCCCGGCTCGCCTCATGGGCGTGCCGATGCCGGTGTAAAAAAACGGGGCGCTGATGGCGCCCCGTTAGAACCTTTAGTCGGCGTACTGGCCGGCCGCTTCGATGATCGGCTTCCAGCGCGCGATCTCACTTTCCAGCTTGGCTTTGAGCGCGGCCGGCGTGGCATCGGCCTCCGGCGACGGCTTGGTGCCGAGTTCGGCAAATCGGGCAACGACATTCTGGTCCTTCAGCGCCACCTGCAGCGATTTCGAAAGGCGTTCGGTGATCTCGGCCGGTGTGCCCTTGGGGGCATAGATTCCGTGCCAGATGCCGACCTGCACCTGGGGAAGGCCGGCTTCTATCGTCGTCGGCACGTCCGGCAGCACATCGAGGCGTTGTGGCGAGGTTACGGCATAGGCCTTGATAGTGCCGCCCTGAATCTGCTTGGTGGTATTGGTCGTCTGGTCGCACATGATATCGACCTGGCCGCCGAGAAGATCGGTCATGGCCGGGCCGGTGCCCTTGTAGGGTACGGTGACCAGCGGCGTGCCGATGGCGCTCATGAACAGCATGCCGCACAGATGCGAGGCGGCACCGATCCCGGCATTGGCAACGGTGATGCTGTCCTTGTTGGCCTTGGCATAGTCGACCAGCCCCTTCAGATCGGTCGGCTCGAGGTCCTTGCGGCCGACGATGGTCATCGGCACCTCGGTGACGAGGCCGACATATTCGAAGCCGTTCAGCGTGTCGTAGGCGAGCTTTCTATAGAGCGTAGCACTTGTAGCCATGCCGATGTGATGGAGGAGCAGCGTGTAGCCGTCAGGCTCGGCATTTGCGACGCGGCCGGCGCCGAGCGTGCCGCCGGCGCCGCCGACATTCTCGACGATGACCTGCTGGCCGAGGTCTTTCGACATAGCTTCCGCGACAAGACGCGCGACGGTGTCGGTCGGGCCACCGGCCGAAAACGGCACGACAATGGTGATGGTGCGTTCGGGGTAGGTCTGCGCGCCAGCCGCCGACGGATAAAGCATGGCGGCCGCAGCGACAGCCAGCGCGGCGATGAGTTTTCGCATCGTGTTTCCTCCCAGGATATGATTGCCAACCGCTGCGCGGGTTCCTCCAAAACGACTGTAGATGGAGCAATAACTAGCGCAACCCGACAAATGACAATCGCGCTCAAACGGCAAACCGCACGTTTCTCTGCGCAAATAAGCGGGAAGGTTGGGCCGTGCGATACCCTTCCTCCAACCTATTCTAGTAGCCGTAGCCGCGCGCCATCGCCGCCGCGAACACCGGGATCAATAGGAAGATCGATGCTTCGGTGCGGACATAGGTGCGAACGGACGCTAGCTCCACCGCAGGAACCTGGAAGCCGGGACTGACGCTCGCCTGCCTGTTCCAGGACAGGAAACGGATGGTCGGGATAATCGACAACAGGCCGACAATGGCGAAAGCGGCCATCTTTGCCCAGAACACCCAATTGTAGACGTAGAATTCCCAGCCTTTCAGACCATAGACGACGCGGCCGATGCCAACGACGATGATCAGCATGGCAATAATGCCGTAGTGGCGGTCGATGCCGACGAGCCGCTTCAGCGTCGCGGCGGACAAGTCGCTGCGGATCAGGACGAATTCGGCGCCGATGATGCCTGCCAACGAAAACACCAGCAGATGATGGAAGATGGCAAGCACAAGGTCGGTGGTGTCCATGCTGGATTCCCTCTGTCGGACGGCAGCGCCGAAACCCAACGCGCCTGAACCAATACCGGAGAAAAACTAACACCGCCTGGCAGGATTCACATCAGCCTGGAAGATGATCTACACAGCCTTGGCTCTTGTTTTTCACAACGGATTTGGATTTCCCGTCTCGTGCGTGTCGCTGTCCCCCTTTTGGAAGACCTGCATTAGGCACCGGCAACACAAACGAGACATGACCATGGCCAGTCCGCATACAATTGTCGCCCCAGTGCTTGAGACCTCGCGCACGGTCCTGCGGCCGCACCGGCTTGACGATTTCGACGCCTATGTCGCTATGTGGGCCGATCCCGTCGTCACCCGCTTTATCGGCGGGAAGCCGCGCACGCGGGAGGAAAGCTGGATGCGCTTCCTACGACACGCCGGCCTGTGGTCGCTTCTGGGCTACGGTTTTTGGGCGATCGAGGAAAAGGAGACCGGCCGCTTCATCGGCGAGGCCGGCTTTCACGATCTGAAACGCGACATGACGCCGTCGATCGAGGGCATTCCGGAGACCGGCTGGGCTCTGGTTTCGGGCGCGCATGGCCACGGGCTGGCCAGCGAAGTCGTCGCACGGGTGCTTGCCTGGGGCGACGAGACGTTCGGCGCCGCGAAGACCGTCTGCATCATCGATCCGGAAAACACCGGATCGCTGAACGTCGCGGCAAAATGTGGTTATGGCGAAGTGCTGCGAACCGTCTACCAAGGCAAGCCGACCATCCTGCTGGAGCGGCAGCCCTGACGGACACCGTCTGGCCTCTGCCTGCCACGTCGTCCGGCGTCGAGTTCGCCTGCCTGAAGACCGCACAGGCCGATTGTGCCGCATGCAGCGTGTTCTGTCTTTGACAGGAGGACGCAAACTCTGCATGAATTTTATCGAGCGGGTCTGAAGTCAGGCCACGTTTCTGGCAGGCACCGGAGGAGGTGTCGCGATTTGGAGGAATCCCATGCTGAACAGACGCCGATTCTTGATGAGCACCGCGGCAGCAGGTGCTGCCGGACTCGCGGCATCGCATTTTGTCCCCGCCTTCGCGCAGGACGCGCCGCAGCTGCAGATTTTCGTGCCGGCGGCGCCGGGCGGCGGCTGGGACCAGACGGCGCGCGCCATGGACCAGGTGCTGCGCAGCGAAAAACTGATTTCCGGCTCGCAGATCACCAATGTCGGCGGCGCCGGCGGTACTGTCGGCCTGCCGCAATTCGTCAACCAATGGAAGGGCAAGGGCGATGCGCTGATGGTGGCCGGCATGGTCATGGTAGGCGCCATCATCGCCAACAAGGCGGCCAACAACCTTACCGAGGTCACGCCGATCGCCCGCCTCACCGGCGAGTTCGAGGCGCTTGTGGTGCCGGCCGCCTCCCCGTTCAAGACGGCCGCGGACTTTGTCGCTGCTCTCAAGGCTGACCCGACGCAGGTTCCGGTTGCTGGCGGTTCGGCCGGCGGCTCGGACCATATATTGTTCGGCCTCATCGCCAAGACCGTTGGTGTTCCGGCCACCAATCTTTCCTATGTGCCGTTCGCCGGCGGCGGCGAGGCGCTTTCGGCGCTGCTCGGCAACCAGGTCGCGGCCGGCATCTCCGGCTATGGCGAGTTCGCCGAACAGGTCAAGGCGGGTGCGCTGCGGCTGCTGGCCATCTCCGCGGACAAACGCCAGGAGGGGATCGATGCGCCGACGATGAAGGAAGCCGGCATCGATGTCGAGCTGTTCAACTGGCGTGGCGTCTTCGCACCGCCCGGCGTCTCGGACGCCGACAAAGCAGCAATGATCAAGCTGATCGAGACCATGGCCAAGAGCGACGCCTGGGCCACCGAATGCAAGAACCGCAACTGGACGCAGATCCTGCTCACCGGTGACGATTATGCGAAATTCGTCGCAGAAGACACGGCCCGCATCGGGACGATCCTCAAGGACCTCGGTCTAGCGTGATGCTCTCGGCAAGGGGTGGCAGCCTACGCCAACCCTTGCCGACTTTCGCCAGCCGCATGGACATACGCGGCGCCGGAGGTGAAACTGCGCCGAGATCGGCCGGGTGAGACCGGTCCAAGGAGAACCGGCCCCAAGGGACCGACATTGGGAGGACGATGATGAGCACCAGCGACCAGCCGGCGCCGCCGCGCCTTGCAGTGCCCGAACTGCTGATCGGCGTCGGGCTCCTCGCCTGTGCGGGTGCGGTTGCCTGGCAGACGCTGGCAATCCCGGTGTCGCCGCTCTATTCCAAGGTCGGTCCGACCGTCTTTCCCTACATCACCATGACCGGCATGGTGATCCTGTCGCTGCTGCTCATCATTGCCGCCTTGCGGGGCGGCTGGCAGCCGGAGGACGAAAAGGCGACGCCGACCGACTGGAAGGCGATGGGCATCGTCGCCCTCGGACTGATCGCCAACCTCGTGCTGATCCAGCCGCTCGGCTTTACCGCGGCATCTGTCATCATGTTCGTTCTCATCTGCCACGGTTTCGGCAGCCGGCGTCCGGTGCGTGACGTGCTGCTCGGGCTGATCCTGGCGCTGGCCGCCTATTTCGGCTTTGCCAGGGCGCTCGGCGTCAATATCGGCGCCGGCTTCATCGAAAACCAGCTGAACGCGATCGTCGATTCGCTCGTCACCATGCTGAGGGGCTGACGCCTTGGAAACGCTCGGCCATCTCGCGCACGGATTTTCGGTCGCCTTCTCGCCGATCAATCTCATATGGTGCCTGGTCGGCACCACGCTTGGGACTGCGATCGGCGTGCTGCCCGGCCTCGGACCGGCACTGACCATAGCGCTGCTGTTGCCGATCACCTATCAGGTGGCGCCGGAGGCATCCTTCATCCTGTTTGCCGGTATCTATTACGGCGCCATGTATGGCGGCTCGACGACATCGATCCTGCTCAACACGCCTGGCGAAAGCGCCACCATCGTCACCGCGCTCGAGGGCAACAGGATGGCCCGCTCCGGCCGTGGCGGTGCGGCCCTGGCGACCTCGGCGATTGGTTCCTTCGTCGCCGGCACGCTGGGCACGATCGGCGTTGCCTTTCTGGCGCCGATCGTCGTCAAATTTGCGCTGGCCTTCGGCCCGGCCGAATATTTCTCGCTGATGGTGCTGGCCTTCATCACGGTTTCGGCGGTGCTCGGCTCGTCGTCGGTACGCGGCCTGACCAGCCTGTTCGCCGGCTTCGTCGTCGGCATGATAGGCGTCGACCTGCAGACGGGGCAGCCGCGCTTCACCTTCGGCATGAGCGAATTGCTCGACGGCGTCGACGTCATCGTCGTCGCCGTTGGCCTGTTCGCCGTTGGCGAGACGCTTTACATGGCCTCGCGCCGCTATGCCGGCAAGGACGAGATCGTGCCGTTGAAAGGGTCGCTTTACATGACCGCGGCTGAATGGTCGCGCTCGTGGAGGCCATGGCTGCGCGGCTCCCTGATCGGCTTCCCGATCGGCGCCATGCCGGCCGGCGGTGCCGAAATCCCGACCTTCCTCTCCTATGCCATCGAGAAGAAACTCTCCAGACACAAGGACGAGTTCGGCACCGTCGGTGCCATCGAGGGCGTTGCCGGACCGGAAGCGGCCAACAATGCATCCGCGGCCGGCGTGCTGGTGCCGATGCTGACGCTCGGCCTGCCGACATCGGCGACGGCCGCAATCATGCTGTCGGCATTCCAGAGCTACGGTATCAATCCGGGGCCGCTGCTGCTGACGACGCAGGCCGACCTGGTGTGGGGGCTGATCGCCAGCCTGTTCATCGCCAACGTCATCCTCGTCGTCCTTAACCTGCCGCTGATCGGGCTTTGGGTGCGATTGCTGAAGATCCCGGCGCCGCAGCTCTATGCCGGCATCCTGGTGTTCGCCACAGTCGGCACCTACGGCATCTCGCAATCGCCGATCGACCTCGTCATCCTCTATCTGCTCGGTGCCGCCGGTTTCCTGATGCGGCGTTTCGATTTTCCGACCGCGCCGGTTATCATCGGCATGATTCTCGGGCCCCTTGCCGAAACGCAGTTCCGCCGCGCGATGACCATCTCGAACGGCGATTGGACGGTGTTCTACAAGCATCCGCTGTCGCTGACGTTGCTGACGCTGGCCTTCATCGGGCTGGTTGGACCGCATATCTGGGCCTACATCGAGCACAGACGCATGCGGGGACCGGAGCACGTGCCCGGCGATGCCTGAGCTGTTCGTGACGTCATGACAGACCTGCTTTCCGGCATCCGCATCCTTGACCTGACCAATGTGTTGGCCGGCCCCTATTGCGCCTACCAGCTGGCATTGCTCGGGGCCGACGTCATCAAGGTTGAGACGCCGCAAGGCGGCGATCTGGCGCGCCAGCTCGGCGCCTCTCCGGAGCTCAACCGGGCGGGCATGGGCGCTTCGTTCCTGGCGCAGAATGCCGGCAAACGCTCGGTGGCGCTCGATCTCAAGCAGGAGGCCGACCGCGAACGCTTCCTCGATCTGGTCGCTTCGGCCGACGCGCTGGTCGAGAATTTCCGCCCCGGCGTCATGGACCGGCTGGGGCTTGGCCATGCCAGGCTGAAAGAAGTCCGGCCAAGCCTTGTCTATTGTGCGATATCGGGCTTCGGCCAGACCGGGCCGATGCGCGACAATCCAGCCTACGACCAGATCATCCAGGGTCTTTCCGGGATTATGAGCATCACCGGTACACCGGAAACGGCGCCGCTGCGTGTTGGCTATCCGGTCGCCGATACGCTTGGCGGGCTGGTCGGGGCGTTCGCCATTACCGCCGCATTGGTCAAGCAGAAGACGACAGGCGAGGGCGCGTTCCTCGACGTCTCGATGCTCGAATGCACGCTTTCTGCGCTCGGCTGGCCGGTGTCGAACTATCTGACGGCGGACGTCGAGCCGCAGCCGATGGGCAATGAAAACATGACGGCCGCACCGTCTGGCGCGTTTCGCACCGGCGACGGCTTGCTCAACATCGCAGCCAACAAGCAGGAGCAGTTCGTCACACTGTGCCAGTTGATCGGTCGGCCGGAGCTGGCGTCGGACGTCCGCTTTGCCGAGCGAGAAACGCGCAAGCAGAACCGCATTGCATTGAAAGCGCTGATCGAGGATGCCTTGGCGAGCGGCTCGGCCGCCGCCTGGGAGGAGACGTTCAATCGCGCCGGCGTGCCGGCAGGCCGGGTGCTGACAATCCCGCAGATACTGCAGGAGCGACAGGTGATCGAGCGCGGCATGACGGCCCGCTTCCCGGCTGTGTCCGGGATGGACCAGCCGCTGACCGTGGTGCGCGGCGGCTTCATGGTCGATGGCGAGGCACCTTTGCCGAGCAGGCCGCCGCCGGCGCTCGGCGAGCATATGGGCGAGGTTTTTGCCGGCCTGCCGCCGCGTGCCAGGAAAAGAGCGAAGGCATGAGCGGAACGCAAAACAAGACTGGTCGCGCACGCGGCGAGGAATGGTGGCAGACCGGCATCATTGAGATGCGCCCCGGCGTCATCCGGCTGCGCGGCTATGAAATCCAGGATCTGATCGGCCGCGTCAGCTTTCCGGCAATGATCTGGCTGATGCTGCGTGGCGAACTGCCAAGCGAGGAGCAGGCGGCGCTGCTTGGCATCGCGCTGGGTGCTGCCGTCGACCATGGGCCGCAGGCGCCGTCGATCGCCATCGCCCGTATGGCGATCACCTGCGGCGTCGGCATCAACAGCGCCATGGCATCAGCCGTCAACGTGCTTGGCGATGTGCATGGCGGCGCCGGCGAACAGGCGCTTTCCTTCTACGGAGACATCGCTGCCGAACTGGACGCCGGCATGCCGCTTGCGGACGCCGTGTCGGCGCGGCTCGATCGTTTCCTTGCCGGGGAAAACGGCTATGTGCCCGGGCTCGGCCATCGTTTCCATCCGGTCGACCCGCGGGCGCCCCGCCTCATCGAGCTAACCCGCGACTTTGCCGCGCGCGGCATCGTCAGCGGGCGCTTCGCCGACATTGCCGAGGCGATCGAGGCCGAGGTTGCGCGGCGCAAGGGCAAAAAAATCCCGCTCAATATCGACGGCGCCACGGCCGTCATCTACGGCGAGCTCGGCTTCCCGCCGCCGCTGACGCGCGGTCTTTTCGTGCTGTCGCGCTCGGTCGGCATCCTCGCACATGCGTGGGAACAGTCGCAGGAAAGCGACCGCAACAAGGGGCCGCTGCCGCGCGAATGGCTGTGGGCCTATACCGGCACGCCGGTGCGGTCTTTGCCTGAGGGCGACGGCGGCAAGTGAGATTTCGGTTCAAGTGTGACGGCGGCAGGCGCTGGGGCCAATTCCATCCCGATCCAGTCGGGCTAGTCTAGCCTCGATCTTTTATTGAGCGTGATCTTTTCCGAAAGCCGGATTCTGTTTTTTGGAATTATACTCCAGCTCGAGAATCCTAATGTTCCTCAGCAGCGTCGAGAGATCCGGCTCGTCGATGAGCACCGCCGCGTCGGCCGGCGCCAGCCACGCGCGCTGACGCCTCTTGGATTCTTCCCAGTCGGCAAGTTCCTCGGTTACCTCCAGCAAATAGACGACGACGTCGACACGGACGAAGCGGTTCGCCAGCCGCTTCCAGTAGCAATAGGTGCCGGCCGGCTGTTTCAGTGTCTTGCCGAGAACGCCGGCTTCTTCCTGTGCTTCGATGGTGGCCGCCTTGCGGCTGCTCTTGCCCTTCATCGGCCAGCCCTTCGGTACGATGAAGCGCCTCGTCGTTCGCGATGTGACCAGCATCACCTCGACGTCGCCATGCTCGTTCAGCCGAAACGGAATCGCCGCGACCTGGCGAATCCGGTCGCCCTTCCTTGCCTTGCGTACGACCTTCTTCTTGCTGGCTGCCATTCGATAATCCAGTCGAGGCGGTGCCCAAACGGCAAGGGCAGCGTTGCAAAGTCGGCCGCTTTCAATGGGCCGCAAGCGGAGCGGTTTCCACAATATATAAGTCGGCTAAATAAATGAAAGGGCCGGTCGTCAGCGGCAGGTGCTGACAAAGCCGCTCCCCGACGGCAGCAACTGGCAAGTTGGCCTCATCTGCGGCACCTCCTGCCGTTGCGGTGTTGGGATTTGGCGATCCTGGGCACGGTACTGCTGTTGCTGCTGCTGGTATTGCTGCCGCCGCAGCCTGTTCTCCAACATCTGCAACTGGTCCTGCTGGATCAACACGTTGCGGTCGGCGGGACTGACGACCTGTGCCGACGCAGCAGGATTTACGCCCGACAGCATCGCCGCAGTCAGCATTGCCGACCCTAAAAACCTCAATAGACGAAGCCGCGACATCCATCCATTCCCGCACAAAACCGATCTTTCCTTAATATAGGGCTTTTGTCCGGCGACGCCATGGCCGCCGCTGATTTGAAGCAGATTGGAAGAGGCATTTCGGCTTCGGATGCTCGTCGCGTCAATCGACTTCGCGCAGCCGGTATCCGACGCCGGTCTCCGTTGTGATATAGCGGGGCTGGTCGGGCGTTTTTTCGATCTTTTGCCTGATCTGCCGGACGTAGACTCTGAGATATTGAACGTCGGTGGAATCGCCCCAGACCTGCTTCAGCAGGAATTGGTGGGTGAGAACCTTGCCGGCATGTTGTACGAGGATGCGGAGGATGTCGTATTCCTTCGGCGAGAGCTTTATCTCCTTGTCCTCGACCTTGACGATGCGCTTCACCAGATCGACGGAGAGGTCGCCGGTCTGGAACACCGGTCTCTCACCCTGCTGCTGGAACTTGTGGCGAAGCGCGACGCGGATGCGTGCGACAAGCTCGTTCATACCGAATGGCTTGGCTACATAATCGTCGGCGCCGAGTTCGAGGGCCGAGACGATGCCGGCCTCATCAGTGCGGCTGGAAAGAATAACCACGGGAATGTCCAGGCCATCATCCCGCCATTTGCGGAGCAGCTCATGCCCGCTCATGCCGGGCAGGCCGAGATCGAGCAGCACAAGGTCTGGCTTTTCCGTCTCGATGAGTTCAATCGCCGCCCTGGCGTTCGGCGCCTCGCTGATCGCATAGCCTTGGCTGCCAAGCCCGACGCGAAGTAGTTTCCGGATCGGCGGTTCGTCGTCGACCACCAATATCCGGACGTCGAGGCTCGTCATGGCAGATCGTCCATATTTTGATGGCCCGCCTCGGGTTCGCCGAGATTGGGCAGCTCCGCCGGTACCAGTTGCATCTTGATCTTGAAAACCGCCCCCGAGCGGTCGGACCTGTTTGCCGCCGAGAGCGTCCCGCCCATCGCTTCGATGAAGCCGCGGCAAATCGACAGGCCGAGCCCGGTGCCGGCACGCACCTGGTCACCCTTGCGCACACGGTAGAAAGTGTCGAAAACGCGCTCCAGGTCCGCTGGCGGAATGCCTGGTCCCTCGTCCATGATCTGCAGGATGATGAAGCCGTTATCGGCCCAGGCCTGCAGGCGGATCGTCGAACCTGGTGGCGCGTATTTTGCAGCATTGTCGAGGAGGTTGAACAGCACCTGTTCGAACAGAACGGGGTCGACCCGCAACATCGGCAGATCCGATGGAATGTCGATCTCGGTCTTATGCTCGCGGACGATTTTGCGGGCCCGATGCAGAGCTGACCCGACAATGTCGCCGAGATAGTGAAAGGCGTAGTTCGGCTCCATCGTGCCGGATTCGATCTTGGTCATGTCGAGCAGATTGGCAATAAAGCGGTTAAGCCTCTCCGCCTCATCGAGCACGGTCGACAGCAGTTCCGTCCGGTCCTGCTCGGGAAGCGCGGCCTCGAAGTCCCTGAGTGTTCCGGCCGCGCCCATGATGGCGGCAAGCGGCGTTTTCAAATCGTGGGAAATGGAGGTGAGCAAGGCCGAGCGCAGACGGTCTGCCTCGGCCGCAAGCTTGGCCCGGTCAACGTCGGCGACGAGCTGGATGCGCTCGATGGCGACCGCCGCCTGGTCGGCGAGCGCATCGAGCAGACGCTGCTGCTCGGGTGTCAGCAGCGGACCTTGCTTATCGTTGTCGAGGCCGACAACGCCCACCGCCGTGCGTCCGGTCCGCAAGGGCAGATAGAGGCGTTTTGCTCCGGGCAGCGTGTCGGCGCCGCGCCCGGCGGCGCGATTATGCTCCCAGGCCCAGCGGGCTGCTGCAATGTCGGCCTCGGCCAGCGTATCGTCGGGTGGGTAGCCGGCTTTGACCGCTATTGTGCCGTCCTCCGGCAGAAGCAGCACCACGCGCAGCTTCAGCATCGAGGCGATCTGGAAGGCAGTCGCCCAGAGAACGTCGTCGAGCGTGCCAGCGCCGGCGAGCTTCTTTGAGAAGAGATAAATATCTTCCGTGGCGCGTGCCCGCGAGCGCGCAGCGACCGCCTGACGCTGCACGCGCGCTGTTAGATTGCTGGCAATGACCGCAACAACCAGGAAGACAGCCAGCGCAACGATGCTCTCCGGATCCTCGATCGTCAGCGTGTAGCGTGGTTCCAGGAAGAAATAGTTGAAGGCAATGGCGCTGATGAGGCAGGCATACAAAGCCGGCCAGAGACCGCCGGTCACCGCCGACGTCAGGACCCCAATGAGAAAGATGATCGCCAGGTTGCGGACGTCGAGAAACTGGTCGAGAAGGACGGCGAAGGCGAGCGAGCCAACAACATAGGCCGTGGCCCTGAGATAGGGCCAGATCTCGAACTGCCACTGTTCGTCCGCCGCCTTGACGGTCCTCGACGTCGCCTCGGCGTTGCGTTCGTTTCCCGAAATGACATGGACGCTGATGTCGCCGGCATTGCGGATGAGATCGTAAGTAAGCGAGCCTTCGATCAATTCCCGCCAGCGCGATCGGGTCGGCCTGCCGATCACGATGTGGGTGAAGTTGTTCGCCGTCGCATGCCGAACGATGTCTTGCGCGACGTTCTGACCCGGAATGGTCGTCACCTCGGCACCGAGCTGCTCGGCAAGGCGCAGCTGCGTCGCCAGCCGATCCTTGTTTTCCTCAGGCATGGCAGCTGAACGAGGGGTATCGACATGAAGCGCCGTCCAAGGGGCGCGGAGCCGATCGGCCAACCTTCGCGCATAACGTACACGGGCCGCCCCGCCCGGACGCGCATCGACGCAGACGAGAACCCTTTCCCCCGCTGCCCAGGGCCCGGGTATCGCGTGGGCCTGCATGTGGGTCAGCAACTGCTCGTCGACCCGCTGGGCAGTGCGGCGGAGCGCCAATTCCCGGAGCGCCGTCAGATTGCCCGGCGAGAAATAGTTCTCGATGGCGCGCTGGGCGGTGCTGGGGATGTAGACCTTGCCTTCCTCAAGCCGCTTGATCAGATCGTCGGGGGTCAGGTCGATGATCTCGATATCGTCGGCCTGGTCGATCATGGAGTCGGGGACAGTTTCCCGCACCCTGACGCGGGTGATCTGCGCCACGACATCGTTCAGGCTCTCGACGTGCTGGATATTCAGCGTCGTATAGACATCGATGCCGTGCGTCAGGATTTCCTGGACGTCGAGGTAGCGCTTGGGGTGACGGCTGCCCGGCGCGTTGGTATGGGCAAGTTCGTCGACCAGAACCAGCGCCGGGTGCCGGGCGAGGATGGCGTCGAGATCCATCTCCTCAAGGATACGCCCCTTGTATTCGATCTCAAGGCGAGGAACGACCTCGTAGCCTTCGACCAGCGTCTGGGTTTCCTTGCGGCCGTGCGTCTCGACGACGCCGATCACCACGTCGACCCCGTCGGCCAGCCTGGCGCGGCCCGACATCAGCATCTCGTAGGTCTTGCCGACACCGGGAGCGGCGCCGAGAAATATCCTCAGGCGACCGCGCTCCTCCCGCTCGGCATGCTCGAGCAGCGCGTCGGGAGAGGGCCTGGTTTCGGCGGTGCGGCTGTCGTCTGGCATAAGCGTCAATCATGAACGGCGCCGGCTTCGGTGTCGATCCCGGCGCCAGTCCTTTACTTTTTCATCGCATCGTCCAGCGCAAGGTTGAGGGCCAGCACATTAACGACCGGCTCGCCGATGAATCCCAATTCGCGATCTTCGACATGGCTGTCGACAAGCGATTTGATCTTGGATTCATCGACGCCCCTGGCCTTGGCCACCCTGGGGACCTGAAAATAGGCCGCGTCGGGGCTGATATGCGGATCGAGACCGCTGCCGGACGTGGTGACCAGATTCATCGGTACCGGCTGGCTCGGATTTTCGGCTCTCAGTTTTTCGGCGTCGCTCTTGATCCTGTCGATGAGCTTCGGGTTGGTCGGGCCTAGATTCGAGCCGCCCGAGGCGGCGGCATTGTTGCCGTCGCCGGCAGCCGACGGGCGGCCATGGAAGTAGCGGTCGCTGGTGAAAGCCTGGCCGATCAGCTCGGAACCGACGAGCTTGCCGTCCTTCTCGATCAGTCTGCCATTGGCCTCGCGTGAAAACAGCGCCTGCGCAATGCCGGTCATGCCGATCGGATAGACCAAACCCGTCAGAATCGTGAAGAAGACGATCATGACGATCGCGGGTCTGATTTGATTGAGCATCGACATGGTTCCTTATGCGAGACCGAGAGCGGTGATGGCCATGTCGATCATCTTGATGACGACGAAGGGCACTACGACGCCGCCGAGGCCATAGACAATGAGATTGCGGCTGAGCAGCGCACCGGCGCCGACCGCGCGGTATTTGACACCCCTCAGCGACAGCGGGATCAGCGCGATGATGATCAGCGCGTTGAAGATGATGGCCGAGAGGATAGCGCTCTGCGGCGTCGCCAGATGCATGACGTTGAGCGCTTGCAGCGGCCCGGCGGTCTGGCCCGGGGCGATGTAGAAGACGGCGAATATTGCCGGGATGATGGCAAAATACTTGGCAACGTCGTTGGCGATGGAGAAGGTGGTCAGCGAACCACGCGTCATCAGCAGCGCCTTGCCGATTTCGACGATCTCGATCAGCTTGGTCGGATCGCTGTCGAGATCGACCATGTTGCCGGCCTCGCGCGCCGCGACCGTGCCGGTGTTCATGGCAACGCCGACATCGGCCTGCGCGAGGGCCGGCGCATCGTTAGTGCCATCGCCGCACATCGCGACAAGTTTGCCTTTGGCCTGCTCGTCGCGGATCAGCTTCAACTTGTCCTCGGGCGTCGCTTGGGCAAGGAAGTCGTCGACGCCGGCTTCCGCCGCGATCGCCGCCGCGGTCATCGGATTATCGCCGGTGATCATCACCGTGCGGATGCCCATGCGGCGCAATTCGGCAAAGCGTTCTGCGATGCCGCCCTTGACGATGTCCTTCAGATGGACGACGCCGAGGAGGCGCCCGTCGCGCTCGACCGCGAGTGGAGTGCCACCCGATTTGGCAATCTCGTCGGCGATCGCCTGAAGGTCGCGGACGGTGTCGTTGCGCGTACGGCCTGTGGCAACCGTCGAGAGGTTGACGTGGGCAAGTACCGCATCGACTGCGCCCTTGCGGACCGAGGAGCCTTCCAGATCGACGCCGCTCATGCGGGTTTGCGCGGTGAAGGGCACGAAAGTCGCGTGCAGGCTTGCCATGTCGCGGGCGCGGATGGCGTATTTTTCCTTCGCCAGGACGACGATCGAGCGGCCTTCCGGCGTTTCGTCGGCAAGCGAGGCAAGCTGGGCCGCGTCGGCCAGTTCCTGTTCGGTGACGCCCTTGACCGGACGGAATGCCGTCGCCTGGCGGTTGCCCAGCGTGATGGTTCCGGTCTTGTCGAGCAGCAGCGTGTCGACATCGCCGGCCGCCTCGACGGCGCGGCCCGACATGGCCAGCACGTTGAAGCGCACCAGGCGGTCCATGCCGGCAATGCCGATCGCCGACAGCAGGGCGCCAATTGTGGTCGGGATCAGGGTAACGAACAGGGCGACCAGCACCGTCACCGAGATATACCCGCCCGAATACGACGCGAAGCTCGGGATCGTCGCCGTGGCCAGCACGAAGATCAGCGTCATGCCGACGAGCAGGATATTGAGCGCGATCTCGTTGGGTGTCTTCTGGCGCTCGGCGCCCTCGACCAACGAGATCATGCGGTCGAGGAACGTATGGCCGGCAGCCGCGGTGATGCGCACGCGGATCCAGTCGGACAAGACCTGGGTGCCGCCGGTCACCGCCGAACGGTCGCCGCCGGATTCGCGGATGACCGGTGCGGATTCGCCGGTGATGGCCGCCTCGTTGACCGACGCCACGCCTTCGACCACCTCGCCGTCCGAGGGGATGATGTCGCCGGCTTCGACAAGCACGATGTCGCCGACCTTCAGGCTGGTGCCGGGCACCAGTTTGAACTTGCTGCGGTCGCCATCGTTCAACAGCTTGGCCTGCGTCTCGGTTCGCGCCCGGCGCAGCGAGTCTGCCTGCGCCTTGCCGCGGCCTTCGGCCACCGCTTCGGCGAAATTGGCGAAGAGCACGGTGAACCACAGCCAAATGATGATCTGCAGCGTGAAGCCAAGATCGCCGCCGCTGGTAGCGAGATCCTTGACGAACAGCACGGTGGTGAGCGCCGAGACGACGGCGACGACGAACATCACCGGGTTCCGCATCAAGGTGCGCGGGTTCAGTTTTCTGAAGGAACCGGCGATAGCGGGCCACAGAATGCGGGTATCCATGATGCTCACGGATTTCGACGGGCTCATTTGGTGGCTCCAGTGTCGATGTTGTTGACCGGTCGATCCTGTGCCGAACGAAGGTGCGGCGGCCCGTAAGCCAGCAGCCAGATCATGATCAAGGCTGCCGCAATAGCGAGGAATGTGGACAGCGTCGGGAAAGGAGGGGGCGTTTTCTCCCCCTCCGGCTCGGGGCGATGCCGGACCTTTCGAGGTATGATCTTGAACCAGGGCATGGCCGTTTCAGAATGTCTGACCGTGAATCATCGCCAGGTGCTCGACGATCGGTCCGACCGCCAGGGCCGGGAAGAAGGTCAGGCCACCGACGATCAAGATGACACCGACCAGCAGCCCGACGAACAGTGGACCGTCGGTCGGGAAGGTGCCGGCGGAGGCAGGGACGGTCTTCTTCGCAACCAGCGAGCCAGCAATCGCCAACGCCGGAATGATGACCAGGAAGCGGCCCATCAGCATGCCGATGCCGAGCGTTACGTTGTACCAGGGCGTGTTGCCGCTGAGACCGCCAAAGGCGGAGCCATTGTTCGCCGCGGCCGAGGTGTAGGCATAGAGAACCTCGGAGAAGCCGTGTGGACCAGCATTGGCGATGGAAGCAACGCCCGTCGGCAGCAGCACCGCGATAGCGGTGAAGATCAGCATTGCCAGCGGCAGGCAGAGCACGGCCAGCATCGCCATCTTGACCTCCTTGGCCTCGATCTTCTTGCCGAGATATTCGGGCGTACGTCCGACCATCAGCCCGGCGACAAAGACGGCGATGACGATGAACATCAGGATACCGTAGAAGCCGGCTCCGACGCCGCCGACAATAACCTCGCCGAGCTGCATGTTGATGATCGGGATCATGCCGCCAAGTGCGGTGAAGCTGTCATGCATGGCATTGACCGCGCCGCAGGAAGCGGCGGTGGTGATGACGGCAAACAGCGCCGACAGAGCGATGCCGAAACGGCTCTCCTTGCCCTCCATGTTGCCGCCGTCGACGCCCAGCGCGTGGACCAGCGGATTGCCTGCGGATTCCGCCCAGTAGCAGACGGCAACGCCGGCGATGAACAGCACGCCCATAGCCGACAGAATTGCCCAGCCCTGGCGCTGGTTGCCTACCATGCGGCCGAAGACATTGGTCAACGCCGCGCCGAGGGCGAAGATCGTCACCATCTGGATCAGGTTGGAGATTGCGTCGGGATTTTCGAAGGGATGTGCTGCATTGGCGTTGAAGAAACCGCCGCCATTGGTGCCGAGCATCTTGATGGCAACCTGGGAAGCGACCGGCCCGACCGCTATAGTCTGTTGCGCGCCTTCGAGCGTCGTCGCGTTGACGTAGGCAGCGAGCGTCTGCGGCATGCCGAGATAGACATAGACCAGAGTCAGGACGATGCAGAACGGCAAAAGCAGATAGAGCGTGCCGCGAGTCATATCGACCCAGAAATTGCCGATCGATTTGCCTGAGGCCCTGGCAAAGCCGCGGATCAGTGCGACCGCAATGGCGATGCCGGTCGCCGCCGACAGGAAATTCTGCACGGTCAAGCCGGCCATCTGCACCAGATAGGACATCGTGCTTTCGCCGCCGTAGTTCTGCCAGTTGGTGTTGGTCATGAAGCTGGCGGCGGTGTTGAAGGCCAGCCCAGGTTCGACGGCGGTCATGCCGGCCGGATTGTAGGGCAGGCCGCCTTGCAGCCGTTGCAGCAAATAGAGCACCAGGAAGCCGGCCAGGTTAAAGAACAGCAGGGCCGCCGCATAAGAGGTCCAGTGCTGCTCCTCGCGCTCGCTGGTCCCTGATATGCGGTAGAGCCGGCGCTCGAGCGGGGCCAGAATTGACGACAGGAATGTGCGCTCGCCGCTGAAAACGCGATACATGTAGCCGCCGAGCGGCTTGGCCAGCAGAACGACGATCCCGCAATAGACGAGGATCTGCAGCCATCCGTAGATTGTCATGGGGTTGGCTCCTTGCCAGCGGAGATCAGAAGCGTTCCGGGCGAACGAGGGCGTATGTCAGGTAGGCGAGAAGAAACAAGGTCACGGCGCCGCCGAGGATATAGTCGAAAAGCATGTTAGATCCCATAAACTTACAGATTGTCGCAGGCTTTGATGTAGCCGAAGCATAGAGCAAAGAACGTGATTCCAATCGCGACAACAACTATATCCATTGCGCATTTTCCTTATGTTGTGTTTGATTGTTTACTTTAACAAACTACCAAAACCCGTCGCCGCATCATATCGGCGGCCGGATACATCGCTTCGGCGAATATGGATCAAAGTGCCATAAAGGGTCGAGACGGGACGCGGAGCAAAGAAATCAAAATCCCATAAGGATTTCGCCGCCTCGGCGCTGGCCACAGCTTCAGGAGGGATGTGCACACCGGCGCGCGAAGCTGCCGGGGCTCAGTCCGCGCGGGTGTAGATCACCGCGTAGTCGTCCGCATAGGCCCGCTCCCAGCCCAGTTCGTCGAAGAACGGAATGCGGCTGTCGTCGGCGGTCAACAATGCCCAGCCTATCGTATATTTCTCGAGTTGGGCTTTCAGGATCGGCTTGCCCCGGCTGTGCCCAGTCTGCTCATCCGTTTCCGTAAAGCCATTCAGGAAGAGCTGATCCGCGCGGCCGTCGATAAACGTCCTGATGCCATGGAAAATCAGCGTACCGCCGAAATCGTAGGAGTTCAGCAGATTGCCCGACAGATTATGGGATTGGGCGAAGGCCAGTGCGTCCCTCGCCGAGGTCTTCTGGCTCGGCGCGACCGGATAGGTCGTGAAGGCGGCAGCCGCCAAAACCAGCAAAACGGCAAGTCCAGCGCAAAACCTGGAAAATTGCCGTGCGAAAAATTGTTCAAGTCCGTCGCGCTTTTCCGCCGCCCATTTCTCGGCTGAAAGCGCTGGATATTGTTGCGCCACCTCAACGGCAAGGACCACCGGGACAAGAAGAAAGAACAAGTACATGAACCGTATGTGGGTGAGATAGGCGTGCAGCGTGAAGACAAGGAACAGCGCCTTGGCCCAGCCAATGCGCAATCTCGACACGAGCAGCCCGAAAAACGCCACCAGCAGGGCCACCTCCTGGAGGGTGTGCCGCGAGGCGTCGAAGGGTTGCCACTCCGCAATGTAAGGCACCGCCTCATTGCCATAGGCCACCGTGAACGTGGCGAGTATGGCCTTGACGCCATAGGGATTGAACAGGCTGACCAGCGGGCAAAGCAGCCCGAAAGCGATCCACTTGGCCAGCAGCCGGGGGTTCGACAAGCGCGTGCGCATGACGAGATCGAGGCCGGCGAAGGCGGCGATGACGAAACCGAAGGTGAAGGTGGCATGGAGATTGGCCCACAGGCAAAGCAGCGTCAGCAGCCACAAAGGCGGCGCTTTCTCGTTGCGTGCGGCCTGGAAAAGACCGGCGGTCCAGACGACGATGATGGGCAAGGTAAAGATGTGCGGCCGGGCGACATAGATTGGCCCGATCAAAAGCGCGAGAACCAGCGTCAGTCCTATCGCCAGCGTCGGCTTCAACCACGCGCTGAGATACCACGACGTCAAGAAGATCGTGAGCGCGATTACTGCAGTCGCCAGCAGCACCACGCCGTTCCAGCCGCCGGCTTCAAAGGCAATTGCAAGGAGAAGCTGACTGAGCCATTCCTTGGCGATCCATGGCTGGCCGGCAAAAGTGTAGGAATAGACGTCGACAGTGGGGAATGTGCGGCTTGCCAGCATATCCATGCCGACCTTGATGTGCCACCAGCTATCAGGATCCTGCAGGAGGGAGGTGGCAAAGGCGAGGAGCGCCGCCGCCATCACGACCGCCGCCAGCAGGCAAAATACCAACCTCACATGCCGTATATCGCCTATCGACGGCCTCGCCTCACCAGATATCCCGCGCATATGGCATCCCTGAGCCGCGATAGCGGAAGGGATAGGCCGAATTTGTTAGAAAACCGATAAGCTCCAGGATTGCGGCCACACCCCTGTACCGCGCGTCCGACCGGCTCGGCGGCTCAGCCCTCGGCCTTGAAGTTCTTGGCTTCCTTCGCGACCTTCGGGCTGTCCTTGCCGTGCTTGCGCATCAGATCCTTCGCCTGCTTCGGCGAAACGTCGGTGGTTTCGGCCAGACGCAGAGCCTCCTTTTCGTCCGGATCACGCGTCTTGCGGTCGGCCATTGCGGTTTTCTTGTCAGCCATTACGACGCTCTTATGCTTTCGGCGATTTCGTTCAGCACCTTGCGGTCGGTGCCGTGACGCTTGATCAGCGTGCGTGCCTGATCCGGGGTGATGCCCGCTTCCTCGGCAAAGTGACGTACCTCGTAGTCTTCGCCGCCCGCCACTCGTGAGCGGTCGCGACTGTCGGTCTTGGTTTTGTCGTCGGCCATGGCAGCTCTCCTCATCTCGACGAGAGCATAACGGGCAAGATTTCAGCGAGTTCCTTCGAGCGTGTCGCCCAATTACCGCCTTCGGCATGACCCGGCATGAGCAGCGGTTTTGTTCAAAGCAAGGGCTTGGTGCCAGGACGGCCTTCATGCACAAACAGGCTGGCCTCTTTGGCGCTGCCAACCGCCCGCCACTGCTGCTGGCGCAGCCTGATGTTCGTTCCAGATTATTTTATTGAGACCGATGGTCGAACACGACGCCCATGGTCCTACCAACGGCCGTCATGACGATAAGCTCGACCAGATCGTCGTCGCTGTTGCCGCAGGCCGGGGCCGTCCTGCGAACGATGTCCAGCATCGCCCTCGTCGATATGGTGTCGCCGGCACCGAACCGTGAAAGCGCAGATGAAACAAGCTCTTGGGCCGTCAAGTCGGCGACAGTCACCCTCTGCACCACGTTCATTGGCTTCCTCCCACCATGAACTCTCTCCGGGGAGAATGATACGCCGAACGTCGCGTTTCGCCAGCAAAATGGTGGTCCTACCAGCGCGTGGGCAGCGACCGAAATCGGCGCTTTGCGTGAGGCAATCCGGGTGCGAGGCGGCAAGCGCTTTTTGTGGCATGCCACCTCGCCAAACACCGATCCTGACGGTCGGGACGGGTCTCAATTTTATTTATCTGGCGGTCTGACGCTTGGCATCGTGGTCTGCTCGGTTGCGCCCGAAGTTGGCGCAGCAAGAACCACGGTGAGGGCAGGACCGGGACGGTTCGTCGTTTCACGGAAACGCCGAACCGGTCTGTCTTTTTTTGTTTGACGCAATTCCGGACGGAAAACCGTTCACACGTTTTCCTGGAATTGCTTGTCTTGTGACTTTAGGCGGCTAGGTCGCTCGGAAGCTTGCCGCCATTCTCGGCCAGCTTTTTCATCAGTGCGTCGTGCAGCCACAGATTCATCGTTACAGTGTCGTTCATATCGCCGGTGTAGTTCAGCTCGTGGGCAAGCTCCTTGCGGGCGCCAAGGCTGCTGTCGATATTCAGAGCCTTCATCAGGTCGACGATCGAATTCTTCCAGTTGAGTTTCTGCCCCTTCGCGGCCACGGCCTTGTCGAGAATGGCAGCGATGTCCGGGGCAGAGGACAGCGCGGCCGGCGCGGCCGGAGCCGGGGTTGCAGCCGGGGCGGATCGGGTAGGCGCCGTCGGCTGGGTGGCTGTGCTCGAAGCAGGCGCGGGAGACGGTTGCGCCGGCGGCGCTTCGGCCGCAACCGCGTTTCCGAAAATCGCACCTTTGATACTGTCGAAAATGCCCATTGCTATCTCCTGTGTTGGCTCGACGGTGTGTTGCCTTGACGGTCGGTGAGGCGACCGTTGCCGAATGCCGCATTGAACGCCCTGGTTGTACCAGGACCACGAACGCAACGCAGGGGCAACTCAAAAGTGGCTAAAGGGTAAAGGCTTGGTTGCATTGGGGAATCGGCCCAGTGATCCGGCCCGAGAGTAGAATAGGTCGGATCGCGGTCCGACAAATCGTCACGCGCAATGGGCGAGGGAATGGTTGCCAGCCAGTTTTGCTGACGCAGACTAGAAAAATCATCTAGATTCGTGTTCGCAATTCGCTGAGAGAACGAAGCCATGACAGCAGTCGTCGCATCCGACAGGCTCGAACGTTCGCCGGTTTGGGCAGAGGACGATCCGTCGGTCAAATGGGCCGGCGCTTTCGCGGTTTACGGCGGGCACGGCACCACCCAGTCCCCGGTCATTGTCTACGAGATCGAGCCCGGCAAGCGGCTCGGCTGGCACAGCGACGCCACCGAAGAGACGCGTTCTTTGCGGCGGCGATGTTCATGCAGACATTCGACGGCGTCATGCTGCCGCCGGAAATCCCATGTCCTCGGCACGCCCAATCGTGCGGGCTGAATGCGTGCCGGCGGGAATCAACAGGCCTGCGGATATCGGACTTGGAGCTGATATGAGGGCGCGGTTCGGCGTCGTTACGCGCCTGGGTCACCGGCGGATCGGCTGATGGCGCCCGTTAAGGTCGACCCCGCCAAGGTGCGCGAGTTCAGGGATGCCGAAAGCTTCCATGCCTGGCTTGGCGAGCATCACGACAGCGAGGACGAAGTCTGGATCAAGATCCATAAGCTCGATTCGGGGCTGCCGTCGATCACGCCGAAGCAAGCCATCGACGTGGCGTTGTGCTGGGGCTGGATCGATGCGGTGCGCAAGGCCTTGGACGGCAAAAGCTACCTGCAGCGCTACACCCCGCGCGGCAAGAAGAGCACCTGGAGCCAGATCAATGTCGACAATGTCGCCCGGCTGATCGAGGAGGGCCGGATGACCGAGCACGGGCTGAGGCAGGTCGATGCGGCCAAGGCCGACGGCCGCTGGGCGCGCGCCTACAAGAGCGGCAAGGAGATGAAGATCCCCGACGACCTCCAGGCGGCAATAGACGCCGAGCCCAGGGCAAAAGAGATGCTGGCAAAGCTCAGCGGGCAAAACCGCTTCGCGCTCGCCTTCCGCATCCACAACATGAAGACCGAAGCCGGGCGCAAGAAGAAGATCGCGGCGTTCGTGGCGATGCTGAAGCGCGGCGAGACCATCTATCCGCAACGAAATCGCGATTCTGGATGAACATTTGGCCGCGTTTGTGTGCTGCGTCTTGTGCTTGTCCCTTGCGGCGACTCCCAAAATGCGGCCGGCTCAGGCCCATCTCCGATCCTGGCGATGTCGCAGACGATTGTTTTCGACGAGCGTCGCCCGGCACTTCGACACCATCTCTCATTCGTTTAGTGGATGCAGGAAAAAGTCTCGTCCTCACAATCGGCATAGTATATTAGCAGGCGCTGTTATGAGGTTTTTGCCCGTTCAGGAGCCGACTGGCACGTGGGCCGTGTTTGATGCGACCGTGGACGTGCCTGCGGATTTCGCTGGCAGTTGCCTTATCGGCTTGCCGCGGCAGCGGGCGGAGTGGCTCGCAGCAAGAGCCAATCGAGATGCTGCAAAAGGCACTTCAATTTGCCGGTTGCCAGCTGCCGGACCGGCACAAGCCGCGGTTCTTAGACTTAGACCGATCGGAGAGATTTCGATGATGCACGAAAGGGAAATGGCGGCTGCGTTGGCAGCCAGGAACCAGGAAGCGGACATTCGTGGTGTCTTCGACATCACCAACAAAACCGACGCGCCAATTGGCTCTCGCCGATTGGGTGAGGCTATCCACTTTGTCGCCAATGCACCTATCGTTGGCTATGATGTTCACGCCGCCGTCATCAGATATGGCCCACTCGGAACCCCCAGCCTCAGAGCTACAGATTGCGCTCAGCTGTGGGAGAAGTTCGGCGAGGCCTTGCTGGAACACTGACGGGCAGACCTTTGGCGCGTATGGCACCACGATTGTGCAGGACTTCCTTAGTGAGAACGACATGGAAGCCTGGCGGGTGATATTGCAATTAAATTAGGGTGAGCGCATATTTTTTGCCGGCTGGACTCGCAACCGGCCAGGCCCGGCTGCCGACGGGCCGTCAGGCCGGCGGCAAATGGTCCGCAGGCCCGACGGTCCCCTTGGCAAGATCGCCGGAACCAGAGCATGATGCGGCGGCAAAACGGGTTTGGGGGAATGACATGCCTAAGGTTTCGGAGCTTTTTTTCAAGACAGCCATCGTCTTTCTTATTCTGGGAATTGCAGCTGGCCTGCAGATGGCAATTTCAGGCGATCACGGCGCGTTTCCGGCTCACGCGCACATCAACCTGCTGGGGTGGGTCACCAGTGCAATATTCGGCGGCTATTATGCGCTGAACCCGGTAAAGGCTGCCCGCAGGACGGCGATGATCCACTACGGCGTCTACAATCTCGGCCTGGTCGTGATGCTGCCGGCGCTTTACCTGATGCTGCAGGGAAATCCGGCGCTCGAGCCGATCGTCGCCACCGGCTCGATGATTGTCGCTGTCGCCGTGCTGATCTTTGCCTTCGTGGTTTTCTCCGCCGAAACAGAGCGCTCAGTCTCGGGAATACCAGCGGTCCCGCGGTAGACGGGGCGGCGATAGTGCCGAGCCTATCAATGCCCGTGCTTCTGGTGAAGCGCGGGCCGATTGGTTGTAGGCTGATCTGAGGCAAGAGTGCGGCGAGATGAAAGCCGCTCAGTAGCCTTCGCGCGCCCCTCTACCTGCCATGCTGCTTATCGCGGCCTTCATTTTGGCGTTGTGCCTACGTCCCTAGGAAGGTGAAAATATCGACACTTCTTGGATCTTCGCCGAAACGACTGCCTTGTGCTTTTGGGGCGCGACGCCCAGCGAGCGCAGGTGCGACGTTGATGCAGCCTTGTTGTTGGCGACGCAGCATGACGGGGTCATCGTCAAACGACGGTAGAGCGCGCGGACCTACTGTTGCGCGAGCCGGTCCCCGAGCGTGTTTGCTTTGGCCAATCTTGCCAGCGATTGTTCGACTTTCTGCGCCGAGGCGTCTGTGCGCTTGATGTGCCGTATCATTGCTGCCTCAGCAGCGCGAGCCTTGCGACGCGATATTCGTCGCCGTATCTCGCAGTTTCAAGGTGGAGGGTCGCGAGCATCATGGGTCAAGTCTTCCGATCGATCTTCGTCATGCGTTCCC
Organism: Mesorhizobium sp. M0136; assembly: GCF_040322515.1. Lineage (NCBI taxonomy): Bacteria > Pseudomonadati > Pseudomonadota > Alphaproteobacteria > Hyphomicrobiales > Phyllobacteriaceae > Mesorhizobium > Mesorhizobium sp. M0136. The sequence goes on from NZ_JAMYTP010000019.1 coordinate 127,580, forward strand.
GGGCCTCAATCACGCGTTTTTGCTCAGACCGTATGCGGTCGCACAACGCGAGATTGACGGCGACACAGCCATCGTTCAACAACAGTTCATTCGCACGCTTCAGCGAGCGCTCGGCCCGTTTAACGCGCAGCCTGGCATTGGCCAGTTCGAAGCTAAAAATATCAATCATCATCATACCGCTTCGTTTGCGGTCCCTTCGATTGTTAACCGGCGTCGATCCCATTTGTTCCGACTGCACGCGGCGCGGCGCCAGGAAGGAGCTTGTCTTTCGCCCGTGCTGGGCCGTTCGCGATGGCGGGGCATGCTAGGTGGGCGGGCTGGTGCAAGGCGAAGGTGTGAAGGCCTGGCCCGTAATCACGTTCTGTTCACTCTGGCTAATGTAAGCTGGCCGCCTAGAATTCGCCGCGAAGGTGTTTGACGCGGAGCTTCACACCAGGCTTGACCCACTGCGCCGCGAGCACAGCCATGTGGTCACCGTGGCTCGAGTGTCAGCAGATGTGGTAAGGGTGAGTGTCGGCGAGTAGCAGAGGTCCAGCAACAATGACTTTGAGACGAACCAGAGCTTACGGCACATCCGGCTTGGTTCTAGCGGTTTGCACTGTGTTTGCTTGGCAGAACGCCGCTGCCGCTCAAAATT
>NZ_JAMYTP010000020.1:0-121303 GCF_040322515.1 Mesorhizobium sp. M0136
ACTGGCCCATCTGCTTCACTGCCATCGCGATTCCCTCCGAGCTTCGTCTCAGAGAATCACAATCAGCGAATTACGCAACAGGCCCCTTGTGGGAGAAGGTGGCCGAGCGAAGCTCGGTCGGATGAGGGGTGCCGGACGGATCGCTACGTAAGGCTTTAAAATCGTTCCATATTTTAACGCCGAGTTTCTTCCAGCACCCCTCATCCGGCTCGGCGCTACGCGCCGATCCACCTTCTCCCACAAGGGGAGAAGGAAGTTCCCCCCTCAAGCCCGCCTCGACTGCTCCGGCTCTCGACCGTTGAGCAGGCGCGCCTCGGCGCGCACCCGTTGCCGGTCGTCGATGAAGGCGGCCTGGATCGAAACGGCGGCGCCCGGCAGGCCATCGGCACGGCAGGCCTTGCAGATGAGGCGCCCCGAAAGCGCTGATAGCGGCGTCTCCGGCCTCACCCCATGCCGCTTGAGCTCGGCCGGCTTCCACCACCTGTTGCGGCCGCAATCGATGCACTCGACGGCAATCGAGACGACATCGGCGATCGTCGCTTCCTTGCCCGCCAATGCCATGGCCACCCCCATCGTTGTTCCTGCTTTGTTCACATCATTATCGGTTTTTGGAGCGGAGTCGAGTCGGTTCCGCTTACATCAACGTGAAAGTTTCACTTGTTCAATTATTTGAGTTATGCTTATATCTGGCTGCGGGCTGGAATCGGCGCGAGCCACAGAACCGCGGCCGGCCGGCAGCAAGGGAGCGACGATGAACCCAGCCCAGTTCGCCCATGCCTGCGGCTATAGCGGCGACAGCCCGGCCATGCTTGCCGCTTTCGCGGCCATCCGCCAGGACGGCATCCGCAAGGCACGCCAGGGTCATCGCCAGCGCAAGGCGGCGATTGACCAGATGAAGCCGAGCCGCGCTCTGTTCCTGGCGGCGATCCGTCCGGCGCAGCCAGCCGAGGAGGCACTCGAGGACGCCGCCCGCTTCCTGTCGATGTTCCGCAACATGCCGCGCTGGCGGCAGGAAAGGCGCGCCGCCGACCTCGCCCGCGCCAGGCAACAGCGCCTCTTCGCCCGCTTCTTCCGCCGCTACGGCCACCGCCTCTGGGCGTTTGAGACCGCCTGAAGGCGCGGACCTCCCTTGCGGGTCAAAACGGATATTGCGATCGCCGACGTCGCACCGTATGTCTTCGCGCGATGAGCGAGATCGAATTCCGTCGCGCGCAGGCGCCCGACCTGCCGGCGATCGTTGCAATGCTTGCCGACGATGTGCTCGGCGCAGACCGGGAAGACCCATCCACGCCGCTTGCGCCATCCTATCTCGATGCCTTCAGCGCAATCGATGCCGACCCCAACCAGTTGCTGGCCGTGGCTGTCGAGGCCGGGCAAGTGGTCGGGACCCTGCAACTCACCTTCCTTCCGGGTATCTCCAGGAAGGGTGCCTGGCGCGGCCAGATCGAAGGCGTTCGCGTCGCCCGGCAATGGCGCTCGCGCGGCGTCGGCAAGCTGATGGTCGAATGGGCGATTGAAACGTGCCGTTCGCGCAATTGCAGCTTCGTCCAACTCACCACAGACAAAGGTCGACGGGAAGCGCACGATTTTTACGAGCGCCTCGGTTTCACCGCCAGTCATCTCGGCTACAAGATGGCGCTGTAGGTTGCGGCGGCAGCCTCCACGCTGCTTGACAATTCGCCCGCAATGTTCTCTTTATGTTCCTATCATAACGCGAGACAATGCGGCCTTCGAGCGGCCGCAGGCGAACGGGCCGGATGGAAGCCAACATCCTCCACGCGGATCTGGATGCCTTCTATGCCTCGGTCGAACAATTGCTCGACCCGGCCTTGCGCGGCAAGCCGATTGCCGTCGGCGGCGGGGTAGTGCTTGCCGCATCCTATGAGGCCAAGGCGTTCGGCGTGCGCGGCGGCATGCCGGGACGGCGGGCGCGGGAACTCTGCCCGCAACTCATTTTCGTCGGCGGCCATTTCAAGGACTATCAGCGGCTGGGCGATGCGGCAATCAAGGTGCTCGGCGACTTCACGCCGGTGGTCGAGCGGATTTCGATCGACGAGGCCTTTGCCGACGTGGCCGGCTGCACCCACCTGTTCGGCTCGCCGGCCGAGATCGCCGGCAAGATACGCCGCCGCGTGCGGGCTGAGCTCGGCTTGCCGATCTCGGTCGGCGTGGCCCGCACCAAGCATCTGGCCAAGATCGCCTCACAGGTCGCAAAGCCGGACGGGCTGGTGGTGGTCGATCCGCGCCACGAGCTGGAGTTCCTGCACCACCTGCCGGTCGAGCTGATGTGGGGTGTCGGCCCGGTCACTAGGGAGCGGCTGGCCGGTATCGGCGTCAACACCATCGGCGAGTTGGCGAAGACCAACAGTGGTGCGCTGGAGCGCCTGCTCGGGCCGGCGGCGGGAGAGAAACTGAACGCGCTGGCGTGGAACCGCGATCCGCGCAAGCTTGAGACGCAGCGCCGGGCGCGCTCGGCCGGCGCGCAATCGGCGCTCGGCCGCAAACCGGCCGACGAGCAGGTCTTCGTCCCCGCTTTGCTGCATCTGGCCGACAGGGTCGCCACCAGGTTGCGTGCGAAATCCCGGCCTGGCCGCACGGTGACGGTTCGTGTCCGCTTTGCCGATTTGCGCTCGGTGACGCGCTCGGTCACGCTCGACCAGCCGATTTCGGCAACCGCCATGCTGGCCGAAATCGCCGAGGCGCTGGTGCGCAAGGTGCTCATCGACCATCCGCACGAAAAGACAATCTCGCTGCTGGCGATCGCCGTATCGCATCTGGAGCAGCATGCCGGCCTGCAACTGGAACTGCCGCTCGGGCTCGACGACGACCGCCGCCGCCTCGGCACCCGGAAGGGCGCGGCGCGCTGGACCGCGGATCGCGCCATCGACAAGATCCGCGACCGATTCGGCTGGGAGGCGGTCGGCTACGCCTCGGTCGCGCTCGGACTACAGCGGTCGGTTCCCGACGCATTTCGGGAGCTGGCCGAGAAGGAATTGTGAGTTGCGCGGCGGGGGCGAAAAAAGAATTATCCGACAGGAGCCAGGGGCGATACGGCCGGCCCGTTCAAAGCCGTGCCGTCGACGGCAAAATGCGAGCCGTGGCAGGGGCAGTCCCAGCAGCGTTCCAATGAGTTCCAATGAACGTGGCAGCCGACATGGGTGCATGCGGCCGAGCGTTTGTGGAGCGTGCCGTCCTCATCGCGAAAAGCCGCGACTTTGGTAAGCCCTTCGCGCACGATAGCGCCCTCTCCCGGCCGCAGCTTATCGGCGGAATCGATTTCGCCAGGCGCGACATACTCGGCAAAACTCCTGATCGCTGTCGCATTCTCCGCCAAATAGTCGCCGATCGCCCGTACCGTCTTGCGGGAGGGTTCGTAAAGTTCCCGCCAAGGGCTTTCCCCCTTCAGGATCAGGTCGGAAACCAATTGGCCGGCAACAACCCCATGGGTGATGCCCTGACCGGAATCGCCGGTGACCACGAAGACATGCCGGTTGCCGGGATTGCGGCCGATGAACCCGGCATAGTCGACGGTCTCCATCACCTGCCCGGACCATCGATTGGTTTCCGCGCCGATATCGGGCACCAATTTTTTGATCCAGTCCGCCAGGGCCGCGAAGCGGTTGTCGGCATCGTCGGCCTGCCCTGTCTTGTGGTCCTCACCACCGACGATCAGAAAGTCGGTTTTGCCTTCACCAGGCTGCAGGCGAACGTAGTGATAGGGATCCAGCGTGTCCCAATAGAGTGCATCCGGCAAAACGTCGCGCGCGATCTCGAACGACATCGCGTAGGTCCGATACGGCGCTTGCTTGGTGTGGAGCGCGACCCGATCGTTGATCGGCGAATTAGTGGCGACAACGGCCGATCTGGCAGACACGGTAAAGCCCGAGACCGTGCTTACGCGGACGCCGCCGTCGGTCTCCGCGACCTTGTCGACGATGGTCTGCGCATAAAGCATGCCGCCGCGCGCGCGAATGCCCGCAGCCAGCCCGCGGAGATATTCGAGGGGGTGAAATGTCGCCTGATTGGCGTAGCGAAGGACGGGCGTATCCGAAAAGCCTGCAAACGACACGCCTGCGGTTTTCTCGACGTCGACACCAATCTTCAGAGCGGCGCCCAGTTCGCGCTCGATGACGGATTCCCTTCTGCCTGACGCCGGAAACAGAAAGCCGTCGAGGCGGCGGAAATCACACGCGATACCCTCTGCTTCCTGGATCGATTGGACACGGTCGATAGCCGCCGACTGGCTTTGGTAGTAAATCCGCGCCAGTTCCTCGCCGCGCAATTTGATCAGTTCCGAAAAATAGTCGTCGCAGATCGACGACAGATGCGCGGTGGTGCGTGCCGTCATGCCGCTTCCGATCCGGCCGCGATCGAGCACCGCCACCTTTTGCCCGGCGAGGGCCAGTTCGTAGGCGACCGACAGTCCGGCAATGCCAGATCCGACGACCATGACATCGACCTGTTCACTCCGCTCGAGCGGAACCGCCTCAGGCGCGACTTCGGTTGCCGCCCAAAGCGATACAGTCCTTTCATCGCTGACATTCATGGCGGAACTTCCAGACGTGATAGCCGGTAAACGGACGCGAGGGTTCAAAGTTCCTCGACGCCTGAATGCCTGCGTAAGCTTGACGTCACCGCCGGTCCGCCCCGACGCGTTGTGAGCCGGCCTGGCTGGGGCGGTGCGATGCACTTTGCGTCAGGAGGTATCGTTTCCTGCAAATGCGAGATTCGAAGCAGCCCTGGTCGTCAGACCACAAGCGTTGCACCGCCCCAAGCGATCAGGGCGGTGCCGGCCGCACGGCCAACCCACCGGCCGGCAGGAAACACCGGTTCGACGAGAACCAGGAAACACCGGTTCGACGAGAACCCACGAAGGTCCCGAAATGACCCAGAAGCGGGCGTTCGGCAGCGATCCGAGCAGCAACGATTTGGCAGGACCGAAAATCGGCATGGAATGTCTCAATCATCATCATGTCCCGTCCAAGTTGTGGACACTTCCTTCTCAAAGGCGCACTCTTGGCATGCGAAACGCGAGCCAGAGTTTCGTCCAACGCTTCACATGCCTGACTTGCGTCGGTGATCGTCTGAGCTATCCGGATATTTCCGGGTTGGCAGACCTCACATTGTGTCGCCTATCCGTGATCAGGCTACGGCCGAAGGCACGTTGCAGCCCGTTCCGGATCAACTGGGAGGTAAACAACATGCCTGATTTTCAGCGCAGAGAACTTCTTGTTCAAGGAAGCGCGGCTCTTGCCGCAATTGCTGCTCTCTATACCTCGCGTCGGGCTTACGCTTTTCCAACACGGCCGAGCGAGGAGGTTATTCCATGGCTGGATCAGCCGACCGAAAATCCCGATCCGGTAGGTATCCAGAAGCAGCTTGTCTGGGAGGATTTGGATAGCTGGATAACGCCAAACGACAAGTTCTTCAGCATCTCGCATTTCAACCGACCAACGATCGACGAGAAGACATGGTCGATGGAGATCGGAGGCCTGGTCAAGAAGCCCTTAAAATTGACGCTCGCCGACATCAGGGCACGACCGCGGCAGGAGGTCGTTTTCACAGTGGAATGCTCGGGCAACCACGGGTTTCCCTTTTTCACCGGCGGCATCGGCAATGCCCGCTGGGCTGGGACGCCGCTCGCCCCGATCCTCGAGGAAGCCGGCGTTCTGGAGAAGGGCATCGAGGTCGTCTTTTTCGGTACTGACAAAGGCGAGGTCGCAATACGCGACGTCAAGATGCAGCAGAACTTCGCTCGCAGCATGTCGCTCGCCGACGCGATGAACCCCGATAATCTCCTCTGCTATGAAATGAATGGAGCCGTCTTGCCGGCGCCCAATGGCTTCCCGGTACGGCTCATTGCGCCAGGCTGGTACGGGATCGCCAACGTCAAGTGGCTAAAGCGCATCGAGGTTCGCGATACGCGGTTCATGAGCCTTCTGATGGCCCGTGACTATGTGACCATCCGGGAGGAGGACCACAACGGCGAGACCGTATGGGCCGAGACGTCAGTCGGGCGAGCGCTGATAAAGTCCGCGCCTGCGAAGGTTACCCGGAAAGACTCAGATTACCGCATCGTTGGCGCAGCCTGGGGGGCGCCGATCGACCGGGTCGAAGTGCAAATCGACCAGGGGCCTTGGGCACCAGCGACCATTGACCACAGTGAGGAGGCAGAACACGCCTGGAAAATTTGGTCCCTGGCTTGGGCAAATCCCTCTCCTGGAGAACACACGGTGACCTCGCGCGCGGTCAGCACCACGGGACAAATTCAACCGGCGATGGACGATCCCTTGATTGCCAAGAAACACACATACTGGGAGAGCAATGGCCAGGTGACGCGCCGCGTGCGTATCGGCTAGAGCATTTTGCAGCCAAATGGAATCATTTTGCGTCCGCATAAATGCGGCAAAACAAATAGTTAGAGCGGGCTACCGGTTCCAGGAGAGCCGGAACCGCTCTAAGAACTTGCTGCCATGTGGCAATTGCGTTTGGGTCAACCAGGAAGAGGCTGCCTGATCCGAAAGCTGGCGCCGCTCTATATCGAGCATGACGGCTGTGGGCCGTAGATCCTCTTCGCGACGATACCGCTCCCCGAAATCGGACGCGGACCCCTTCAGCTTGGTGGCCGAGGCGATGGCAGACTTGTTCGGTGGCGCAACCTTGGCCACGTCGCCTCCGCGCGCCATCTCGGCAAGCCCCTCACCGCTCTATCGTACTGATCTCCGCATCGGGCAAGCACCAGGGTGCGTAGCGGAAATCGCGGATCTGGACGACCTGCTCGTCTCGCCATTCGACCAGCATGAAGCCGCGCACGGCGCCGTCCGGGTCCCCAGGGTTGCGGATGAGAATCGCCGGCCGGCCGTCGACAAAGCCCAGCGACAGCGCCCAATCGGTCGCGCGGTCGTAATTGCCGAAATAAGTCGACACTTCGGCCTTGCCGCGCAGGCGGACGCGGTTGACGACATCGAGCCGGACGTCCTCGGCGATCAGAGCCCTGACCGCGTCGAAGTCGCGCGCGTTGAACAGGTCGACATAGCGCCGCAGCCGGCGCTCGTCATCGGCGTCGAGCCTCGGCGCGAGCGCCTGCTCGGGCTGCAGGGCCAGCAGCTTGAGCTGCGCCCGCCCGCGATGCAGCGCGGCCTTGGTGGCGGCGAGCGTCGCGCCGGTGACTTCGCAGGTCTCGTGCAGGCTGAGGCCGAGCACATCGACCAGGATCACGGCGCTGCGCTGCGGCACCGAAAGCTGCATGAAGGAGCGCAGGCCGGTCTGGGCGGCGAGCCGGCTGTCGGCGCTGCCGGAGGGATCCTCGATGACGCTCATGTCGGCCTCGGTCATGCGCGACCTTTCCCGATTGCGCCGCCGCAGATGATCCTGCGCGGCATTGTGGGCGATGCGAAACAGCCATTGCTCCGGCCGTTCGACCATCGCGCCGCCGTCGATCGCCTGCAGCGCCTTGATCAGCACCTCCTGGACGATATCCTCGCCGTCGATCACCGAGCCGGCCATGCGCGCGCAGTAACGATGCAGCCTTGGCCGCAACTCGATGAGCATCGCCTCCAAAGTCGCCCTGTTCATTTTCGGCGTAGCGTCCCATTTCTGCGCGAGCGGCATGGCAGGCGCTACCCGGCTTTTTGATCCGCCAGCATACGATAGTTGCCGATGACTTTGACAGGCGATCGCATTGCCGGGGTGGAGCGGCGCTGGGCGTGGTTTTCCGTAAACGCCTTGAAGGCCGCAAGCCCGGTCAGCGCCGACGAATCGCCGTCCTGACCGACGATGTGGACGAACGAACCGTCGTCCAGCTCGAGTACGAGATAGCGGACCGTCGACGGTGCTGCCTCGCCAAGCGCTTCGAACACTTTTTCGACCAGCGCGCGGTTATTGTCCAGGTCGGCTTGGTTCACACCATATCGAATGAGCGCATAGTTCATCGTCGTCTCCTGACTGGTTGGTATGAACGAAGGACGACCGGCCGCGCTGAAAAGATTCTCATTACCGAAGAATCTTTTCGGTTGCCCGCATCGTCTTTCCCGCGTGGGCGGCTGCGCGGCAGCCATCAAGCAGGAGAGACGATCATGCATATCCAGTTTGCCGAGCTTCCAGTGTTCGATCAGGACCGTGCCAAGGCGTTCTACACCAGGCATCTCGCCTGTCAGGTGCTGGCCGACCAGAAGATGGGCGATGGCGGCTGGCGCTGGATCGAGCTGGCGTTTCCGCATGCCGTGACGAACCTGCATTTCATCAGGCGCGCCGACGACACCCCCGCCGCGGAGCCGGTATTGGTGCTGGTCGACGAAAATGTCGGAGCAATGACCGCGGCGTTGAAGGCGGGCGGCGTCGAGATCGTCACCGAACCTCATGAGGCGCCGTGGCAGCCGGGCCGCATGGTGGCGGAGTTTCGCGACAGCGAAGGCAACCGCATGGTCCTCGCCAGCCGATAAGCCTCCGGAACCCTCTGTCTGGCGGGGCGTCGTACCTAAGTCCTACCTCCGGCCGGACCATCGGCCGTGCTTCCTTCGCATTATTATTTCGTGACCTCTGCGCGCCGGAACCTTCCCTTGCATCGGGCGTTCGGGCGCTGTATTCGCGATGCCTCATATTTAGGCAGGCGGAGGAACTGCGAATAAGGGCGGGTGGCAAAACAAACATGGGCCGGGGAGGAGCATCTTACCATGTCGAACCGTAAAATCGGAATGTCCCACAGTTTGGGGCTGCGCGTTGCTGACCTCAAAGCCAGAATGCGAAGCGCCCAGATCACCGAGCACGAGATGAAGACGTTTCAGAAAGTTGCCGCCATCATGGGAGGCGCCGAAGGCTCCCTGCGGCTGGATGCTGACGATCTGATCGCCGCATCCTTCCTTGCCGACCCCTTAGAAGATCTCCCGCTACCCAGGTGAAGGGGGTGAACGCTGGTCAAATCCTATCGGGATTGAACCTGCGATTCCCGCCGGCGGAGCATCCGCCAGCCCAAGCCGCATGCCAGGAGGACGTTGGCCAGCGCCAGACCGGAAAGCGCGGCCAACGTCCCATGCGGGCCGAAGCGCTCCAGCAGCAATGCGCCGGCCGAGGGTGCCGCCGCCTGGGCGATCAGGCTCGGCATGGCGAGGCGACCCATTAGTCTCGCATAGCCGTTCGAGCCGAACAGCGCGAGCGGCAGCGTTCCCCGTGCGATGGATTCGAGGCCGATGCCCGCGCCATAGAAACCGAGCGCCAGCGGGATGATTGGCATGCCGGCCCAGAGCGCCGAAACGCCGATCGCCACAAAGGCAACCGAGGCGAACTTGGTCAGGATCGGATGGTGGTAGCGCGCGATCATCATCTCGATCGCGCGCGCCGCCACCTGAGACGGGCCGACCAGAGCGCCGAGCCCGACGGCCGCGGCCAGCGCCATGCCGCTGCCCTGCAGGATGGTGAGCAGATGCACCGACAGCGTCGAGGAGATTACCGCCGCAAGCGTGAGGGTCGCGGCCAGAACGATCATGATCGACGGATCCATATTGTTTTCCAGGACCGGTGCCGCCTCCTGCAATTCTGGTTTGACTGCCGGTTGCGGCGCCGCGCGGGGCAGGATCACCAGATAGAGCGGAAGCGCAATTGCCAGCTGAAAGGCGGCGTAAACCAGGCAGGTGCCGCGCCAGCCGACCTCCCCCAGCAGCAAGGCTGAGATCGGCCAGCAGATCGTGCTCGCAAGACCGCCGAACAGCGTCAGCGCGGTGATTGCGGAGCGCGCGCCGTGGCCGTAGTGGCGGCCAAGCGTGGCGAAAGCGGCATCGTAGAGCCCCGCACCCATGCCCAGTCCGATGATCAGCCAGGCAGCGATATAGGCCGCAAGGTTGGGAGCAAGGGCTAGCCCGATCTGGCCGACCCCGATGCATCCGGCGCTGAATGCCAGGACGTTGCGGCCGCCATGCCGCTCGATCGATGAACCGACGCGCGGAGAGATCAATCCCGCCATGAGCAAGCCGAGAGACAGCCCGCCGACAACCCATGCCAGCGGCCAGCCGGTATCGGAGGAGACCGCCGGTGCAATGACCGCGGGAAGATAGTAGGACGATCCCCACGCCATGATCTGCGTCAGGCCAAGCGTGGTTATGATCGCGCCGCGGCTGCGCAGGATGGCCGTCGAAGGCGGCGAAAGGCTCATGCGGCGACGCTGCAGCCGCAACCGCTTTTGCCGATCGCCTTTGCGTCGACATCGGCGACACAGCAGGCATCCGAAGCGGCGGGCGCCGGACCGCCGCAGCACCCCTTATCGGCAGTACCGATCGTCGGCACGGTGCAGACGCCGGTCTCCGGCAGCACGAGCTGGACATTGTCGGCCGCCACCATGTCTCCGGCGATCGCCGCCGCGACCGAGCGGACCTGCTCATAGCCGGTCAGCAGCAGGAAGGTCGGCGCGCGGCCATAGCTCTTGATGCCGACCGTATAGAACCCTTGCTCTGGATGGCTGAGCTCGCGGTGGCCGTGCGGCGGCACGTCGCCGCAGGAGTGCTCGTTGGGATCGATCAGCGGCCCCAGTGCCTTGACGCTTTCCAGCCACGGATCGAGCTCGAGCCGAAGCTCGCGCGTCAGCGACAGATCCGGGCGTTGTCCGGTCGCGGCGATGATGCGGTCGACCGGGCCAAGCGCCTGCAAACCGTCCCTGGTCCGGCCTTCGACGACCAGCCGTCCGTCGGCATCGCGGATCGAAACAGCCGCAAAGCCCGTCACCAGCCTGACGCCGCCGCTCTCGGCGAGTTCGCGCACTTCGGCGCCGAGTTCGCCGCGTGCCGGCAATTGGTCGGCATCGCCGCCGCCATAGATGCGCACCAGATCGGTGCCGCGCGTTGTCCAGATGAAAGCCGTGCCGGCCTCCACATTTGCCAGGCTGGCGAGATCCAGCACCGCATTGGCGGCGGAATGGCCGGAGCCGGCGACCAGCGTCGTCTTCCCCGCATAAAGGCTGCGGTCGCGGCCGAGAATATCGGGTATGCCGTAGGCGATGCGGTCGGCAAATTCGGCTTCGCCTTCTGCAGGAATTCCGCCGGCGCCGAGCGGGTTCGGCATCTGCCAGGTTCCCGACGCATCGATGACGGCGCGGGCGCTGTCGCGCCTGGTGCCGGTGGAGGTTTCGACTACCAGCATGAATGGCCGGTTTTCGCGTTCCTTGCTCAGCACCTTGTCGGCGCCCCAGCGCGAAATGCCGACGACGCGGGCGCCGGTTTCGATCGACGGCGACAATTGCGGAAGCTTTGCAAGCGGCTCGAGATAGTCCGCGACGAGGTCGTCCGCGGTCGGGAATGCCTCGGGCTCGGGCATCCGCCAGCCATGCGCCTCGAGCAGGTCTCTGGCCGCCTGATCGACGCAATAGCGCCAGGGCGTGAACACCCGGACATGGCCCCAATCCCTGAGATTGGATGCAACCGCATTGCCGGCTTCATAGACTTTGACAGGAATGCCCTGCGCGATGAGGTGGACCGCTGCCGCCAGACCGACCGGCCCGGCGCCGATCACCGCCACAGGGAGTTTTTCGATCGTATCCATATCTTCCGTCCTTCCGGTAATTTCGAATTAGAATGCCAAAAAAATCACGCCGCCGTTTTGGCGACCGCTTCCGCCGATGCCGGCGCACAGGTGCCGTCGGCGCAGCATTCGTCCGCGAGGTATCCGATGAGCCCGTTCATGGCGGGATAGTTGGCCCGGCAGATCAGCGTGGTCGCCTGGCGCTCCTGCGTTACCAGGCCGGTGTCGACCAGCCGCTTGAGGTGATGCGACAGCGTCGAGGCGGCGATGCCGAGCCTGTCCTGGATGCGCCCAACCGGCAGCCCCTCATCGCCGGCTCGCACCAGCGTCCGATAGAGCTGCAACCGCGTCGGGCTGCCGAGGGCTTCAAGTTGCGCGGCTGCTTTTTCGAGCTTCATGGAAATAAGCTATTTCCAGAATCGCTGCACGTCAAGAGAATTTCGACAAAGATCGAAATAAGACGATATCTAGCCGACGCGCTTACCGCTGGCGTCGATGACGACCTCGCCGTCCTCCTTGGTGAACGGGCCGATATCGGGATTGGGCAGGATATCGAGCACCGCTTCGGAGGGTCGGGCGAGCATGGTGCCGAGCGGCGTCACCACGATAGGCCGGTTGATCAGGATGGGATGCGCCAGCATGAAATCGAGGATCTCGTCGTCGCTCCACTTGGGGTCGCCCAGGCCGAGTTCGCCATAGGGCGTGCCCTTCTCTCGGAGCAATTGGCGCGGCGTCATGCCCATCGCCGCGATCAGCTCGACGAGTTTTTGCCGCGATGGCGGGTTCTTCAGATATTCGATCACCTCCGGCTCCTCGCCGGACTGCCTGATCATGGCCAGCGTGTTGCGCGAGGTGCCGCAATCGGGGTTGTGGTAGATGGTGATGGTCATTGCGCAGCTTTCATCTGTCGGACTGGTTTCGGTTGGACGAGCAGCCACCCTGCCAATGCCATGGCCAGCAACGCGCCCAAAAGCTCGGCGGCGATGAACCCCGCCAGATCGGCGGGGCGGATCCCGGCAAACGTGTTGGAGAACGCACGGGCGATGGCGACGGCCGGATTGGCGAAGGATGTCGACGCGGTGAACCAATAGGCGGCGGTGATATAGAGCCCGACCAGCCAGGGGATCGAATCCGGACGTGAGCGCAGGCCGGCGAGGATGGTGAAGACCAGCCCGAAGGCGGCAACCAGCTCCGCAATCCATTGCCCGCTTCCGGTCCGCACCGTCGCCGACACTTGCAGGATCGGCAGTTCGAACATCGCATGCGCGAGCAACGTTCCGGCGATGCCGCCGGCAATCTGGGCGGCGACGTAAGCAAGCGCTGCGTTCGTTTCGATCTCGCGTCGAAGCGCAAATACCAGCGTCACCGCCGGGTTGAAGTGCGCTCCGGATATCGGCCCGAATATGGTGATGAGCACGACCAGGATCGCCCCGGTCGGCAAGGTGTTGCCGAGCAGGGAGACGGCGACATCATTGCTCAGCCTGTCAGCCATGATGCCGGAGCCGACCACGGTGGCGACCAGCAGAGCTGTGCCGAGGGCTTCGGCGGCAAGGCGGCGGGAAAGATTGGCCAAGACGAACCTCCCCCTAGCAGTTGCAGGTCACGGCCTGGATGACCGGCTGGCAAAGTTCCGGCGCGCCATTGCAGCAATCCTCCATGAGGTAGGCCAGCAGATCGCGAAAGCCGGTCATATCGGCGAAGTAGCGCACGCTGCGGCCCTCTCGTTCGGTCCGCACCAGGCCGGCATGGGACAGGATCTTGAGATGGGCCGACATCGTATTCGGCAACGCGGCGAGCCGTGAGGCGATCTCGCCCGCAGCTACGCCCTCGGCGCCGGCCCGCACCAAAAGGCGAAAAACGTCCAGCCGGGTCTCCTGGCCGAGCGCGGCAAGTGCCGAAAGGGCGAGCGTCTTGTCCATATTTCCAGATTTCCAGAAATGGGGAATAGAGTCAACGCGCCTGTGCCGGTGACGGCTCGCCTAGCTTATCAGCCAGGCACTGTGGCGGCGACCGCATCAGCGCGACCAAGGCCGGCAACCGCTTTTCTGACCCGCTGCAGATGCGCTTGGCGACCGGCGGCCGATACGCTGTCCATCCGGTAGAGCGCCACGAATTTGGTCCGGCACAGCGGATGGCAGACGGAGCGGAAGCCGCGCAGCAGGGTTCGCCGGCCGGGCTGTCCCATGATCCACGACATCAGCGGCGTGGCACCGCATGTGGTCATCGCCATCACCCGGCGTATGTGCCGCAATTTGGGCCGTGGACCGCGGCGTGCGGTCGGCATCTCGAAAGCGAAGCCCGGCACCAGCACGCGCTCCAGCCAGCCTTTCAGCATCGCCGGCAGGCCATACCACCAGGTCGGGTAAATGAAGACGACCGCCTCCGCCCAGAGCAGCTCCTGCGCATGTTCGTGCACGGGTTGCAGGTTCGCCGCCTTGTCGTGGTAGCCGCGCCACTCCTGCGTGCGCATGACTGGATCGAAGCCGGTCGCATAGAGGTCGAGCAGGTGGACCTGATGGCCGCGTTCGGCAAGCGTCTCCAGCACCATATCGCGGACGGCGCCATTGAAGCTGTCCGTGCAGGGATGGCAATAGACGACGAGGACCTTCATCTTGCGCTCAGCCCGGTCGGTCACGAGAGGATCGCGGTGGTGCCTGCAGGCGCGTCGCATGCAAACAAGCCACCCGCAGACATAGTCGATCAGCTGTTTTCATGCGAAGCCCCGCACCCCGTATCAAGACGCAACAGCTCCAGTCACGTCAAGGCCCGCTCGTTCGCTCAAAGAGAATTGCGCAGACATGGGCTTGCCGGAGGGCGCTGTCCCGGCCCTTCTGTCCCGCAAGCCGTCCGGTCCTTCAGTCGCCCATAAGCATTGCTTTCAGAGCATCCGCACCTAGCTTCAGGGCGTATCCAAAACCTCGGGAGAAAAAGATGCAGACAGGAAAACTGAGCGGCAAGATCGCCTTGGTGACTGGTGCCTCCTCAGGCATCGGCGAGGCCACCGCCTTGGCGCTGGCGGCCGAGGGCGCCACGCTGGTGATTGCTGCGCGGCGCGCCGAGCGCCTGGACAATCTGGCGAGGCGGATCCGTGAGACCGGCAGTGCAGCGCTGCCGATTGTCGTCGACGTCACCGACGAGACGCAAGCCACGGCGATGGTCGAACGGGTCCAGCAGGAGTACGGCCGGCTCGACATTCTGCTTGCGGTTGCAGGCGTCGGCGTCGCCGCGCCGTTCCGCAACACGACGCCGGAAGAGTACCGCCGGATGGTCGACGTCAACATTCTCGGGCTGCTTTATCCGATCCATGCGGCACTGCCCTCGATGCAGCGGCAAGGCGCCGGCCACATCGTCGTCGTCTCGTCCGGCACCGGCCGTTATATCCACCCTTCGGTGGTCTATTCCGGCACCAAGCACGCGGTGAGCGCGATGGCGGAATCGCTGCGCCGCGAGATCGGCAAGGACGGTATCCGCGTCACCTGCATCGAGCCCGGCGCCGTCAAGACCGAGTTCACCCAGAATATGCGCGCCGATGTGCGCCAAGCGGTCGAGCAAAGGCTGGGCGACATGGAGCAGCTGGAAAGCGAGGACATCGCCGCCGCCATCTTGTACGCCGTGACCCAGCCGCCACGGGTCAACGTCAACATCCTGACCCTCTATCCGACCGAGCAGGCGTGAGGGCCGCAAAGGTGGTACCCTGCCGTCCCCGCAGCCCTGCAGCATCATCCGCCGGTCATCAGCGCGAACACAAGCTGCCGCAGCTTGCCGCCCGGGCCGAATTCGACCCGGTCGAAATCGCGGCTCGCCTGCCGCTGTGCCTGCGAAATTCCGGCGAGACGTCTCGTCACTTCGGTCCTGATCTTGCTGCAGCCGCGGTCATCGGCGACGGTCAGGCCGATGGTGGCCGCCTCGATCTTATGCACCATGTCGATGATGCTGGCGCCATGCACCTTCTCGTGGGCGGCAAGGCCGGCTGAGAAGATCTCCCAGTTCTTCTGGATTGCGCCCGGCAGCCGCGCGGCCGGCTTCGGCAAGGTGTAGGTGATGATCAGCTTCGGCCGCGCCGACACCAGTACGCAGGCGTCGCCTTGCGGCTGGTAGTCCCTCACCCAGGTCAGCTTGAAATTGGTATGCGCGATGACGCGGCGCTCGCCGAGCAGCGGCCCGCGCCCGCCAATCGAGGCATAAAGCTCCGGGCCGGACTGCCCCGAGATGGCATAGGTCTCGACCTTCTCGACCGCCTGCCAGCCGGCATGCGCCAGCGATGTCGGCAGACAGGCGAGCAGCAGGCAAAGGCGAACGGCTGTTTTCATGCAAGTCCTCGCAGCCGCCGTGATCGATGCAAGTGGCGAGCAGTTCCCTTTCGCGACACAGCCGGCAGCCGGCTATACTGGGATGCTCGTATACAAGAATCCACAGGCAACGCCATGTCGCCGCGACCGAACATTGCCCGGCAACGCCCTGCCCCCGGACCCAGCCTCCCGGTGTCAGCCTGCCGCGCGCTGTCTAACTTGGCCTGTGCTCGCGCAAGTCGGAGTGCGTTATCGCTTCTAGCTGACGCTTGAATGCTTCGAGTCGGGGTTGACATTCTGTGAAGGTGCGCCGGTTCTCCGATCAACTTGCCGCCAACTTCCCATGCGCATGCGTTGGGTCGGCGAGCGTTTCGATCACGCGACACTCGCCGACCCGCCCGCAGGCGCATTCCTCGACCATCTTCCGCAATTCCCTGCGCAGAGCCTTAAGACTGGCGATGCGCTTCTCCACCTCGACCAGCCGCGCCTTCGCGATCTCGTCGGCGCGGGCGCATGATTGATCCGGATCATCCTGCAGCGAAAGCAGCGTACGGATCGCATCAACCTCGAAGCCGAGTTCTCGCGCGTGCCGGATGAAGGCAAGCCGCGCCACTGCCCTCCTTCCATAGCGCCGCTGCTTTCCTTCGGTTCGACCCGTTTCGGGCAACAGGCCAATTTGCTCGTAGTAGCGGATCGTCGGTATTTTCACCTCCGCGCGACGAGACAATTCACCGATCGACAAATCCATAAAAAGCCTCTTGAACCTCTAGCCACTAGAGATCCTACAGTGTCTTCACTGAGGAGTCACCCCATGTCTGAAGCTTGCTGCGATCATAAAACCAAAAGCTGTGCGGGACCGGCGCCGCTGGTTCTGCCGGCGAAGCTGCACGGTCATTCACATGATCGTGCAGCGGAAGCCTCATGCTGTTCGGACGGCGTGCCGGTCTTTGACGGCATGAACCCGCGCTACAAGCGTGTGCTGTGGACGGTCATCGCTATTAATGCGGCCATGTTCCTGACGGAAATGACTGCCGGCTCACTTGCCGGTTCTCAGGCGCTGAAGGCCGACGCGCTGGATTTCCTCGCCGACACCCTCACCTATGGGCTGAGCCTCGCGGTCATCGGCGCGAGCTTGAGGACGCGCGCAACGGCTGCGCTGCTCAAGGGTCTGTCGCTCAGCCTGATGGCGCTATGGGTTTTCGGCTCGACCGTCTATCAGACGCTGATCCTCGGCGTACCCAGCGCGGAAGTCATGGGCATCATCGGCTTTCTGGCCCTTGCCGCCAATCTTGCTTCCGTTGGTTTTCTGATACCCTACAAGGATGGTGACGCGAATGTCCGCTCGGTTTGGCTGTGCTCGCGCAACGACGCGATCGGCAATATGGTGGTGATGGCCGCAGCTGTCGGCGTCTGGAGTACGTCAAGCGCATGGCCGGATCTGACCGTCGCCGCACTTATGGCCGGTATCTTTCTAACCTCATCGGTGCAAATCCTGCGGCAGGCCTGGAGCGAATACCGCGAAGGCGCACCAGACCGAACGACGGTGCCTGCCGAATGATCTGTTGGTTATGTGGGCAAGAGCGGATGTCCAGGATACCCGTCTCGTTGTCTATAATCGGGTCACGGAGCGACGCTTTGTGAAAGCGCCGCTCCCTGTCTTCCGCACGATCACGGCCTGATCACGCACGCTGCCGGAAAGGGCGACGTCTCCGACGGTGATCGTGACCAAGTCGCAACCCCGCAGCTTGCTGTCGATGGCAAGATCGAACAGCGCAAGATCGCGTTCCGCACCTGATACTGCAGTCGCGTTCGGATGCTCCAGACCTCTCGTGCCTTGGGCGGAGACTTCTGGCCGACGATGTGGCCCGTGTTCCAACTGGGCATGGTTCTTCTCCTATGCCGCCCTCCACAGCCGCAGCGGCCGATGCGGGCCTGCGAAATTGCAACGTCTAACCTGGAGCCGCCTCCGAGGATTCTATTCGGAAGGTTACCGACTTGCGCCGCGTCCGATGAAGTGGACCACGCAATGCGCGCGGTCGCGCTATTTGTTGCGCTTCTAAAAAGCGCAAGGGCTCAAGTCGACCAAGGACGCCCGTCTGGAGGAAAAATCGACTTCGCCGCTGCGTCGCCCCACGGATGAGGCGACCCACTGTTCCGCGGCGCTCGAGACGGCTCGCGAAACGGGCGACCCGCAGATGAATTTTTCGTGCTATGATGAGCTTGCAACACGCGTAATCTCGACCTCGGCAATATGGCAGAGGTCGAAAGTTATTGCCTTGGCACAGGAAGCTTTCGCCCCCGGCAACTTGATCGCCTCCGAAACGCTGGGTGTGCTGCTTTCCCTGACTGACCCAGGGCGAGGAGGTTGTCCATGTCCACGAGTAATGTTGACCGCCCGCTGCAGCCGGGCGACCGGGCGCCGAATGTTGTGCTCAATGCGATCTCACGCGAAGGCAAGATCGCGCTCGATGATTTTCGAGGCCGTAGCCCGTTGTTGATCGGTTTGTTCCGAGGCCTGCACTGTCCGTTCTGCCGGCGCCATGTCGCGGCGATGGCGCAACTTAAGCCGGCCCTGCGTGAGCAAGGCGTCGAATGCCTGGCGGTGGTCAATACGCCAGTCGAGCGGGCGCGGCTCTATTTCCGTTACCACCCGGCACCCGATCTTCTCGCTGCATCCGACCCGGAGCGGGCCTCGCACCGTGCCTTCGGCTTGCGCGAGGTCGGGATGGAAACGGTCATGGCGATACCGTTCCATCTCCCGGGCGAGTTGCCCGAGCCTATGGACGTCATGGCAATGAATGAATTTCTTAACAAGAAGGAAGGTTATGAGATTACGGAAGTCGATCAGCAGGCGATGGCTTCCAGCCAGGCGCAGCTTGTCGGTCAGTTCCTAATCGACCGGGCGGGCATCGTACGCTGGAACTTCACTGAAGTTCTGGAGGATGGCCTCAACACCTTCAGAGCGCCGAATCCCGAGGAATTGATGTCGGCAGCTTCCGAAGTTGCACATACTTAGGCTGCGGAACCAGGTCCCGAAAACGCACTGCGCCGCGACCCGACGGACAGTTGCGCCCACGCGTGCCTTGGCAACCTCAGAGCATGCCTTGGCGATCTCGAAGGAGCGGAGCGCGCCCACCGGCGCGCTCTCGAATACGGCTTTCAATCATGCCGGCATATTGCCGCTACTTGCCGGCAGCAAGGCGCTTGTCGTTGGCGATCCGGCCGAGGCAATTCCGCTCATCGAGCGTGCCATGCGGCTTAACCCACTGGCCCCGCCCTGGTATTTCGGCATGCAGGGCCGCATTCTGTTCGCCGCCGGCAGACACCGGCAAGCCATTGCAGCGCTCCGCCGGAGTTCGCCGGAGTCGCCGGACGTGCTGATGTTTCTGGCGCTCGCGCATGCGGCCATGGGTGAGGCCGGCGAAGCGGCCAGGTTTGCCGCCCGTTTGAAAGCCGAATTCCCCGAATTTTCAGTCGAACGCTTCATCACTGCCTATCCCGTGACCAATCCGGATGCCGTGCTGGCCATACGCGACGCCGCAAGGCTGGCCAGGCTCATCTAACAGGGCCCACATGCATCCGAGGCGACATTCCAGTCCTTGCATGGACACAGCCGGCAGCCGGTTATACTGGAAACGCGTAACGAGAACCAACGCCATGTCGCCGCGACCGAACATTGCCCGGCAGCGCCCTGCCCCCGGGACCCAACCTCCCGGCGTCAGCCTCTGTCGCGCGCTGTCGAAGCTTGGCCTGTGCTCGCGCAAGCAGGCCGAGCTTCTGGTTGCCGAGGGCCGCGTGCGGGTCGCCGGCAAGATCGTGCGCAACGGCTCGATGCGCGTCGATCCAGGCCGCGACCGCATCGAGGTCGACGGCCGCCGCGTCGCCGCCGAGCGCAAGGTCTATCTGATGCTCAACAAGCCGCGCGGGCTGGTCACCACCCGTGACGACCCGCAGGACCGCGGCACCGTCTATGATTGTCTGGCCGGGCTTGACCTGCCTTTCGTCTCGCCCGTCGGCCGCCTCGACAAGGCCAGCGAAGGCCTGCTGTTGATGACCAACGACACGCGCCTCGCGCAGCGCCTGCTCGACCCCGCCTCGCATGTCGCCAAGACCTATCACGTGCAGATCGGCGCGCTGCCCGACGAGGCTATGCTGGCGCGGTTGCGCGCCGGCGCCACAGTCGACGGCGAATTGCTGACGGCCCGCTCGATCGAGTTGCTGCGCGGCGGCACCAGCACCGCCTGGCTGGAAATCGTGCTCGACGAAGGCCGCAACCGCCATATCCGCCGGCTGCTCGCCGCCCACGATATAGAGGTGCTGCGCCTGGTGCGGATCGCCATCGGCCCATTGCAGCTCGGCGAGCTTGCCAAGGGCAAGGCCCGCCATCTCACGGCGGAAGAGCTAGCGCGGCTTCAGGCCTGAGCGGCTGGCGGCGACTCGATAGTCAGCCAGCTACCAGTCGAAGCCCAAGTGACGCAGCAAGGAGCGCGGCGGACAAGGGTCGCTTTCGACTCCTGGCGGATATTCCTAACTGATCGCTCACATCGGTTCGACCGATATCAATCTCTGTCGGTATTACATTCCGTCAGCACACCCACAGATCGCAGCCGGCGGCTTTGATTTTCTGCATAAAGATCTTGAGCGATTCTTGGGCAGGCATGGGAAGCTGGCCAACCGACGGGACAAACAAATCGATCAAAGCCTGGCGATGGTCTGGAGAGATGCTCTGCGCGAGAGCGGCGCCATCTGCTCTCAGCGATTCAACAAGAACTATCTTGTTCGCCTCCTTCAGCGCCGGGTCAGCCAGAAAAATTGAGGCGCCACGAAACATTTTCTCTATGCCTCCTCGAGCTTTGGCTCCGTTGGCCGGCAACATTTCGGCAGCGTTGGGTTGGTGCGCTAGGAAATCATTGAAAGCTAGCTGGGAAGCGGCAGCAGCCCGAAATACAAGTGCAAACGACTGCGTGGCTTCATCCTGCAAAAGCGGCGGGCGAGCCTGACCATAGAGCGCGAGCAGCGACCCACTTCTGTCCATCGCGAAAGACAGTGTTTCCAGGTCGCTCTCATCGTATGGCGGCGAACCTACCAAAGCCTCGCCGTCCCAAATCTTGTGCAGTAGATCCCGGTCCGTTGGATCTTCAAGATTTGGCAATTTGCCTTCAATCCGGCGCTGCTGCAAAAGGTCATCGAACTTGGCGAACAAATCCTTCGCATAAGCCGGGCCTGTTGGTGGAACATGGGCGTGCGCCCATGTCGAAAATAGGATGGCAAAAATCGACCACACCATACGTTTCATGGCCATTCCTTTACTCGACTACCTTCAGAGGGCGACGGCCTTGTCCAATCAAGGCCAGGCGATGGTCGACATTGTCGATCGGAGCGCCTCGCTCCTTCGCTTCGAGCAGACGTTTTCGAGCGTCCTCGAATCGCGGTTTCCAGGCTGCTTTCCTCGGCCTCCAACTCGACAAGCCCTGTCCAGGGATCGAGGTCAGCAGGATCACGCTCTATATTCGCGACCAACGTCTCGCGTAATACAAATCGAAATGTGAGGGGTTCATCAATCTTCATTGTCGGAAGGAGCCTTGGCTTTGCCGCACTGGGCCAGCACCTTGCCGATGGCGGCGGATGAGCCAGCAAGCGGAAAGCTGTTCTCTCCATATTTGCCCGAGACGACCGTGACCTCGCCCTTAGAACGCAGCAGGGCCAGCATCGGGTCGGCGCTGCCCAATTCCACGGTGAAGTTGTTGTACATCTCTTCGAGTTGAAGCGTCTTGGTCACCGTCTTGCCCCCGGCCTTGAACGTGAACGAAGCGCTGATGCTGGGCTCCAGTTGGGGACCGGTGTCGCCCAGATCATAGCTCAGCGTCGGCTTGCCGAAACAGGCCAGCGTCAGCTGGGCGCCGCCATTCGATCCGCCGCAGACCGACGCCATCAGAACTTTGCCGCCCTCGTCTTCCTCCAGTTTCGCGGTCCAGCCGCACGGCGCGGCAGATGCCGGCTGCGCCGCTTGCAGCGCGGCCTGAGCGGCGACGCAACCCGCCACGATGAATTTCGCCAAGCCGCTTCGCATGATCTTCCCCTCCCAAGCCATCGAGCCATCGTCAGCCACGTGGCATCAAGGACCATACAGAACAAATTGTCCCGTGGCATTACCAGTGATGTCGAGGTGCTGCGGCTGGTGCGGATCGCGATCGGCTCACTGCAGCTCGGCGATCTTGCCAAGGGCAAGGCACGCCAATTGACCGCCGAAGAGCTGGCGCTGCTTCGGGCCTAAGCGACCAGGCACTGGACGCCCCTCGAACCGAAGCGGCAATTGACATTTGCATCTCTGTTTCATATTTTCCATTTGTGAAACCGAAATGCGCCGATGCAGTCAAAGTGTCAGGCTGACACGCATGGGCGAAGCTGGCTTGGAAGCCGGAGAGAAAATATGGCTACGGCGTTGCGGGCGGTTCCCAGATTCCTGGACGAATTGGGCACGTTTGGCGGTCTCAAGGGAACCGATATTGCAAACATCACCGACGTGTCCAAGGCCACGGTTTCGAGGTGGAAGGCCGGCGACATCAAGCCCCAGCCACGCACCGAGCTCATTCTATCGGATCTGCACTATATCGTCGGCCGACTGCAGGAATTCTACGAGCCAAGCGATATCCGCACCTGGCTTTACGCTCGCCACCCGCAATTGAACGGTGAAAGGGCGATAGATCTCATTCACGACGACCGTGCTCTCGACGTGCTCAAAGTCATCGATCGGCTTGAGAACGAGGTCTTTCTCTAGTTGGCGATCGCCGGGCGGAAACGACGCGATAGCCGGCTCATCGACGCTATCGAGGCAATAGTTCCGGTCGAATACTCCGGAACGGTTTGGCGTGTCGCGCGCCAGGGCCGCAGCCCGATCCAATGCTCGAGCTCCGGTGGCCGTTGGGACGATGGAACATTCGACGTGCTCTACACCTCGCAAGAGCGCGAAGGTGCCTTGAGCGAGATGAGATTCCACCTGACGCGGGGGCAGCCAGTGGTCCCTTCGCGTGTCAGATACAATCTCTTCGAGATCGATCTTGCTTTGGAAAGGACGCTCAGACTGCTCGACCTGGCAGCCTTGCAGACCCTTGGCCTCGACACCTCGCGCTACGGCCAGCTTTCGTATCAGGAAAAGCACGCCGAATATCCGAGGTCGCAAGACATCGGCGAGGCCGCATATTTCCTCGATTATGACGGTCTGATCGTGCCCAGCGCGCGATATGACTGCCTGAACGTCGTCGCGTTTTGTGATCGGCTGCCGGCCGGAGCGATAACGACAAGGACCGATCACGGGGAAATCGACTGGACTTAGCGGCGGCCCCGCCACCGTCAGGTAAGGCCGCCGACCTCGTCTATGTGGCGCGACATGTCGTCGGGTCTGCACAGCCGCGGGACGTCACCCGCCGCGAAGCGTCATGGATTTCGGCAAAATCCAGCCCATATCCTAGGTGTGGAGCTTTGAGCGTGAAACTCGCGCGTGCGGTTTTGCTTGCCGCGGCTTTCGTGGCTGTTGCGGCCGTTTGTCCCTCTTCCGCAACCGGAGAGGCGAATGGCCGGGAGAAAATTGCGTTGCGCGTCGAGATCGACGGCGCCATCGGTCCGGCGAGTGCCAGGCAGCTCGAGGAAGCGCTGGCGGTGGCCGCGGACCGAAACGTCGAGGCTCTCATCCTGCAGATGGACACGCCCGGCGGGCTGGTCACCAGCATGCGCGAGATGATCGCCGGCATTCTCGCCTCGCCGGTTCCAGTCATTGGCTATGTGGCGCCCGCCGGCGGGCATGCGGCGAGCGCCGGAACCTATATCCTCTACGCCACCCATCTGGCGGCGATGGCGCCCGGCACCAATCTGGGCGCGGCAACGCCGATCGAGATGGGCGGGCCGCTGCCATCGTTTCCCGGTGGCAAGAACGATGGCCCCGAGGGGGACAAGGACAAGAAGAACGCCCCCGCGGGCGATGCGATGATCGCCAAGGCGACGAACGATGCCGTTGCCCTGATCCGCAGCCTGGCTGAATTGCGCGGGCGCAATGCCGAATGGGGAGAAAAGGCCGTGCGCGAGGCGGCCAGCCTGTCGGCCGGCGCGGCGCTGCAGCAGCATGTCATCGACTTCGTCGCCCGCGACACCACCGAGCTGCTTCAACTGGCCGACGGCCGGACCGTCGAGGTCGCCGGCAAAAAAGAGGCATTGGCGACCAAAGGGCTGCCGGTTGAAACGCTTGAGCCAGGCTGGCTCATCCGGCTTCTCGCCGTCATCACGGACCCCAACATCGCCGTCATCCTGATGCTGGTCGGCGTCTATGGCCTCGTCTTCGAGTTCACGAGCCCGGGCGCGGTCGCGCCCGGCGTGATCGGCACGATTTGCCTGCTGCTCGGGCTCTATGCGCTCAATCTCCTGCCGATCAGCTATGCCGGCCTGGCCTTGATGCTGCTTGGCATCATCTTCCTGGTCGTCGAAGCCTTGAACCCGACTGTGGTCCTTGGGCTGGGAGGCGTGGCTGCGTTTCTGCTGGGCGCAGCCATGCTGCTCAGGATCGAGGGGCCCGGCTTCGAGATGTCGTGGGCCGTTATCGGCACCGCCGCCGTCCTGACGCTCGGCCTGGCACTGTTGACCGGCAGCTATCTGTGGGCGGCCCGCAAGAACGTTCCGCGTGTTGGCGCACAGGCCATGCAGGGGCTGACGGCGGAGGTCCTCGACTGGCAGGGCAGCGAGGGCCACGTGCTCGCCCGGGGCGAGCGCTGGCGGGCAAAGGCCGACGAACCGCTTGCAGTGGGCGACAGCGTCGAGGTGGCCGATGTCAGAGATCTTGTGCTGACGATACGGCGCCGCAATGTGAGAAGCGATGGAGCAAGGCAATGATCATCGGTTATGTGGCCTATCTGGCAGCAGCACTTGTCGTGGTCATGTTCCTATCCGCGGCCATTCGCATCCTGCGGGAATATGAGCGCGGCGTGGTCTTCACGCTCGGCCGCTTCACCGGGGTCAAGGGCCCCGGCCTTATCATCCTCATCCCCTTCGTGCAGCAGATGGTGAAGGTCGACCTGCGAGTGGTGGTCCAGGACGTGCCGCCGCAGGACGTGATCTCGCGCGACAACGTCTCGGTGAAAGTGAACGCGGTGCTGTATTTTCGTATCGTCGACGCTGAGCGGGCGGTGATCCAGGTCGAAGACTTCATGACCGCCACCAACCAGCTGGCACAGACCACGTGCGCTCGGTGCTCGGCAAGCATGAGCTCGATGAAATGCTGGCCGAACGTGACAAGCTCAACAGCGACATCCAGGAGATCCTCGATCAGCGAACCGATGCCTGGGGCATCAAGGTCTCCGATGTCGAGATC
Organism: Mesorhizobium sp. M0136; assembly: GCF_040322515.1. Classification (NCBI taxonomy): domain Bacteria; kingdom Pseudomonadati; phylum Pseudomonadota; class Alphaproteobacteria; order Hyphomicrobiales; family Phyllobacteriaceae; genus Mesorhizobium; species Mesorhizobium sp. M0136. The sequence goes on from NZ_JAMYTP010000020.1 coordinate 25,147, forward strand.
AAGCATGTCGACCTCAACGAGAATATGGTCCGCGCCATCGCCAAGCAGGCCGAGGCCGAACGGCTGCGGCGTGCCAAAGTGATCAAATGCCGACGGCGAACAGCAGGCGGCGGCAAAACTCGTCGAGGCCGGCAAGATGCTGGCCGAGACACCGCAGGCCATGCAGCTGCGCTATTTCGAGGCTCTCCATGACATCGCCGGTGAGCGCTCGTCGACGGTCGTGTTTCCGGTGCCGATGGACCTGCTCGGTCATTTCATCAAGCAGGGAGGTGGAGGCGGCTGAGCGCGTAATCTCCCGCCTCGAGGGGTCCTCAAAGGGGGGAGATCAGCACCCTCACCTCCGCCACGGCGGAACCGGCGCAAAGCGTTTGCCGATCCAGTCGGCGAAGGCACGTGTCTTGGCGGCTTGCCCCTTGGCAGAAGGCATGACGACATAGACGGCGCCCTCATCGGCAAGCGTCCAGTCCTCCAGCACTGGCACCAGCCGGCCGTCGGCGAGCTCGCGTCCGACCAGCCAATCCGTGCTCATCATCAGCCCGACGCCTTGCACCGCGGCTTCGACCAGCACCTCGGCATCGTCGGTGACCAGCGGGCCGGAAACCTCGATACTGACGCGCCGGCCAGAACTGTCGGTCATCTCCCAGGCCGGAAAGGTCTGGAAGCCTGAGAAGCCGAGACAGCTGTGTCCCAGCAGCGCTTCAGGTTCGGTCGGCGTGCCCCGGCGGGCGAGGTAGGACGGTGCGGCGCACAGCAGCCGTCGCCGTGTTGCGACCTTGCGCGCCACCAGCCGCGAATCCTCCAGTGCGCCGAGACGCACGGCGACATCGAAATTCTCGGCGACGAGATCGGCGAAGCGGTTGGAGAACTCGGCCTCGATACGAACGTCGGGAAATTCGGCGAGAAACTGCGGCAGCAGCGGGGCGATCCACATGCGCCCGAACGAGCCGGGCAGCGCCAGCCGCAGCACGCCGCGCGGCCCGCCGCCGGCATGCGCCGACGCGGCAGCCTCGGCCTCGTCGACCGCGGCCAGGATGGCGCGGACGCGGACGAGAAATTCCGAACCCGCCTCGGTCAGCGACACGCTTCGCGTCGTCCGGTGCAGCAGGCGCACGCCCAACCGCTCTTCCAGCGAGGCAAGACGCCGCGACAGGATCGTCGCGTCGCGGCCGATGCGAGCCGCCGCCTTGGTAAACGAGCGTGCTTCGGCGATTGCCGCGAAGGCGGCCATTTCGGCCAATGCCGCCGGTTCGTACGATTGCTGCATCAGGCGCAGAGCTCAAATGTAGCAGCCAAGGATTATATACCAATAGCGCAGCAGCTAGTTTCACTCAATCCCGGCCCGTCAATCGGCCATCAACCGGAGTGAGACATGAAAGCGATCGAACTGACTGCCCCGAGACTGGACGCGTTTCGCGCGGCCACCGTTCCCACGCCTGAACCGCAGCGCGGCGAAGTGCTGATCCGCCTGCGCGCCGCAAGCCTCAATTTTGTCGATGTCGCGGTAGCGAGCGGCAACTATCCAGGTCCGAGCTTTCCGCTCATTCCCGTCGTCGACGGCGCCGGCGAGATCGTCGGCATCGGCGAGGGCGTGTCGAGGGTTGCCATCAACGACCGCGTCATCGCCCACGCAAAACCGCGCTGGATCGGCGGCCGTCCTCGGCCTTACGAGACCAGAGAGATGCGCGGCCTGACGCTGCCCGGCTCGCTCGCCGAGTATGTCGCGCTGCCGGCCAATGCCGTCGTGCCGATGCCGGCGCATCTTTCCTTCGAAGCGGCAGCGACGCTGCCGATCGCCGGCACCACCGCGTGGAATGCGCTTCGCGCCGCCGATGCCGGGCCGGGGTCGGTCGTCGTCCTGCTCGGTACCGGCGGTGTCTCGATCCTGACCCTGCAGTTGGCCAAGGCAGCCGGCGCGACGGTCATCATCACCTCGTCGTCGGACGAAAAGCTGGCCCGCGCCAAGGCTTTGGGTGCTGATCACCTCATCAATTATCGTCAGACGCCGGACTGGGACGCCAAGGTGCTCGAGTTGACCGACGGCCTCGGCGCCGATCTGATCGTCGAAACCGGCGGCTCGGCCACCTTCGCCCGCTCCATCAATGCCGCGGCGCCTGGCGGCACGGTGTTCGCCATCGGCTTCGTCACCGGCGCCGAGGCCACCACGAACCTGCTGCCGATCATCATCAAGGCACTCAAGGTGGTGGGCAACAACACCGGTTCGGTATCCGACCTGCGCGACGCGGCGCGCGCCATCGGCGCCGCCCATATCGATCCGGTCATCGACACGGTCTACAGCCAGCACCAGGCGACCGAGGCCTACGCCCATATGGCAGCTGGCGGCCGGCATTTCGGCAAGCTTGCGTTTGCGTTGACGTGGTGAGCCTGGAGAAGGCGCCGTCGCTGAAGCTGCCGATCTCCCCCCTCGTGGGGGAGATGTCCGGCAGGGCAGAGGGGGGCGCGAAGGATCGCCGGCATTCCGGTCGACCTATGATGAGCTGAGAAATTTGGGCAGTTATGTGAACAGCGATGGAAGAGGTCGGCGGGACAGCGCCCCCTCTGCCCTGCCGGCCATCTCCCCCTCAAGGGGGGAGATTGGCACCTTCGCCGTCTGCCCCTAAATCAGCTTCTCCAGCGTGATCGGCAGGTCCCGCACCCTTTTCCCGGTGGCGTGGAACACCGCGTTGGCGATCGCCGGCGCCACGCCGACAATGCCCAGTTCGCCGACCCCCTTGCCGCCAAGCACCGAGGAATGCGGATCGGGAATGCCGACCGAGATCACCTCGATATCGGGAATGTCGGCATTCGTGGCGATGAGATAGTCGGCGAGATTGTTGTTGACGATGCGCCCATGCCGGCGGTCGACGATGCCTTCCTCGAGCAGCGCCTGGCCGATGCCCATGATGATGCCGCCCTTCCACTGGCTTTCGGCGAGCTTGGGATTGTAGAGCCGGCCCGAATCCAGCGCCGACACCACGCGCGACACCCTGACCGTGCCGAAATCCTCGTCGACGCGCACCTCGATGAAATGCGCGCACCAGCTATACCTGGAGTAGTCGCCCTCGGTGTGTGGCAGCGCCATGGCTATGGTGGTGTAGTTCTTGTAGCGGTCCTCGACCGTCGAATTGGCCGGCATGGTGTCGCCCTTCGCCTCGATATGCTCGCGCCCGACGCTCCTGAGCAGTTCGGCGATGGAAACTTCAGGGCCGTTGCCGCGCGGTGAAGCGATGCGGCCATTGGCGACGACGAGCGTGTTGGCCTGCAGTGCATGGAACGGCGAAGCCGGATCGCTGATGGCGAGCCCGATCAGTTGGTCGAGCGCGGCACTCGCCGCCTTGTGGACGGCGCCGGTCATCACCCCGGCCAGCCGCGAACCGCCGGTGACGCCGGCACGGGCATAGCGGGAATCGCCAAGCTTGACGACGACGTTTTCCGCCGGCACGCCCACCACCTCGGCGGCGGTCTGCGCCAGGATCGTGTAGGTGCCCTGCCCCATGTCGATCGATGAGCTTTCGACCTCGACCGAACCGTCGGCGAGAATGCGCACGACCGCTTCGCCATAGGCGCGCCGCACCGGGTAGGTGCCTGCCGCGACACCCCAGCCGATCAGCTGGTTGCCGTCGCGCATCGAACGCGGCCGGGGGTTCCGCTTAGACCAGCCAAAGGCTTCGGCGCCGGCGGCGAACGCCTCACGCAGCTGCCGTGTCGACCACGGCTTCTTCGCATGCGGGTCCTGCTCGGCATAGTTCCTAAGCCGGATTTCCAGCGGATCGATACCGACCTCATAGGCGAGCTCGTCGATGGCGCTTTCGATACCGAAAGCGCTCGGGTTCTCGCCCGGCGCGCGCAATGCCCCCGGCACCACCGTGTTGACCCGCACGACGTTCTGCCGCGACGAGAAATTCGGCGTCGCGTACATGACCGAGGTGACCGAGCCGAGCGGCTCGACCCACATGCCGTCGACCGAGGTCTCGTTGACGCCGCGGTGCACGATCGACTGGATCTGGCCCTCCACGTTGGCGCCGAGCGCCACGGTCTGGCGCGTCGCCGCCCGTCCGCCATAGGCGGTGAAGGTCTGCGGCCTGGTGACCGCTAGCTTCACCGGCCGTCCCAGCATTTTCGCGGCGACTGCCGCTACAGCGCCGTAGCCATAGGCAAACGCTTTGGAGCCGAAGCCGCCGCCAATATAGGGCGAGACAAGGCGCACATTCTCGAACGGCACGCCAAACCATTCGGCATAGGTCCGCGCCATGCCGTCGACCCATTGACTTGGCTCCCAGACCGTCAGCTGGTCGCCCTGCCACTTTGCGATCAGGCCATGCGGCTCCATCGGCGCCTGGTATTCGCGCGGCGTGTTGTAAGCGTTGCAGATCCTGACCGGAGCCGAGGCGAACGCTGTCTCCGCCTCGCCCCATTCCTTGGTCATGGCGTCGACCGGGATGCCGTCGCCGGCCTTCGGATCGCTGAGGTCGACGATCGCCGGCGCCTCGTCATAGGCGATCTTGACCAGCGCCGCGGCCGCGACCGCCTGTTCGAAGCTCTCAGCGATGACCGCCCCGACATGCTGGCCGCTGAAGGTGATGTCGCGCGCCAGCGGGCAATAGGCGACATCCGGCGGCGGCGTACCCAGCCAGTCTGTTGCGGTTCTCAGCGGCAGGATATTGTCAGGCGTCAGCACCAGCAGCACGCCGGGCGACGCTTCGGCCGCGGCCGTGTCGATCGAACGCACCCGGCCGGCGGCAATGGTGCTCTCGACCAGCACCGCATGGGTGAGCCCCTCGAGCTGCTGCTCGACGGCGTATTTGGCGGCACCGGTGATCTTGGCCGGGCCGTCGACCCGAGACAGCCGGCCGCCGACCTGATCGGCGAGGACGGCACCGTCCGAAGCGTCGCCGTGTTTGGCATCGCCGGGTCTTGCTCTCAACTCGTGAACGGTCATGCCGTTTCTCCCATTTTTAGCATGGCGCGGGCGACGACGCGCGGCGCCAGTTGGATCTTGTAGTGGTTGGCGCCATGGTCGACGGCGCCCTCGACGGCGAGCAGGCTGGCTTGCCTGACGACCTCCGGCTCGAGCACTTTGCCTTTCAGCGCCTCTTCGACGGCGCGGGCGCGCCATGGCTTGGTGGCGACGCCGCCAAGCGCGACGCGAAGATCGCGGATCGTCCTTCCGTCGGCCTCGAACTCGATACCGACCGCGGCACTTGCCGCGGCGAATTCATAGGACTGGCGGTCGCGGACCTTGAGATAGGTCGAGCGGCGGGCGGCGGCCGAAGCGGGAATGCCGATAGCGGTGATCATCTCGCCGGGCTCGATCGCATGTTCGTTGTCGGGCGTGCTGCCCGGCAGCAGAAAAAAGTTATCGACGGCGATTTGGCGGTCACCGAGATGGACGATTGCGTCGAAAGCGACGAGTGCAACCGCCAGGTCGCCGGGATAGGTGGCGATGCAGGCCTCGCTGGTGCCGAGCACGGCATGGCCGCGGGTGACGCCGCCGATAGCCGAGCAGCCGCTGCCGGGCGAGCGCTTGTTGCAGGCGGGAAAATTCGCCGGGTCGCGGAAATAGGGGCAGCGCGTACGCTGCATCAGATTGCCGCCGATCGTCGCCATGTTGCGCAGCTGCGCCGATGCCGCCTGCCACAGCGCCTCTGAGACGGCAGGGAACCCGCTCTTGATACCGGCATGGTCGGCCACGGTGCTCATCCTGGCCAGCGCCCCGACCGTGGCGCCCCGGTCATCGATCACGATCGTGTCCAGTCCGGTGAGATGAGTGATGTCGACCACCGTCTCGGGTTCGGCAACGCCGCATTTGGCGAGATCGACAAGCGTCGTGCCGCCAGCAAGCAGCATGGCGCCCGGCTGTGCCGAGGCTTGGCGCGCAGCATCGACCGAATTGGCGCGCAGATAGGAAAAATCCCTCATGATGCGGTCTCCACGGCTGCCTGGCGCACGGCGGCGACGATATGCGGATATGCGCCGCAGCGGCAGAGATTGCCGGCCATGTATTCGCGGATCTCCTCATCGGAGCCGGCATGGCCTTCGCGAATGCAGGCGGCGGCCGACATGATCTGGCCCGGCGTGCAATAGCCGCACTGGAAGGCATCCTGTTCGAGGAAGGCGGCCTGCACGGCATGCAGCGCGCCATCCTCCCCGGCAAGCCCTTCGATGGTGGTGATGTTCCTGCCTTCAGCCTGAGTGGCAAGCGTCAGGCAGGCCAGCACGCGCTGGCCGTCGATATGCACCGTGCAGGCGCCACACTGGCCCTGGTCGCAGCCCTTCTTGGTGCCGGTCAGGCCGAGATTATCGCGCAAGGCGTCGAGCAGGGTAACGCGCGGTTCGACCTCGAGCTCATGTCGATGTCCATTGATTTGAAGTTGGATTGGAGTTCGGGTTTTGCTTGTCATGGGGCGTCTGGCTCCAGTTGCTTGACGCGGAGGGGATGATCTGGCGCCCGGCCGGCGAGCGGCAAGGTCAGCTTATGGCTAGGTGAAGGCTAATCTCCCCTTGCGGGGAGATGCCCGGCAGGGCAGCGGGGGTCCGCTTGACTTGATGCGACCTCCGGGAGGGCCGCGGCTTGCGAGGTCGAAAGACGTGACATACCCGATCCCGTGATTACATGATAAAGGCGCTCCACAAATCGGAGGCGCCTCCGTTTATTAACTAGGGGCGTGCTCCGCCCTGTTCAAGCCCCGGATCGAAATTGATCGAAATTGGAAAAATTGGGGGCGGGCAGCCAGCCGCCATGCCAGGAGACAAAAAGGCACCACCGGCCCAAGCCGGTGGTGCTCTCTGGACTGTCTGTAGGGGCAGGACAGTCCAATGATCCTGAGGGGATCGCGCTCAACGTGGGCTCATTTTTGCCCCACGGCATCGGCCGAACAGATGAGGAGTGCCGGCCGCGAGGAAATATCCTCCGTCGTCACCCGCCGTGCACCGGAGGCGGGCAAGATGCCTCGCCTGCCGGAACGCCGGCCCAAACTCGATCCTGTGATTATGGTTACTTGCGAATATATTTGTCGGAGACGTAACGAAGGTGGAAGAGTCTGCGTTCTTGAAACGGGGCCTGCCTATCCGGTTATGCTTCGGATCAGCACTGGAGAAGAAATTGGCCGCGGAGCCGCCCGTCATACCTGGAGACAAAACCGAAACCGCCGTTGCAAAACCGCTGCGCGCCGACGCGCAGCGCAACCGCGACGCGCTGGTCGAGGTCGCGGCAAAGGCCTTTGCCGCGCATGGCGTCGACGCCTCGCTGGAGGAGATTGCGCGCCAGGCCGGCGTCGGCATCGGCACGCTCTACCGGCATTTCCCAACCCGCGAGCATCTGGTCGAGGTGGTTTATCGGCGCGAAGTGGAAGGGCTGTGCCAGGCGGCGGACGAACTCGCCCACGATCATGCGCCCGACGTAGCTCTTGAACAATGGATGCAGCGCTTCGTCGACTACATCGCCACCAAGCGCGGGCTGTCGACAAGCCTGCGCATCCTGCTCACGACCAACTCCACCCTGTTCTCCGACGTTTCGGGCAGGGTGACGCTCGCCTTGCGGCGGCTGATCGATGCCGCGGTCGCCGACGGCTCGATCCGCAGCGACGTCGATGCCTCCGATGTGCTGCATGCGCTGGGCGGCATCTATTCGGCCCCGGACACCAAGGACTGGCGCGACCGCTCGCGCCGATTGGTGTCGCTGCTGATGGATGGGCTTCGGTTTGGAGCGGCCAAATCCGGCCCATCCAAGGAATAGCGAATGCAGTGACTGTCCTTATTTCAGCGAGATGCTCATACCGCTGAGATCGGCATTGACTTGCAGGCCTACCTGCCTGCCTGTGAGTTCGAGTTGGGCACCCTTGTCATTGGTCATGACGATCACCTGGGCTCCTTTGCCGAGCGCGCCGCCACCGCCCGCTGCGCCGTAAACCCCCGTCACATCCCGGGCGCGCCGTATGTGGCGCACGGTACCTTTGAAATAGGTCTTGGAGGCACCGAAGGCGAGGCCGCCCGAGATGCCGCCGACCGAGATGGGATACCGGCGACCATGGAAGGTCAGTGTGCCCTCGCCTCCGGCGCCGCCGATGAAGAAGGCCGCCTTGTAGATGGCGAAGCGGATCGTACCGCTGTCGGCATGTGCGACACTGGTAAAGCTAACTGCCGCCGCAGTTATGACGGCAACCGCGACTGAACGAAATCTGGACGAAATCTTCATGATGAGAACTCCTCAAAGATCGCCGCATGCCCAGCCGGCCGGGCACGTCGGCGCCGTATCAAAGTCATAGCTGAACAGTCTCGCCCGTCATTGGTTCCAAGCACGCGGCCTGAATCCGGCTGCGAGAAGACCGCTACGAAACGAGGCGGATGGCGAGCGCAGTCCTGGCTGTAAGAACAGTGGCCGAATGGTGGGGATGATCGTAGGTGTTGAGGCGGAATGGTATTAGTCTGCGCTGTCTGGGGTTTCGGGAGCGCGGCAAGGAATGGACTTCAACTCACGGCATGGCTACCTCCTGATCGGCGGCCTGATCCTGGTAGGTGCCGGGCTCTTGGTCCTTTCGCTGATCGTCAATCTTCGCGTAGCGCACAGTGTGCGTGACGACGTACGCCATCGTGAAAAGCTGCTGGAATATTATCGCAATATCTTTTCACAGCTGGGCGTGATCATGATCGGGATTGGCGTGTCCCTGTTCATCTTCTTTTTCCAGCAGAATTATCAGGACCAGCGAAAACGCGAAGCGGAGCTCCAGCAGGTTCTCGCCAAACTGGCGGCGCGCGTTGCCCGCGGCAGCGCTGTCGTGGAGGCCCTCGGCGAATTCGACGCGCTGCTGGATGATGGCGGTGCCTATGTCAGTCCGGAACACGGCGGTGACAACGCCGCTGTCAGCGCCCACGGAACGGCGCTCGCCAAGCAGGTTTCCCAGATCCTTCTGGTCGAGCGCGACGTCGATGTTCAAGGGTTCGATATCCTGAATCTGTCGCGCGATTTCGAAGCATCGTTCGTCGTCAACGAGCTCAACCCAACGCTGTGGTTCAACATCGTCCGGGACGAGAGCGACGTCAAATATGCCACCACCCAGATCGCCCTTGATTACAAGGACCTGCAGGATGCGATCGGCGGCGAGCCTATCGAGGTTGCGATCGCCAATCCCGAAAAGGAGCGGAAGATCAAGCAGGAGGTGCTCGACGTGTTTTATGATGCCGACCTCCTGCGCCAGCGCAGCAGGCGGTTTCTCGGCCGTGCGTGCTGGCTTTTCAGCAATGGCAAAAGCTTCGTCAAGCTTGCACCGGCCAATGAGATCGAAGCCGATGCCAAGTCGCACCAGGAATGGATCGATCGGTCGAAAGGCTTCCTGACGCAGTTGAAGTCGGGAAGCGGCGATTGCTTCAAATTGCTCCAGTTCGGCCCGGCATCCTGAACCGGCAAGCATCGCCCGCCCGGCGGCGGCTAATCCCCCACGCGTTGCAGCGTGCCGAGACGATTGTCGTCGAGAAATTCGACGGTCATGGCCGACGCCTTGCCGTCGGGGCCGAGGGCAAAGCTGACGGCCGAAGGCCTGTCTGGCATCTCGGCATCGGGGAAGGTCACGAAGAGGTCGCGGTTGAAATGCTTCAGTGGATAGGACCGCGCACCGGCAGGCCCGACCTTGAGGATAAGAGCGTCCCCTTCGCCTGACACAATAGCATCGCCGATGAAGTCGTTGAAGTAACGGCCCGCATAGGCGCTGGCCGGCGCCGCCGGACTTGCTGGAGAGGGCGGCGCGGCATAGGTAGCCTTGGCCGCCGCAATCACCGGGCCGAACATGCCTGCATAAATATCATTCCAAGCCTTTACCTTGTCCTTCCCCAGCGTTCCGTCGAAGACGAGATCGGCGAAGCTGTCGGACAGTCCCTCCGGCACGCCTGTCGGAAAGGCGTTGGCGATGACGACAATGCCAAGCTTCTCCTCGGGAAAGAGCATCACCAGACTGCGGGCGCCGGCGCTGAAGGCGCCCGCATGACCCCAGATCGGTCCGTGCCGGCCGAATTCGACATTCCAGCCGAGGCCGTAAAAGGCCTCGCCTCCGGAGACGGGGTTCTTGCCGCGAACCATCAAGGGAATATGTGTCTGGTCCAGCGCATCGGCGGCAATGAGTCTCTTGCCGGCGTAGGCCCCGTTGCCGAGCACAAGGCGCATCCATTGCGAGAGGTCGCGTGCGGTGGAACTGACGCCGCCTGCTGGCGCCTGCGCATCCGGATAGCGCTGGACCTTCGCGGTCCACGCGCCATCGATTTTGGCGTGGAGCTCGGCGCGGTTGGCGTGCTTGATGAAGTCCGAATGGCGGGAACTGGTCGAGGCCATTCCAAGCGGACGGTAGAGCTTCTCTTCGGCGACCTCTTCCCATGATTTGCCTGTCGGCTTCGCGGCCGCGACGGCACCCTCGGTCAGTCCGAAATTGCTGTAGGAATAGCCCGCGCGAAAGCTCGATGCCGGCGACACGAACCGCAGGCGGCGCAGGATCTCCGCGCGGTCATAGCCGATGTCCTCGAGGTCGTCGCCGGCGGTGCCGGGAAGCCCGCTGCGGTGTGCAAACAGGTCGCGGACCGTGAGTTCGCTGGTCGGATAGGGCTGAGCGAGCCGGAAAGCCGGATCGAGGTCGGCGATCTTGGAATCCCACGAAGCGATCCCGTCGCTGACCAGCGCCGCCACGACGGTGGCGGAGACCGGCTTGGAGAGCGAGGCAATCTGGAAGACCGTGTCAGAATCGACGATCTCGGGTTTTCCGGCTTCGCGATGCCCGAACCCCTTGAGGAAGATCACCTCGTCGCCGTGCACGACGCCGATGGCCAGACCGGGCACGCTACCATCCGCGACGACGCCTTCGGCAAGCAATTCGAGCTTCGACAGGGCTGCGGCGATCCTGTCGGGTGGGATGGTATCGGCCGACGCCGCCTCCGGCAAAAGCGTCATGATTGCGATGAAGGCCAACATCCTCCACCGGAGGTGATTCCGGTTTGTGAACAGCCGCATGCTCAGCCCCTCCGCTTCACCGGCTTGCACTATTGCAGGCCGACGCAGGGAAGGCCAGCCTCACGCTCGCCATCCATTGACGGACGTCCGCATCACACCAGTCGAAATTCAGACAGCCGCGCCTGAGCTAGGATGCAGCGCGCAGGCGGAGGCGCCGCCTGCCGGCGCGGGCCTTCTCCGCCACCGCGGCGGTGATCTCGACCACGCCGTCTTCACGCGGTCTGGCGTTGGTGACCTTGTGGAGCCGCTCATAGGGCAACAGTTCCTTGACCCGGGCTTGAAGCGACGCGACTTCGGCTCGCAGATCCTCGCATTCCTGCCTCTGGACGTCGAACTGTATCTGTTCGGATGCCTGTTGCAGAGAAAGCTGCGAAAGATTCGCGCTGATTGCGGAAAGGTTCATCTTGTCGTTTTCGCTCTCTTTCATGAGAGCAGACAATTTTTGCTCGACAATTTGCTTTTCGGCCACCGCGTCGCTCGCCTGGGCCTTGAGCATGGCGATCTCGCTGGCGGCTTCGCTGTTCTGGTTGGAGGCGGCCTCCAGCCGCGATCGAAGGTCCTCGATTTCAGAACGCAGGCCGGTCATCTCCGCGACACTGCGTGCAAGCTCGGCTTCCCTGTCACCGTCCCTGAGGCGGGCTGCTTCCGTTATTTCCGATAGCTTCGCCTGCGCCATATCGAGCGATTTCTGCAGCCGCATCTCCTCTTTCTCGCTCTTGCCAAGCGCGGCCAGCAGTTCCGAAAGCTGCGCGGCATCATTGGCATGGACAGTCGAGAGTTCGTCCAGCCTGTGCCGGGCCTCGGCCTCCCGTTTCAGCGCCTTGTCGAGGTCGATCGACAGGCTGACATGTTTCTCCCGCAGCATTTCGTTCTCGCGCGAGCGTCTGTTGGCCTCGACGGCTCTGGCTGAGAGTGTTTTGACAAGCTCGCCGAACTCGGCCTCGCGTTTTGCGCTCGCATTGCCTGCCACGACAAGTTCCAGCCTTGCCGCAGCCAGCGCGCCGCGAAGTGCTTCCTTGTCCTCGACCAGGCTCGCCTCGTGCTGCTGCAGGGCCTCGATAGCGCTGTCGCGCTCGCGCTGCTTTCTGGTTGCATCGTGGAGCTGTTCGGACAGCACCCTTTGCTGCGCGGTCAGGCCGGTATTTGCCAGCTCCAATTCGTTGGCGCGAAGAATGTCGCCGTGGAGCAGTTTTAGAAATTCGCCCGTCAGATGATGCGAGGTCGCGATCTCCGACAGTTTCGCATTGATCTCCCCCAGATACTCCTGCGCGTCGTGAAAGAGCCCATCGACCGCGCTTAAGGCAGCCAGCCGGGTTTGCGTATGGGGGGACAGCCGTCGTGCGGTCTCGAAGGCGTCCGCATTGGCCTCGATCTGCGAGCTGTCATCCGTTGCCGCGAGATTCTCATCCGATACCGTCTCATCCGGCACAGTGACGTCGTTCAACGGCGGCTGATCGTCCACGTTGAGACATTCGCTAAACGCATCCGCCAAATCGGTTTCGAGCTCCTTGAAGGCTCTCTCCACAGTCTCGGCACGCTTGATCAAACCTTTGAAATTCATGACCGAATATCCCTCTCGTGCAGCGCCGTTAAGGAGCGGACTTTCAACACTTGACCTCGCCTCCCCGAATACGGGGTTCATCTCCTGACGTGCGCTCTGGCCGACGCAGGCTAGGGACAGGCTTGGCCACTGTCCTCGTGTGTTTGAATGACGCAAAGCCGTGTTCTGCGGCGCTCCATACCCGAGGCGTTGGCACCGCTCGCAAAATGCCACTCATTTCACCCGAGACGGATATGAAGCGGCGCAAGCCTGAGAATCGCCTGGTGATTGTCTTAAGGACCGGCCGAGCGCCTCGGTGTTCTGCAGCAGCTACAAGGTCACGGCCTAGGACGACGCGTGTCACTGCCGAGAGGCCTGACCTAATAAATGATTGTGTTGAATACGTTTCGCTGATTAGCTGTTGTGAATAGACCGGGGACAAGACCGACAAAATGTTGTCCCGGAGGACCGCGATGCCGGTGCTTGAGGTTCGCCACGTCTCCAAGAATTTCGGGGCTATCCAGGCCCTGACCGACGTCAGCTTCCAGGTGGAGCGAGGCGAAGTCGTTGGTCTCATGGGGGATAACGGCGCCGGCAAGTCGACGATAGTCAAGACGGTGGCCGGGAATTTTCCTCCGAGCGACGGCGAAATTGTAGTCGAGGGCGAGGTGTGCCACTTCCACCAGCCTGTGCAGGCCCGCGCCAAAGGGATCGAAGTTGTTTATCAGGACCTGGCGCTCGCCGATAACTTGACGGCCGCGCAGAACGTCTTTCTGGGGCGCGAGATCAAGAAAGGCTTCTGGCCGATCAGGATTCTTGACAAGCAGGCGATGATCGATCGCTCGGCTGCGCTGTTCAAGGAACTCAAATCGGAAACCCGGCCGCGCGACCTCGTCAGAAAGATGTCGGGTGGGCAGCGCCAGGCGGTCGCCATCGCGCGGACCCGGCTTTCAAATGCCAAGCTGGTGCTGATGGACGAACCAACGGCCGCCATCTCAGTGCGCCAGGTGGCGGAAGTACTCGAACTGATCCGACGCCTCAAAGCACAAGGAGTCGGCGTCATGCTGATCAGTCACCGAATGCCTGATGTGTTCGCCGTGGCAGATCGTATTATCGTCCTCAGGCGGGGCTCGAAAGTTGCCGACAAGCCAGCCGACAAAACATCGCCCGAGGAAATCACTGGACTGATAACGGGGGCCATCCGTGGCGAATAGTGTTCAGGAGTCAGTTGGCGTTCAGGGCTCAGTCGAAGAACATGGCCGGCCGGTCATGTCGGATTTCGTTCCGACCAAGGAAAAAACAGTTCTCCAACGTGTGATTTCAAGTCAGCCCTTCTGGGTGACGATCGCGCTCATCGCGCTCGTCATGTTGATGACTGCGATGGAGCCGAGCTTCGGCACCTCTGAAAACGTCGCCAACGTGACGCGCAATTTCGCACCTTTCGGCATCATGGCACTTGGCATGACGATCGTCATCATCACCGGCGGTATAGATCTGTCGGTCGGCTCCGTTATGGGTCTCGTGGTCATCGTCGCCGGCCTGTTCCTCACCTGGCACTATCCCTGGTACGTCGCCTTCGCCATGGGCCTTTTCTCCGGTCTGGCCTGTGGCGCGGTCAATGGATTCTTTGTCGCCTATGTCGGGATGCCGTCCTTTGTGGTCACCCTCGGCATGCTGTCCGTCGCGCGCTCGCTGGCGGTCGTATTCTCGGCCAACCAGATGCTCTACCAGTTCGGGCCCGATGCCCCGATCGTAAAGGCAATCGGTCAGTGGAAATGGCCGCGGCATGGTCTGGACGACTGGGCACCGCATTGGATACCAGAACTGTCGTCACAATTCTGGACCATGGTGATCCTGGCCCTGATTGTCGGCTTCGTGTTTAACTTCACTGCCTGGGCCCGGCATCTCTTCGCCATCGGCGGCAATGAGGAGGCGGCACGGCTCACCGGCGTTCCGGTCAACTGGATCAAATTCCAGGCCTATGTCTTCTCGGCTTTCACCGCCGCGCTCGCCTCGCTCCTGCTCCTCGGCTATAACGGCTCGGCTATCAATGCCATGGGCCAAGGCTATGAGCTGCGCGTTATCGCCGCGACAGTCATTGGCGGCGCCAGCCTCATGGGCGGCGCCGGCACGGCCTTCGGTGCGATCATCGGTTCCGCCTTCCTCGAGGTGATCAGGAACGCGCTGCTGATGGCCGGCATCGATTCAAACTGGCAGGGTGCCTTCGTCGGCGCCTTCATCGTTCTTGCGGTTCTCTTGGGCATGCAAACCGGCGGCAAATCGATTCTCGCCGCGTCGCTGGCAGTCTTGATGCCCAAAAAACGCCGCTAGAAACCCGCCGGCGGGAGGCTTGCGGGACATCACACCAAGGAGGAGAACGTCACATGAAAAAACATCTGCTGACGGCCGCCGTCGCGCTTGGCGCAATGGTGCTCGCCGTTTCCGGCGCCCAGGCGAAATACACCTTCGCCCTGGTGCCGAAGAACATGAACAATCCTTTCTTCGACCAGGCACGCGACGGCTGCAAGAAGGCCGAGGCCGAATCCAATGGCGCTGTGGAGTGCATGTATATCGGTCCCGGCGAACATGGCGGCGGCGACGAGCAGGTGCAGATCGTGCAGGACCTCGTGGCCAAGAAGGTGGACGGCATCGCCGTGTCGCCTTCGAACGCCGCGGCGATGGCGGTTGCGCTGCAGGCCGCCAAGGAGGCCGGTATCCCGGTACTCACCTGGGACTCCGATCTCCTGCCCGAAAACAAGGATCTGCGCGTTGCCTACATCGGCACCCACAATTACGAGATCGGCGTGAACCTCGCCAAGCTTGTCATGCAGATCAAGCCCAAAGGCGGCACGATCTGTATCCAGTCCGGCGGCGCCGCAGCGGCCAACCACAACGAGCGCATGCAGGGCATTCGCGATACGCTTTCGGGCACCAAATCGGCGGCCTCGCCCGGAGATCGGCTGACCGGCCAGAACGGCTGGACCGAAATTGAAGGCTGTCCGCTCTACACCAACGATGATTTCCCGCTTTCGGTGCAACAGTTCGAGGATATCATGGCGAAAAACCCGAACCTCGACGCGTTTGTCCCAACCGGTGGCTTCCCGCAGTTCATCCCTGATGCCAACCGCGCCGCCGTCGCACCGTACAAGGACAAGATCGCCTCGAAGGCCCTGGCCCTTGTCGTCGCCGACACGCTTCCGGTACAGATCGACCAGATGAAGGAAGGTTTCTCGCTTGGCCAGGTCGGCCAGCGGCCGTTCGAGATGGGCTACAAGACGATGATGGCGCTGAAGGACATGAAGGACGGCAAGGCTCCGCCGGCCGACCCGACCTACACGGGCCTCGATGTCTGCACTCCGGAGACAGCCGACACCTGCGTCGCCAAATAGTGCTTTTGGGCGGGAGGAAACTCCCGCCCTTTTTCATAGGGGATCTCAATGCCGGAATTGTTCTCGCTCAAGGGCCGTGTCGCATTGGTCACGGGTGCCTCGCGTGGTCTTGGTTTTGCCATGGCCAAGGCACTTGCGGAAAACGGCGCGACGGTGGTCGTCAATGCCCGCGACGTGGCCGCCCTTTCGGCTGCGGCGGACAGGATCGGTGCAGAAGCCCTGCCGTTCGATGTCACCGACGCGGCGATCTCAAGGGCGTCGCTCGAAGGAATCGTCGAACGCCACGGCCGCCTCGACATTCTGGTCAACAACGCCGGTATCCAGCATCGTAAACCGCTGGTCGAATGGCAGGACGAGGATTTCAACCACGTGGTTGCCGTCAATCTGTCGGCTTGCTTCCGCATGATGCGCGACGCGGTGCGCCTGATGCTGCCAAACAAGTTCGGGCGCATAATAAACACCGGATCGGTCGCAGCGATCCTTGGCCGTCCCACCATTCACGCCTATGTGGCGGCAAAGGCGGGGCTACATGGGCTGACACGCTCAACTGCCGCTGAGCTGGGCCGCCACGGCATCACCGTCAACGCGATCGCCCCAGGCTATTTCGCCACCGAGCTCAACACCGCACTTATGCACGACGAGGCCTTCACCAAATGGGTCGAGGCACGAACCCCCGCGGGCCGCTGGGCCCAGCCTGAGGAACTCGGCGGAGCCGTGGTGTTTCTCGCCTCCGACGCTGCCGCTTACGTCAACGGGCACGTGCTGGCCGTTGACGGCGGACTATCGGTTTCCCTGTGATTTCAACCGGCGACACCTTGCCGACAGGGCGTGCCTGCTAGCCGCCTGAAATGACGACTTGCTGCATACGCTGCTAGCCCGGTCCCCTGCGCGGACGCAGACGCCACAAGATTGGATGACGCGCCGTATTGCAGGCGCCGACTTTCGATTCGCAACGGGTTATTTCGACGTCTGGCGGCATCGATGCTTGATGCCGCCAATATTTCATTCCACACACCGGCCACGATGAGAAACGACATACGGGATCAGCGCCGGGTATTCGGGTGGGCCTTGCCCACTTCGATTGCCCTGCATCTGCTCATCGTCGCGTTTTTGTTGTTCAGACTGCCGGCAACGCTCTCGCAGCCAGGGAAGGAGCAGGCCATTGCGGTGGATATCGTGCCGCCGCCTAAACCGCCGGAAAAGACCAAACCTCCGTCTCCCGCTGAACCGCCCAAGTCGGAAAAGCCGCCGGAAGCAAAGGTCGAGACGCCGGCGAGCCGTGAGGTCGCCGCGCAGAGACCTGTCTTCCAATTCGGTGAGAAGGACGCCGGTCCGCGCAAGTCTCTGGACGGCAACAGTGCGGAGGATGGTTCGGAACAACCGCCGGCGTCGCAAGATCCCGATAACCAGGATATTGCACAGCCACCTGCAGTGACAGCGGTCGAGGGGAAAGACCAGGCTCCGCCGCCTGGCGCATCACAGCCGCCAAAGCCAGCGGATGTCGCCAAAGTGCAAAAGCCGTTGAAGCTTGAAAAAGCGAAAAGATTGTTCTCGCAAGCAGCAACCGATGATCCAATCGCGACAACGGCCATGAGAAACGTGCCGCGCCCCGAGCGGGTCGGTCAGCTCTGCTTCTGGGAACTGGGCGAACAGTTGCGCCACGCCTCGCCCCCGTATTTTCCCGACGTCTTGCGTACCTACAGGTTGAGGGACGGCAATGTCATGCAAGTCTCCAGGACCGAGTTCCGCGCCAGCGGGCAGTGGTACGATCTGAGCTTTCGTTGTGAGGTCGATCCGGACGCAACGAAAGTCGTGTCGTTCGCCTTCCGTGTTGGAAATCCGGTGCCGCGCAGTGAATGGAAGCGCCGCGGGTTGCCCGCCGAATAGGTGGTCAAGGCCACGGAGGCTGGCTGTCCGGCGCCATCAAATCCGGCCGGCGATGTCTTCGCGCGGCCCGGGTGACCGAACCAACACGCGCCAAAAATGGCTTTCGTCAGTGACCGCTGAAGTCTAGCATACGGCTTTGGGAGGAGGCTTGGATGACTTCAAGTTTCAACGTTCACCACGCTGCCGGGTATGAGCAGCTCATGGGCCGCTGGAGCCAAAGGCTCGCGCCGCTGTTCATCGACTTTGCGGGCCTTAAAGACGACGAAAAGATCCTCGACGTCGGTTGCGGCACCGGCAGCCTGACCTTCGCGCTCGTCAAGGCCGCTGACCTACGTGAGGTCGCCGCGATTGACTTTTCAGCCGTTTTTGTCGAGGAGGCAATCCGGCGCAACTCCGATCCGCGGATAAAAATCCGTCAGGCGGATGCCTGCGCCCTGCCCTTTGAGGACGGCGCGTTCGACCGTGCCCTGGCCCTGCTCGTGCTCCATTTCGTGCCCGAAGCCGGCAAGGCAGTCGCCGAGATGCGCCGCGTCGTGCGGCCGGGCGGCGTGGTCGCGGCGACGGTATGGGACCATCTCGGCGGCATGCCGGGGATGCGCATGATGATCGACACGGTGGCGGTGCTCAGCGAAGGCGGACGCCAGCTGCGCGCCCGCTATTGCACGCAGCCGATGATGCAGCCCGGTGAAATGAAACGGACCTTTGTCGAGCAGGGTCTCCGCGACGTTACGGAGACCGAGCTGATGATCCGCATGGACTATCAAAACTTCGACGATTACTGGGCGCCGATAGCCGCCGGCGAAGGGCCGCTTGGCAAGTATGTGGCCACGCTCGATCCAGAAGAGCGGGCGCGCGTCGACGCCGCCATGCGCGACGCCTACGAGGCCGGCCGGCCCGACGGCCCGAGATCCTTTGCGAATGTCGCCTGGGCCTGCCGCGGCATCGTTGCCTGACCGGCCGGCAGCCGGGATGCATTCATCGCACAGGAAGCATCGCTCTCCTCGCGCCAGCTTGTCCCGCTGTTGACGGGACGGCCTGCGCTTCGGCGCCGCTGGATCCGCCAAGGGTGGTTGCGTTAGCCGATCCCGTAGACCAGCCCGACGCGCCCGTCCGAAAGCTGCTCCAGTTTGCGCAGTTCGAGCCCACGACGATTTTTCGCCGTCCCAAACAGCGCCTTTCCTTCACCGGCGAGCAGCGGATAGACGATCAGCCTGAGCTCATCGACCAGCCCGGCATCGATAAGGCTCGCGGTAATTTGGGCGCCGCCCATAAGATAGATGTCTTTGCCGGGCTTCTGTTTCAGCGCAGCGATATCCTCGAAATTCCGCACGAAGCGCGTCTTTGGCCAGGCGGCCGAAGTCATTGTGTTCGACAGCACATAATGCGGGGTCTGCGCGGCGAAGCGGGCCCATTCGAGCTCGGCCGGCTTCGGCAATTTGCCGGTCATCGGCAGAGGCTTGTCGGGCTCGTTCTGGATGGCGCTCCAGTAGCGCTCGTAGCCGGCATACATGACGCTGCCAAGCAGGCAGGCGTCGATTTGCGGCGTCAGGCCATATTCGTCCGACCACGCGTCGACCCAATCGGCATAACCCTCGGGCCCCTCCATCTTGCCGTCGACGGAAATTTTCATTCCAGCGATCAATTTGCGCATGACTTCCTCCATCAGGCTTGCGGGATGCAAGCACGTTTCATCGTTGCTTCGTGTTGCTGGCGGCGACCTCAGGGATGGACGCCGCGAATTACATCAGGCCGGCAGGCGGCGGTCGTATTCTTCCCGCAGGCGGCTCCAGCCGTCCCAGAACGAGGTCGGCGTCTTGCCAGCCAGGCGGGCGGCCAGTAGGTCGAGATGCATGTGCCAGCCGGCCGTGATGTTGAGCTGGATTGCACGTTCCGGCAGGCGGCGATGGACAACGGTGAGCAGCACATCGCTACCCTTCGCCTCCAGCAAGAAGGAGACGCCGCCGGTATTTCCCCAGGTGATGGAAAGCTTGCGCGGCGGATCGAGTTCGGTGATCCGGCCGTCCATCCGATGCTCTTCGGGAAAGCTCGCGGGGCGCTCGCCAGGCGGGTCGGTCAGCTCGTCGTTACGCCAGACCAATTCGAACGAGCTGCCCGCCTTCATTTCCATCTGCCCCGCTGCCATCCACTGCCGGCGCAGGTCACTCTCGGTGAGATAGGCCCAGACGCGCTCGATGGGTCCGGGCAAAAGGCGTTGGATAGTGAACGTGGCGGGCTCGCTTAGCGCGCCATAGGCGTCGATGCTTCTCATCTGGTTCATTGCTCGTCTCCTTCTTTCGGATTGGGCGATTTCCTGGGCTCATCCTGGGCTTTGCGTGCGTCCTCTTCGCGAAGAAGGCGTTCGAGGACATCGAGACGACCTGTCCAGAAGCGCTCGTAGAAGCTGAGCCACTGATGGGCGCTGGCCAGCGGTCCGGGGGCTAGTCGGCACAGATGCGTGCGGCCCCTCACCTCTCGACGAATAAGCCCTGCGTTCTCCAGCGTCTTGATGTGCTTGGAGGCCGCCGCGAGCGACATCGCGAAGGGTTCCGCCAGCTGGCTTACCGTTTTCTCGCCATCGGCGAGATCGCGAAGCATGTGCCGGCGCGTGGCGTCGCCGAGGGCGTGAAAGACCGCATCCATCTGAGGTGTTTGTAATTCAACCATGTAGTTGAATATAGACGCACGCTTTGAGATAGTCAACCGTTTGGTTGAATAAATTACGTGAAGCCCGCGGGGCCGTTTGCGCCATCGAGCGCATCGACGTGACGGGAGATACGGACGGCCCGCGACAGTAAGGGCGAGGCCCTTATTTGCCGTTGAAGAAACTGTGGATCGCGGCTTCCAGCCTTTCGATAAGCTGAGGGTTGTGGCAGCTGCCAGCCCAGATCAGGGCGTTTAGCCTAATCTCTTTGTTGATAAAGCTCACTTTCCCAGAATCCAGCAGGTATTCCGCGATCTCGTAGTGTCGCCCTTTGATAGCCTCGATGAGCGCGTTGTTTCTCCCCGTCTTGTCGGTCAGATTTACTTCCGCGCCTTTCTCCACGAGCAACTTGACGACTTCGAGATGCCCGTTCTTCGCCGCCTCGATAAGAGCCGTTCTGCCGTAGTAGTCAGCTCGCGCGTTGATCTCTATTTGGGGGTGTCTCACGAGGCCTGAGATACACGCGTAGTGTCCCTTGGCCGACGCAAGGCTCAAGGGCGTGCTCTTCCACTTGTTTCTGGCATTCACATCGATTTCCGGGTCTTCGATCAGTACCTCGACCACCGCTGTGCGGTCATTGAGGGCTGAAAGGTGAAGTGCAGACCAGCCGCCGTCGTCCGACTGATTGATGTCGGCGCCAGCCGCCAATTCCGATCGAACCGCATCCGCATCGCCTTGTTCTGCCGCGACCAGCAGGGGCGACCAGTCTCTTGCTCCTTCGGCTTCCAAGCTGTTGGTCAACGCAGTTGCCTCCTCGAATAATCCACAGAATACCACAGAAATCCGCGACAGCGGGATCGTCCTGAATGGAGTTCCCCGGACTCCGTGGGTCACAGAGAGCTGTCGGCCCGAAGCGGAGGCTCAGCGCTTAACGTCCCTCTCCTCACATTCTCCTGATATCGACTGGCTTTGGCAGCCATCCAGACTAGATAGAGCGTGCGCCGGGCGGAACGATGCAGAAGGACGTGAACATGCCTGAACAGATTACCCTGAATAGACCTGAACAGATCAGATTGAACGACGGCTCCGCCATTCCGCAAATCGGCCTCGGCGTGTGGCAGGTCGATCCAGCCATCACCGCCAAGGTGGTGCGCTGGGGAATCGAGGCCGGCTACAGACTGATCGACACCGCCGAAGGCTATCAGAACGAGGAAGGTGTCGGGCAGGCGATCCGCTCGGCCGGCGTGCCGAGAAGCGAGTTGTTCATCACCTCGAAACTGCGCAACGGCGCGCATCAACGCGACGCCGCCTTGCGCGCCTTCGACGGGACGATGAGCAAGCTCGGCATCGAACAGATCGACCTGTTCCTGATCCATTGGCCGGTACCCAGCCAGGACAGATATGTCGAGGCCTGGAAGACGCTGATCGAACTCAGGCAATCAGGCCGCATCAAGTCGATCGGCGTTTCGAACTTCAACCAGGACCATCTCGAACGGATCATCGGCGAGACCGGCGTCACGCCGACCGTCAACCAGATCGAGCTCCACCCCCGCTTCCAGCAGCGTGACAAACGTGAATTCCACGACAGGCACAACATCCGCATCGAGAGCTGGAGCCCGCTGGGCAGCGGCCGGCTGTTGAGCGATCCGACGCTTGAAAGCATCGCCAGGAAACACGGCAA
The DNA here is from genome assembly GCF_040322515.1 of Mesorhizobium sp. M0136. NCBI lineage: Bacteria > Pseudomonadati > Pseudomonadota > Alphaproteobacteria > Hyphomicrobiales > Phyllobacteriaceae > Mesorhizobium > Mesorhizobium sp. M0136. The sequence continues at coordinate 47,269 of NZ_JAMYTP010000020.1, forward strand.
GTCGGTGGCGCAGACGATCGTCCGGTGGCATCTTCAGGAAGGCTTGATCGTCATTCCAAAGTCGATCCACCAGGACCGCATCGCCGCCAATTTCGATGTCTTCGATTTCGAGCTGGAAGCGAAGGACCTCGAGCTAATTCGGGGCATGGATTCGCCCGACGGCCGCACCGGCCCGAACCCCGCTACCGCTGCATTCCTGTTCTGAGGGCCGACAGTGAAGCTGCCGATCTCCCCCTTGAGGGCCCCTTGAGGGGGAGATGGCCGGCAGGCCAGAGGGGGTGCTGTCCCGCCAGCGATCAAAACTACCCTTCCCGCTAGCTCATATCCCGGAGCCATCCACCAGCGGCACATCTTCGCCCTCCCAGGGGCTCGGCATCGATCCCTTGCTGAGATTGGCCGACGGCAGCGGCATCCAGCACTTCAGTTCGGGTTCGGCATATTCGACGATGCGTCCTGGCGACGAATCGGAAGCGCGCCAGCCTTCGCTGCCGAACTGATCGGCGCGGGCCCAGTAAGCCATGTCGACCTCGGCCGGACCCTGTTCGGACGGCCGAACCGTGACAAGGATTCTGCTGCCGTCCCTTGGCGCGCTCGACATGTGGCGCCACTGACCGGGCTCGTCCATTGCATTCCTCCTGCGATCTTATCCTCGAACGGATAGTCGCTTCGCGCTCGGAAGCGGTCAACCCGAACTTTTTTGCCTGAAGCAAAACCCTGCCCCCCCTCGTCGCGGAACAAGTCATGGCACGCCGGGTTTGGGCAAGTTGTTGAAGGAAGCAAAATGAGACCAGCGCCCCGACCGATCCTTACCATTGTTGCACGGCAGGCCGCGTCTTTCGTTCGCAACCCGGTCCGGTCGCAATGAGGCAGGCCGGCTCTGACCATTCCCACCCACCGAAGGAGGGCAAAGACGGCATAGGCCGAGCGCTCGGCCTCGGCCTGATAACCGGGGCAGCCGACGACGATTGTTCTGCAATAGGCACCTATGCCAGCGCCGGCGCCCGCTTCGGACCCGACCTGCTCTGGACGGCTCCGGTGACGTTGCCGATGATGTATGTGGTCGTCTACCTGTCATCGAAGCTTGGCCAGGTATCCGGGCGCGGATTGTTCCACGTCATCAAGGACTTCTATCCGCGGTGGCTGCTCTGGTCGGTGCTGTTGGGTGTGCTCGTCGGCAACACCATCGAGGCAGCGGCGGATCTTGGTGGAATGGCGGCCGCGATCAACATGTTCGTGCCACTTCCCATCCCGCTGATCGTGCTGTTCGTCGCCGCCATCATCTTCGCCCTCCAGGTCTTCGGCTCCTATACTTTGATCCGCAACATCTTTCGGTGGCTGGCGTTGGCGCTGCTCGCCTATGTCGGTGCCGCCATTCTGGCCAAGCCGGACGCCGCGGCCGTACTGCGCGGAACGCTGCTTCCGCGGATCGAATTCAACCGTGAGTTCCTGTCGATCCTGGTCGCCATCATCGGCACGACGCTGTCCGCCTATCTCTACACGTGGCAGTCCAATGAGGAGGTCGAGGAGGAGATTGCCCAGGGGCGAACGACGCTCGGGCAAAGGAAGGGCGCTACCGACAGCGAACTCCGTCGCTCTCGCCGGGACATCCTCATCGGCATGATGTTTTCAAATCTCATCATGTATTTCATCATCCTGTCGACGGGTGCTACGCTCTACAAGGCGGGCCACCACGATATCGACACGGCAGCGCAAGCGGCGGAGGCGCTGCGCCCGCTAGCCGGCCAGGCCGCAAGCGTCCTGTTCGCCGCAGGCGTGATCGGCGTCGGTTTCCTAGCGGTTCCTGTCATGACTACCGGCGCTGCCTATGACGTGGCACAAGCCATCGGCTGGAAAAACAGCCTGCACGCCCGGGCTCGAGAGGCGCCCAAATTTTATCTCGCCATCGGATTTTTTACGGCGATCGCCGCCGGCCTCAACTTCCTCGGCTTCAATCCGATGAAGGCGCTGGTCTGGTCCGGCATAGTTCAGGGCTTCTCGACGCCGCCCTTGCTGCTGCTCATCATGCTGATGACGAACAGCCGGAGGATCATGGGCGACCAGGTGAACAGCCGCAGCACCAACATACTCGGTTGGGCAACGACCGCCGCCATCTTCTCGGCGACGATCGGCCTGGTGGCAACCTGGTTCATGTGATCAGGCAGGACAAAGGGACGCCGCCAGTTGAGTTAACCCGTCCCGCTTGCGGATTGTCCCGGCTTTGCCGGTCCTGGAAATTCCACTACGTCGCCCATCGGCCGTTTGTATTGCACTGCGACAATTGCATCGATCAGATGATCCACAGCCGCACGAGCCGTGCGGCTCGTCTCGTCCTCGCCGCTCAAATAATGGCTGGCTCGTTCAAGATGGAGGTGTGCGGCGGCAAAGTCGCTTGTCATCGGCTTCTCCCTGTTGCCCGCCGGCCGGCAAGATGACCGCCTCGATTTACCCAAAAGCAAATATCCACAGCCGGATTTGAATCAAATTGACCTGATTCACCGCAGCCCGAGGGACAAGGCGCTGGCAGGCCTGTGCGCCGCTGGTCGATGCGCTGCGCCGGCGCAGTACGCCGCATTGAATGAACCAACTACGGGCGGTGTTCCGCAAACTCCGTTCGCTCAATGCGCTACCTTTGAAATTTTCTCGCTCTTTTAATTCTATAAACTCTCTAGACTTAACATAGATCATTTGGACAGGGAGCCAGGAATGTCGAAAAAGCTCGTGGTGGGGCTGTCGGGCAATTTGACCCGGCCATCGAAGACCAAGGCGTTCATCAGCCACATTGTCGGGCAGGCCGCAGAAAGCATCAGTGCGGCCTCCGCCGTCTTCGACATCGAGGATCTCGGCGCGTCCCTGCCGCAGGCAAGGCGCCTCGGCGACCTCGACCCGGCGGCGCGCAACATCGTCGAACGGCTGCTGGGCGCCGACATCCTGGTGGCCGGCTCGCCGACCTTCAAAGGGAGCTATACCGGGCTTTTCAAGCACTTCTTCGACCTGCTCGACCCGTCATCGCTGAGGGGCAAGCCGGTCATCCTTGCCGCGACCGGCGGCGGCGAACGCCATTCGCTGATCGTCGAGCACCAGCTGCGGCCATTGTTCGGCTTCTTCGAGGCGCTGACCGTGCCGACCGCGATCTACGCCTCCGAGAAGGATTTTGCCAATGGCGTGCTGGTGTCGGAAGCCATCCACGCCCGCACCCGGCAAGCGGTCGCCGAGGCATGCCGGGTTACCGGGGTGCCCTACGGCGTCGGCCTTGCCGCCTGAACGCACCACTGACCCGAGATCCACTCCCCGATCCAGCCAGGAGCACGCCGCGATGACCAGATCCACCAAATCCAGGCAAATCAAACTTGGCGCTTTCCTGCCCGGCGGCGGACAGCATATCGCCGCCTGGCGCCATCCCGACGCACCGGCCGACGGCGCCACCAGTTTCGAGTTCCACAAGCAGCTCGCCCTGACCGCCGAGCGCGGCCTGTTCGACGCCTATTTCCTCGCCGACAATCTGACGGTCGGCCTCGGCGCCCGCGAAGGCGGCAACGCCAAGATCGCCGGCTTCGAGCCGGTGACGCTGTTTGCAGCGCTGGCGCCGCTCACCACGCATCTCGGCTTCATCGCCACCGCCTCGACCACCTATGAGGAGCCCTACACGCTCGCCCGCAAATTCGCCTCGCTCGATCATCTGTCGAATGGCCGCGCCGGCTGGAATGTCGTGACCTCGGCCGGCGACGAAACCGCGCGCAACTTCAATCGCGATACGCAGCCTGCCCACGCCGAGCGCTATGCCCGCGCGCATGAGCATGTCGAAACGGTCAAGGCGCTGTGGGACAGCTGGGAGGACGACGCCTTCATCCGCGACAAGAAATCGGGGCGCTTCTACGACAAGGACAAGCTCCACGACATCGACCACAAGGGCCCGCATTTCAGCGTCAAGGGTCCCCTCAATGTGCCGCGCCCAGCGCAGGGGCACCCGGTCGTGGTGCAGGCGGGACAATCCGAAGACGGTCGCAAGCTCGCCGCCGCCTCGGCGGAAGTCATCTTCACCGCTCATCAGAACCTGGCGTCGGCGCAGGAATTCTATCGCGATATCAAGGCCCGCGTGACCGCCGTCGGCCGCGATCCCGAGCAGGTGCTGATCATGCCGGGCGTGGCACCCTTCGTCGGGCGCACAGAAGAAGAAGCGCGCGCCAAATACCAGCAGCTGAACGATCTCATCCTGCCCGAGGACGGCGTCGCCCTGCTCAACGGGCTGGCCGGCCAGACGCTCGACATCAGGGGCTATCCGCTCGATGGACCGCTGCCGCCGAGCAAGGAAACTGAAGGCATGAAGAGCCGCCAGGCGCTGATCCGCCAGATTGCCGACGAGCACAACTTCACCATCCGCCAGCTCTATCAATGGGTGGCGACGGCCCGCGGCCATTATACCGTCATCGGCAGCGCCACGCAGGTCGCCGATCAGCTGGAGGAATGGTTCGGCAACGAAGCCGCCGACGGCTTCAACATCCTGCCGCCGTGGCTGCCCGGCGGGCTCGACGACTTCGTCGAGCTGGTGATCCCCGAACTGCAGCACCGCGGCCTGTTCCGCACCGCCTATGAAGGCAGGACGCTGCGCGAGAACCTCGGCCTGAGGCGACCGGAAAACCCGTGGACCGCCGCCCGCTCGGCCGTGCTGGCCGCCGAATAATTCCACGAAGCCCACTACCCTAGAAGCGAGAGGCAAGACGATGACTTTGCAGCACATCGAACAGGCCGCCAGCCTCGGCACGCGTGACAGCATGACAAGCCTCGGCACGGACTTCCTGCGCCTCGGCGGCCGGGCGGGAATTCGCTTCCTGTCGCGCTACGGCGTCCTCATCGCTTTCCTCGCACTGTGGCAAGTGTCGAGCAGCGCCGGCTGGGTCAACACGGCCGTGCTGCCGCCGATCGACATGATTGTCGCGGCACTTTGGAAGGGGCTGGCCGGCGGCACTCTGCTCGGCGACATCGCCATCAGCCTGCAGCGCGCCGGTCTCGCCTTCGCGGCCGCCGTGCTGGTCGCCATCCCGCTTGGCCTGTTCATGGGACAGGTGCGCGCGGTCGAAACCGCGCTCGATCCCATCCTGCAGGTTTTCCGCCAGACCTCGGCGCTGGCGCTCTATCCGGTGTTCATCCTGCTGCTCGGGCTCGGCGAAGCCTCCAAGGTGTTCGTCATCTTCTGGGCGACGCTGTTTCCGCTGCTGCTCAACACCATCGGCGGCGTCAAGCAAGTCGATCCGAAACTGCTGGAGATGGCGCGCGTCTATGGCGCCAGGCAGCTCACCGTCTTCCGCCGTGTCGTGCTGCCCGGCGCCGTACCGTCGATCTTCGTTGGGCTGAGGCTCAGCGCCACCACGGCGCTGCTGTTGTTGATCGCGTCCGAAATGATCGGCGCCAACAAGGGCATCGGCTTCCAGGTGATGAACGCGCAGTACAACTTCCAGATACCGCTGATGTTTGCGGCAATCGTCATCCTCGCCGGCCTCGGCCTGATCGCCAACCAGGCACTGGTGAGCCTGCAGCGGCGGCTCTGCCGCTGGAGCAATGCCGTCGACTGACCACCCGCCTTTACCAATCTCAACCAGGCCAGAACTCAAATCAGGAAAGACCCGGACCATGAAAATCTCCCGCCGTTCCCTGCTTGCCGGCGCGCCCTTCGCCGCCGGCCTTCTCGCCGCCGGCCTGCCGCGCTTCGCCCTTGCCGAAGCCGCACCCGTCAAGTTCCGCTCCCTCGCCAGCCGTGGCAGCATCTCTCCGCATGAGCTGGCCGGCGAGCTCGGCTATTTCAAAGGCTTCGGTATCGAGGTCGAGAATGTCGGCTATTCCGGCGGCGGCCCGGAATCATTGTTTGCGCTCGCCTCCGGCAGCGTCGATATTGGCTCGGCCGCAACCGCCGCCGTGATCAATTCGATCTCCGGCGGCAACGACTTCGTCGCCGTCTATCCGAGCAACGGCATCAACAGCAAGGTGCGCAGCGTCTTCTACGTGCTCGACGACAGCCCGATCAAATCGATCGCCGACATTGCCGGCAAGACCATCGCCGTCAACACGTTCGGCGCCCATCTCGACTACACCGTGCGCGAGGCGCTGCACAGCGTCGGCCTGTCGCCGGACGCCGCCAATCTCGTCGTCGTGCCCGGACCGCAGCTCGAGCAGACCTTGCGCTCCCGCCAGGTCGACATCGCGGCGCTCGGCTACTGGCAGGCGACGTTTGCCGGGGCGCTGGTCGACAATGGCGGCGTGCGCGGCGTGTTCAACGACACCGACGTGCTGGGCGAGCTGGCCGGCGGCTTCGTCGTGCTCAGGCGCGACTTCATCGCCGCGCATCCCGACGCCGCCCGCAATTTCGTCGAGCAGTCGGCGCGCGCCTCCGACTGGTCGCTGCAGAACCCCGACGAAGCGCGCAAGGTGCTGGCAAATATCCTCGACAAGCGCGGCGAAAACGGCGAGCTGGCGCGCTACTGGACCGGCTTCGGGCTGCGCCAGGGGGCCAAGGCGACGGACCGCGACATCGATTTCTGGGTCAGCGTGCTCGAACGCGACGGCCGCCTGCCAAAGGGTAAGCTGAAGGCAGCAGACATCCTCTACCGGCCCGGCGAAACCAAGACCAACTGACAAGGCCAACCGGCAAGGCAATCAGCTGGGAGATGAGCGCGATGAGCAGCACAAGCGGCGGTGAGGTCAGCATACGCGACCTGTCCAAATCGTTCAGCATCGGCGGGCGTTCGCTTGCCGTGCTGAGGACCCTCAATCTCGACATCCGCTCGGGTGAATGCCTGGTCATCGTCGGCGCCAGCGGGTCAGGCAAGACAACGCTGCTGCGCATCCTGGCCGGACTGGAGGCGGCCGACAGCGGCGGCGTCGCCATCGATGGCAAGCCGGTGCACGGCGTCGGCGCCGAGCGCGCGGTGATTTTCCAGGAACCGCGCCTGCTGCCCTGGCTGACGGTGCTCGGCAACGTCGCCTTCGGCCTCGAAGTGCGCGGCGTGCCGAAGGCCGACGCCGAGGAACGGGCGCGCTTCTATATCGCGCTCGTCGGCCTCGCCGAATTCGGCGATGCGTTTCCAAGGCAGCTGTCGGGCGGCATGGCGCAGCGCGTCGGCATTGCCCGCGCCCTGACCGTGCAGCCCGAGATCCTGCTGCTTGACGAGCCGCTGGGCGCGCTCGACGCGATGACCAAGATCGGCATGCAGGAGGAACTGGCGCGCATCTGGAGCGAGGAGAACGTCACCATGGTGATGGTGACGCACGACCTCGAGGAAGCGATCTACCTCGCCGACAGGGTGCTGATCCTGCCCAAGGAGAAAGGCGGCGCGGCGCGGCTGATCGACATCGACCTGCCCCGCCCGCGCGAGCGCAGCGAAAGCCGCTTCGTACGCTACCGCGAAGAACTGCTGCGCGAATTCGGGCTGCACTGAAAGCCGCCTAAGAGGCTTGGATCCCGCGGCCCGCGAAGCGGGGAGAGGTGTCTCGGCGAAGCCGAGACGGAGATGGGCCTTCCTTCGAGTGCCCTGCACTACGCTCTTTCCTGGAACCGGATTCCCCGCCTCGGCATTTCCTTAACCGGGAGGCAAAGGAGCGCGGCATGAAAGCTTTGTTCGCAATCTTTGGCGGCTTCGTCCTGACGCTCGCCGTATTCGCCAGCGGTCTCGCCTTCGCCACCTGGCTATTGATAGCCAAGCCGGTACCGCCGGCCGCCCCGGTCTCCAGCGTCGCCGAACTGTGGGCCAAGGATCCGCGCCCGGTAAACCCGGCCTCGCAGCGCCTCGAGCGCCTCCCGGCCCGCCCGGTTCCCGTTCGCACCTCGGAAGTTGATCGCACCGCGAAACCCGCCGACACCGCCGCAACTTCGACACCCGACACCACCGGCTCCATCAAGCCGGCGGTGGAAGAGCAGCGGGCGCTGCCCGTCGCCCATGTCGAATGGTGCGCAAGCCGCTACCGCTCCTACAGGCCCGACGACAACCGTTACACCTCCTACAGCGGGCAACAGCGCCCCTGCATCTCGCCCTATCTCGACATCACCGATGACGGCAGCTACGTCGAGGCGACCGATACATCGTCAGTGGAGGGCTACCCGCGGCCGGACGAAACCGGCGACGCCGAGCTCTCATCCGATCACGTGCAATACTGCTTCAGCCGCTACCGGTCATATCGACCGGAAGACAACACCTACCAGCCATATTCCGGCGGGCCGCGCCGGCAGTGCGAGTAGCGCGGGCCGCGGTGGCTGGCGGCCGCAGTGCATGGCGCCTTGTGCGACCCCACCCAACGATCACGCAGATTTCCTGGATCGTTCGGGTTGGCACGGCGTTCATCCGATACCCAAAGGAGAAATCAACATGGGCGACGACCGGGAAGACAAGATTCGTGAGCGCGCATACCAGATCTGGGAACGTGAAGGCGGGATCCATGGCGATCCCGAGCGGCATTGGCACCGGGCCGAGGCCGAGATCGACAGAGAGGCAGCCCTGCCGCTGACGGCAGGCGATGCCCTGCCGGAAACCCGCGAGGTCGCGAGCTCCGACGTCTTGACGGTGGAGGCCCTGGCGGTGCGCACCGGCATATCGGGCGAACAGGCGCAGGAGCTGATCGACAGGCTGGGAAACGACCGGGCGGCGATCGAACACGCCGCGCGCAACCTCAAGGGGAAGCAGGGGCTCGGGGAGTGACAGGATGATCAGAAAACTCAAAGACGGAAAATACCGCCTCTATTCGCGCAAGAAGGACGAAAAGACCGGCAAGCGCCGCAATCTCGGCACCTTCGATACCCGCGAGGCCGCCGAGAAGCACGAACGCGAGGTGCAGTATTTCAAGAGGCATTGAGGGGGCGTTGGTGGCCGGTGCCCGCCAGCCAGTCGCGCGGCATGCCCGGCGGAACCTGAATTCCAGCCCTCACGAGCCGTCGCGAACCCATTACCGCTGCTACAGGCCAAGGGACGACACTACACGTCCCACAGCGGAGAGCAGCGCCCCTGCATCTCGCCCTAACTCGACATCACCGATGACGGCAGCTACGTCGAGGCGAGCGATACGTCGTCGGTGGAGGGTTACCCGCCATCAGATGAACCCGGCGCCGCCGAGTTCTGATCCGACCACGTGCAATACTGCTTCAGCCGCTACCGTTCGTACCGGCCGGCAGACAACACCTATCAACCATATTCCGGGGGTCCACGCAGTCAGTGCGAGTAGCGCGGGCGAGCTGCAACTGGGTTCCATCACAAAGAAAAATGCGCCGACCCTTTCGCCCACAATACGCTTACACAATTGCGGCAATGGTAGCTTTGCCACTCCACACTTAGATTGATCGGAATAGAAGCACAGCCATTGACCCCTTAAATCGCGTAGCTTCAACACCCCGAGCGAAAACTGCCAGGACCTCTCCTCGGGTCCATCTGCTTGCCACGACATTAATTTTGCTGCAGCGATGGCTACTTTAGCTGCTCCAGTTTGGTGCTTTTCATTGGCAGCATGAACATGGCACCTCCTGCGACAATTCCTGACTGTGTTTCCATGGCGCCCCATAGCGCAAGAATGCGTTCCATCTGCTTGACGAGCGGAGCCTTATACAACCCCTTTGACAGAAAGAATCCTACGAGCCGGGAGTTTCGAAAAGCGGCATATTCGACACGATTCCGTGTGATCCGCCGATCACCAGAGATCACGACCCATCTTCCCTCACTGCTAAGTTCTTCGATCCACTCGCGGTCTTTCACACCCGGCCCGAACCGGGCACGAAGATGAACCACCTGGTGATCGCCGTTGAACAGCGCGTGAAGCGCTTTTGCCAGCGCAGGCGGAAGATTCTCGTCAATTAGGACCTTCACGCCGTCCCGAGCGTGCTTTCGAAGCGCACCGCGTCCTTTACGTCCGCCAGCGAGAGCTCAAAAAGCCGAGCGACCCGCTCCTGACTTCCTTCCGCCTCCACAGCCTGAGCAAGGACAATAGTAGGCACACCTGACTCTGCCGCAATTGGCTGCCCAAATGAGCGGTTAGGGTCGACTACGATAGAATCTTTACCATTGAACGGGCGCCAACGAGCGACCGCGTCTTCCTCAATGTCGAGGTCCTTGAACGTGCGTTCGATAATCTGCCCAAAAACGTATTGGCGACGTTTGAGATCGAGCATCTCTCTTTCATCGCTGGCAAATTTGGCACTTTCCAGAAAGATGCTCTTGCCGTCCGTGCGGAATCTGCGGGTCGAAAAGGGATGGTCATCCTTGACGAGTTGACGAGCGAAATCGAGACAGTTGCGAATGGCCAAAAGGCCGACCCCTGCATCTGTGAACACCTTTACAAACCTCAATTCAATGAGGTCACGAAATCCGATCTCGATTTGATCGTTGTCATCAGTCGGCCATTGTATCTGCCAGAGCGGCGGGCTCGTGTATAGTTGGCCCTTTCGGCGATAGCTGTAGCCCTTCATCCATCGCGAGACGTTGATGACGGGCGTGCGAATAAGGCGAGCGGCTTCCTGTATCGTGTAGGAGCCTACTCCAAACAGATCTGTCCCGCGCAGTATCTCTGTTGTTGCCATGGCGCGCACTATCCATCTTTCAGTCCTATTCGCAAGCCATTCCGGCGAACTGGGCTACTCAGGCGTGCCTGCCTCTCCTACCGTGTCCGCCGGCGCGCTCCCTCCACCGCATCCAACCGCTGCTGCAAATGCCCATTCAGCACGATCATCTCCTTCAGCGCCTGTACCGCGTCACCCTTATGCAGTTCAATGAACTTCTCGGCGATGGCCCCAGCGCAGCCTCCTGGCGGCTGTCCAGCGTCACGATGTGATCCATGGCGATGCCTCCGATAGTTTCTGTTCAAATTGAACAAAACGGGAACAAAAATGTTAAGAGCGAATTGACTTGGCGAGGAATGCCTTCCTATTTGTCAGTAGGCGGGGCGGTTGCTCACAAATCGAGGAGAGCCGCGATGGGCAGACGAAAAAGCCGGTTCGACAGGCTGTCGGCGAGGGATGCGGAGGCGATCATCAGGGACGCTTTGAGCCTGCGCCGGACGGTGCTGTCGTCGCAGCTGCATCTGAAGGCGCATGGCGAGCTGTTCTGGCAGCTTTACGGGCTTGTCGAGAAATTGCACGAGGTGCTGGCCAGCGTAGCGGAGAAGGAGCCCGATTATCGGATGGCGGAGCTTGGCCTGCTTCCCCTCCCCGAGGATTACTCGACCCGGAAATGAGCCATGGCCGGGCCGATGGACAGCGTTGGGCGTGCCGCCAAGGCCAACATGCTGCTTATCGTGGAGTGCGGCCACTGCTACCACGTCGGGCGCTTCAGGGCGAATGACGTGGCCCAGGTGGTGGGCTGGAACAAACCGCTGGAAGCGATCAGGTTCAGGTGCAAGCGACGCAGCCGCAAGGACACGACGGTGAAGACGCAGTTCATCGACCAGGATCATCCGCCCAAGGGCTACATCTGGGTGCTGCAGAAATTCAAGCGCTAAAACAATGAGCCTTGCGCCGGCGCCTGCTGCGGAAACTTGATCTGCGTCGCCGGCTTGTCGACGATCACCAGCGCGTCATCGGGCGCCGTGCGCTGCAGGTGTCTTGCCTCCGACCATGGCGCGCTGAGCCAAGCCTCGGTTTCTTCCGGCGTGGTCAGGATCACCGGCATTGCCTTGTCGTGGATCGGCGCGATCAGCGCGTTGGGCCTGGTCGTCATGAAGCCATAGACCTGGTGCTCGGCGGGGCCGTCCTTGACCTTGCGAATGCCCTGCCAGCGCGTCCACAGGCCGGCAAAGAAGAACAGCGGGCGGTCCTCGCCGAGTGCAAACCAGAAGTTGCGCTGAATGCCGGTCTCGGGGTCCTTGTCGCCGGGCGTCGGGCTGGGCTCGGCGAAGCTGGTGACGGGCACCACGCAGCGGTTCTCGATGCCGAGGTATTGCTGCCAGTGGCCGTATTGCGGATTGCGGATATTGGTGGTGCCGTAGTCGGCCTTGCCCTTGACCCGCTCCAGTGGCGTCGGCATGCCCCACAGCAGATTGGCTGATTCGCGTTCGCCGTCCGGCGCATTGCGCACCACCGGGCCTGGCTGGTTGGGATAGATGTCGATGGAGGGTTCGAGATTGCCGAGGATATCGCGCAAGGCGCGGGTCCACTGGCGGATGGCCTCCTGGCTGGTCGTGATGTTGTAAAGATTGCACATTTCAGGCCGTTCCCGGATGCTCAGGCATCTTGTTGGAAACGGCCCGGAATTTCCAGCGCTGTCCGTCGGGTTGCTGACACGGCAGGCCGTGTCAGCAATGGTTTTGTGAGACCTACCGCGCCGATTGTCTCATAGCTTGTGCGGCGACTGCCGCGAGAAAAGCCCTGGCCGCGGCATCGCAGGCCGCTCGGGACGGACCCTTGGCGAAAAGGAGAAGCTCGGCGGCTCGCATGTTGAGCCCGTGCTTTCTCGCGAATGTGACCAGATCGTAGGGTTTGTTGTCGTAAGGCTCGTCGTCGTCGTAGTCGATCGTCAGATCGTAGTTTTCTTTCATTTTCTTCCTCCCTTTAGCGATCTCCCCCCTCCTGTCGCTAACGCAAAATTAACGTCGATGGCGTCGGGCGAGTCTACCAATCAGAGATTGTGTAAAAAATGTACGGGCTCGGATGCTCGCCTCTCGCAACCGGGGCCGCGAGCAATCGCCGCGGACCGGAACGGTCGAAAAAGCCGATTATGATGGCAACGTCGGAAAAGGCTGCCACGGCCTGGTGCTGCGGGGGTGTCCGTCACGCCTACCGTGCCTAATGGCCGTCATTTTCATCTTCCTGGCCCGGTCCGCAAAGCCGGCCTCGTTGGGTTCGGCTAAAGAATAAATCCGGCTAATAACACCGTAAGGAGTAGTGACAGCGGAACGGCTGCAAGACACCAGATCTCCAACGTGTTGTTTTGCCGCGGGTCCATCGTCAGCCTCACTTTTTGGTTTTGTCATTGTGGCACCAACGGTTGGCCGGAGGTAGCGGTTCCAAGCGACGGTGTTCATAGAGCGCTGCCTGTGCTGCATATTAGCAACAGCTTGACGACCGCTGAGCCCTGTACCGCCTGGACAACTTCAGTTGGCGCCGGATTGGATGCGCATTCCGCAGGAATGCAAGCGCCCTCCGCATCAGCCGTGCGGGGATCGGTCGACGCCCATGATCAGCGCCGAGCCGCATGCCCGGAACCCGATGGCTGCATCTATCTCCGGACGAAGTTTCGCTACCGCCGAGCCGATCCGATCTTCACTCACAGCCAGCGATGCCCGTTCGCAGGGACCTAAGTCTGACCTGCCTGCGCAATGGTCCCGTGCACAGGCAGCTTCGGGAACAACTGCGCCCGTCTTCAGTTGATGGCGTCACCTCCTCGAGGAGACATCGGCGCAGAATCAGTCCCTTCATGCGCTGATTGGGGTCCGCCTGCCATTGCTGGATTTGGCAAGCGGACCCTTGGTTCTGTACGCTCCAGATCGAAAGCAGGTAAGCTCGGGACTTATCACCCCAGAAATCCTGCAGAGAAGCATGGCGGAGGTCTTCCTCATCCCTGAGATGCTTGACCTGGCTTGACATTCGAGACGACCTCACAGCGCGCGCAGCGGGTCGCCCTCAGCCCTCCAGCGCCTCGTGCTGGTAAAGCTCGTCCATGCTGAGCGTCGCCAGCGCGGCGAAGGGTGCCTGCTTCTTCACGCGGCCGTGGCTCAGGATCACCACGTCGTCGCAGAACGAGATGGTGCTGCGATGATGGCTGATGACGATGGTGGTGCGGCGGCCGGCGCGCGACTTCAGCGTCTCGACGATCGCCGCCTCCGACAGTCCGTCCACCGCATTGGTGGCTTCGTCCAGGATGAGGATATCGGGATCGCGCACCAGGGCCCTGGCCAGTGCGATCCGCTGCCGCTGTCCCGCCGAGAGATTGACGCCGCGGTAGCCGACGACGGTCCTGTAGCCTTGCGGCAGTTGCTCGATGAAGCCATGCGCTTCGGCCAGTTTTGCCGCGCGCTCGGCATCGTCGGCCGAGGCCGCGTCCTGGCCGTAGACAATGTTTTCGAAAATCGTGCCGTCGACCAGTTCCAGCTCCTGGCTGGCAAGTGCAATGTGCTTTCGCCACTGGCTGGGGTCGATGCGGTCCAGCGGCGATCCATCGACGAGGATCCTACCGCTATCCGGTTCGACGAAGCGGCACAAAAGGTTGACGATCGTCGTCTTGCCGGCGCCCGACCGGCCGATCAGCGCGGTCGAGCGGCCGCTGCGGATATCGAAACTCGCCGCATGCAGCACCACCGCGCGCTGCTCCGAGCCGGAATAGGTAAAGCTGACGTCCTCGAACTTGATGCCTTGGCTGAGCCCGGGGAACGCTGCGCTGCCTTGCGGCGGCGCGGGCTTGTCGGATGGGTCCAGCATCCACGTCACCTCTTCCAGCGATCCGCTCAGGCCCTGCAGCTGTGTCCAGGCCATTTGCAAAGACCGCATATAGGGCTGCAGCCTGTAGAGCAGGATGACGAAGGCGACGATCAGCGGGAAGGAAACATTGGCGAACCAGGCGCCGATCACCACCGCCAGGAACAGCATGGCGTGCAGAACCTCGGTCAGCGGCGGCAACGCTCCCTGACGCGTCAAAAGCACGAACGCCGCCCGGCGCACCGCATCCGATGCCTGGTCGAATGCCGCCTTCTCGCGTTGCTCCTGGCCGAAGATGCGGATCAGCCGCCCGGCATGCACCAGATGCAGCATCTGTGATGCGAGCTGACTGTTGCGGGAGGCGACGCTGCGGCTCGGCGCCTTCAGATTGGCGGACAGCATGGCGTGCGCGACCTGCACCAGCGCCAGGCCCAGCGTGACCAGCAACGTCATCTGCCACGACAGGAGCAGCAGGAAGGTGAGGAGGATGATCGCGGCCGATGCGTTGACGATTGCACCCAGCGTGATCTGCATGGCATCCGAGGCCCGCCAGGATTCGTTGGAGATGATGTTGAGCAGCCGTCCAGGGCTTTGCTGCAGGAAGAACGGGTAGCCTACCCTAAGCAGCTGCTCCGACAGCGCGCTGCGGATCGAATGGCTGGCCTTGCCGTAGATGAAGGTGGTCAGCAGCGTGTTGGCGTAGGCGAACAGATTTTTCAGAACGATCGAGCCGAGGATGGCGACCGATATGGCGATCAGCCGGTCGCGCTCGCTCAGGCTCGCTCCGACATGCTGGAAGACGGCGGAAAAACCAGCCATGCCGGTCTGCCCCTGTTGCCCCATGATTATGTTCAGCAACGGGATGATCAGGCCGATGCCGAAGCCTTCGAGCGCGGCGCTGAGCAGCCCGAGCACCACGACGGCCGGAAGCAGGCGCAACTGCTTTTGCCCGAGCGCGCGGCGCAGCATCGGCAGGCAGGGCGGCATCAGTCGCATGATAGCGGATCACCTCGCTTCGGCATTTGCCTGCTGCTCCTGTCGCATTTCCGTTGTCTTTGGCGATCTCGCCAGCAAAAGCACCGCGAACTTGGCCGCGCCGAGCAGATTCATGCCGATGATCGGCCAGTGCGACAGCTTGAGTTCACGATCGAACAGCGGGCCTTTCCTTAGTTCGCGCAAGGCTGCCCTCATCGACCAGTAGAAATGCCGAAGCAGCCACGGCGCGTGGCGGATATGCTTCAGGCAAAGCCCGCCATTGCCCATGCTGTAATCGCGATGCAGCTTTTCGATGGCCTTGCGGTCGCGCCGGCCGTGATGGTGATAGATGGTCATGTCGGGCACATATTCGACCGGAATGCCGAGCAGCACGGCCCGGACGAGATAGTCCGTATCTTCCGCCGAGCGCAGCGGGCCGCCGGCGCCGAAGCGTTCGTCGAAACGCCCGATTCGGGCGGCAACATCGCGGTGCATCGTCATATTGCAGCCGAGCACGAAGCCACCAGGATGGACATCCGGCGTGAGCCGCGCGCGCACCGGTGACCGCTTGATGGTGAACGGCAGGTCGCGGGGATCGCCAAGCTCGACGCGGCCACCGCGGATGACCCGTTCGCCGGCCGCATAGTGCCGCTGCAGATCGCGCAGATAATCCTTGTGGACCGCGCAATCATCATCGACGAAGACCAGGACGCGGCCCCGCGCCCGCTCCAGCCCGGCGTTGCGCGCGGCCGCCAATCCGGGTCGCGGCTCGCAAATGGCAGTGAACGGGATGTCCGACAGTTCGGCGATGCTGGCCAGGCGTTTGGCCGTGCTGTCGGTCGAGCCGTTGTCGACAACCACCAGCTCGGCGGCAAAGTCGGCATGGGCACGACACGCGGCCTGGATCGAGCTGATGCAGGGCTCGAGTACGGCGACACGGTCGCGGGTGCAGACAATGAAGCTGACCGCCGGCACCGGTCCTTGCTGCGGCCGCGGCGACATGGCCGCCGGCATCATCGAGCGGCCGCGTTGCTGGAGCTGGTGCGATTTGACGAACATGGGTTGCTAGCTCAACTGGTTCGAAGGCAACACCGCCGCGGCCGGCACGGACTGCAGATACCGCGACAGGGCATCCACCTGCCTGGTGACCGACATCGAGGCGAGACTGAAGCGCGGCGCGAAAGCACCGGTGCGAAACACGTACTGCTCGCGGCGCCGGATGAGCTTCCATTTCGCCGTCCGTGTCAGGAATTCATGCATCAGCAGCGGCTGCCTTTCTCCCGCTATCAGCTGATAGAGGAAATAGAACAGGTTCAGCGTGCCGGCCTGGTAGCTCGGCCTCGTCTCGGCCGGAAGCGCGGCTATCCTTTCTTCCAGCGCGAGGATCCATTCGGCGGCACGGCGAATCGTCTCCATCGACAGGACCTCACCGATGGCGCGGAGGTCTTGCGTCTCTTGTGCGAGTCCTTCGCGCTCGAGGTTCTCGGCGACGATCTTCAAATGCGTCCTGCGCATTTCGCGCTTGTGCCGGTTGGTCACGCTGTCGTTATGGATTCGATAAGCGATCAGGCTTTCGGGGATCATGGCCGCCGGGTAGCGGTCGGTCAATCGCCTGAACAGGTCGAAATCCTCGGCGTGCTTATAGCTCTCGTCATAATGTAGAACGCCGTCTTCGATGACCTTCCGGTTATAAACGACCGTTGAATGCATGAAGATCGTGAAGAACATCGACAATATGCGCAGGCTATTGTCGTGGAATATCGGATCGGGCGACCCCCTAACGATGCGGTTGCCGAGCAAGGTATCGAAGCTTGCGCCGCACAGAGCGAGGTCAGGCTGCTGGTCGAACAGTGCTACCTGCCGCGACAGGCGTTGGGGATAGGCGATGTCGTCGGCATCCATCCTGGCGACCAGATCGCCGCGGGCCATGGCCAAGCCTTCGTTCAGCGTTGCGATCAGGCCGCGGTTTTCGCGTGAGACGATCGAGATGCGGCTGTCGGCCTGGCGGTATTTCCGCAGGATCTGCAGCGAGTTGTCGGTCGAGCCGTCATCGATGGCGATGACCTCAAGATGCTTGTAATCCTGGCGCAGGATGCTGCCCAGCGCAGCTGCCAGATAAGGTCCCGCATTGTAGATCGGCAGCAGAACGGAGACTAAGGGAGCAGCCATGATCAGCCCCGATCGGTTCGTTGCAGCTTGCGTGGCAAGCGTGAGGGGCCATCAGGCGGTCCACCCAGATATGCTCCGGCCGTAAGCCATCCGGCATTGCCCACGTCGATGCCTGCCGGGGCGGCGCCTGGGACTCTTCGAGCAACATAGGGGAAGTGGCGCTTGAGGCTGTTGAGCGGCTTTTCGAAAAGCAGCCACGAAGCCGAGGCCAGCATGAGCGTTGCCGTTCCCGCCACCAGTAACCGCCCAGGCCCTTGCTCCGAGACGTTGAGCGGAATCCACGGCTGCGATTTGACGACCAGCGCCAGCACTATCGGATGGTAGAGATAGACGCCGTAGCTGATGCGGCCAAAACCGAGCAGCGGCGGCAGTTCGAGAAGTTTTCCGACGCGACCGCCAATGCCCGTTGAACAGTTTGCAACGATGACCACCAGAGGCGCGACAGGCAGGATCTGCAACAGCAGCCAGAGGCCCCATTCCTGCACCGGATTTGCCGGCGCCGGCGCAAACCACTGCAGAACGAAAAACGCCGCAGCGAGCCCCGGCCAGCCAACTCGAAGCCATTGCGGCAAGCCAGCAGCTCTTGACCTGTAGGCGGCGAGCAGCGCGCCTGACGCCAGTGCATCCATCGACGCCGGCGGCAGCAGGTCGCGCGCCAGGCTGGGCGTTCCCGCGATCGGCCAATAAAAGCGATAGGCCAGCGACAGCGCGATAACGCCGATGCAGATTGCTTCGAGGCGCTGGCGCGGCGCCAGCAGGACTATCAGCGGCCAGGCGATGTAGAACTGCTCCTCGATGCTCAGGCTCCAGAAATGGCAGAGCAGCCAGGGCGTCCATTCATTCTGCGATGCGTACCAGAAGTTCGACAGATAGAGCGCATGCCAGGCCAGCGACCCCCTGGACTGCTCCAGGTCCACCAGCCAGACGAAACCCAGCACGGCGAAATAAGGCGGGAATATCCGCAGCGCCCGCCTGATATAGAAGGATTTCAGCGCCGGTCCGGTTTCGAATTCGGCGGCCACTCTGGCTTCCAGCAGCAGTCGCGTGATCAGAAAGCCGCTCAGCACGAAGAACAGACGCACGCCAATATGACCCCAGAACGAGGCCCCGCCGGCCGCGAAGAAGTGGGCGTACAGCACCATCGTCACGGCGATGGCCCTCAGCGCGTCCAATTGGGTGTCGCGCGCATTTCCCATTAGCGGCGTACGCCGGCGGGACGGCGAAACTGCCAATCGGTCAACATGGCGGCGTCGTTCACGGCGCATTTCCAATCGGTAGCGCCCCCCTCACCGAGAATAGGGCCACCATTGTGCAACGCAACACAAAAAGTTGACATATTTGAAACAGGAACGTGAGACGCGACTAATAAAGCACAAAAAACAGCGGGAACCAGCCCGAATTGTCCATTTTTGACGATTTTCACACGCTGCCTTGGCCGACCAATTTCGGCGGCAGGGGTGCTGCGATGCAACATGCTCGCCGCCGCCGCGAAGCTCGTCCGCTCGATCGCCGCCAGCAGCACCGGCGTCATCCTCGTCACGCATGATCTCTCCACGGTGCGGGCGCTGGCCGACAGGATCGTGGTCCTCAGCCTCGGACGCGTGGCCTATGATGGATCCGCAGGCACCTGAGCGCCGACCATCTGTGGGGTCTCATGGCGAGCGGCACCCTCGCATCCGCCGGGCAATAGGAGGGCGTGTTGAAGGAGGGGGCTGCTTCGCGGCACCCACTCACGCGCAAGCTTCCCGCCTCCGAGTTACGCCTCCTTGCTGGCATTCGCGACCACCACTGCGCGACGCTCCGGCAGCCCCATTCCGACGAGCGCACCTGCGAGTGAGAGCAGAGCGGAAACGTCGATTGCCGAGGTGAAGCCATCACTGAACGCGTCGGTGGACGCGAAGCTTCCGGTCCCGGCGAACACTGCACCGGCGATCGCGATCCCAGATACGCCACCGAGGAAGCGGAATGTATTGAACGTGCCGGCAGCCTTGCCGACCTCCGGCCGGGCGACCGCATTGAGGACCGCATTCTGCGCGGCAGGCATGGCCATCGATACGCCTGCGCCGGTAATGATCAGCGGCGCGACGAGCTGGATGTAGGGCAGATCAGGTGCTGCGATCTGCGCCAGCCAGGCCATTCCAGCCGCTTGCAGGATCAATCCGGCCACCACAAGCCACCGCTCGCCGACGCGGTTGATCAGGCTGCCGGCGATCGGTGCGACCACAAAAAGCGTTGCGGTCCAGGGCAGCAATCCCATGCCGGCGCCGAGCGGCCCGCGGCGCTGGGAAAACTGCAGAAACTGCGGCAACAGGAATACGAGGCCGTACATGGCGGCGCAGAGCAGGAAGTTCGCCCCTACGCCCGAGGAGAATGCGCGCGCCCGAAAAAACCGCAAAGGCAGCATGGGCTCACGGGTACGCAACTGCCAAAGGACGAATGCGATGGCGAGAAGCAGCCCGGCCGTCAGCGCCGACAGCACTTCAGAGCTGCTCCAGCCCACAATGTTGCCGCGCATCAGACCCCAGACCACTCCAAACGCCGCCGCAGTTACCAGGACGACGCCGAGGACATCGATAGCCGTGCCCGGCCCATGACTCTCCGGAATCCGACGCAGCACCAGCGGGATGAGGACGATGCCGACCGGGACATTGAGCCAGAAGATCCAGTGCCAGGAGAGGCCTTCGGAGATTGCACCGCCGGCCATCGGGCCGATGATCAGGGCCAGGCCTGTGATGCTGCTGAAGATACCCAGCGCCTTGCCTCGTTCCTCCGGAGGAAAAGCGACGCTCAGCAGCGCCATGGCCAGCGGCATGACCATTGCGGCGCCCGCGCCCTGAACCGCGCGGGCAGCAATCAGCAATCCGGCATTTCCAGCGAGCGCGCAGGCAACGGACGCTGCGACGAACAGCGCCAATCCGACGATGAAGATGCGGCGGCGGCCGAACCTGTCACCGAGCGCCGCCCCGGTCATGAGCAGGACGGCAAAACTCAAATTATAGGCATTCATCGTCCATTGCAGCGTCTCCAGCGAGGCATCGAGTTCGACCCGCATCGTACTTAATGCGGTCGCCACGACCATCGCATCGAGAACGACCATCAAGGAGCCTATCGACGTGAGGGCGAGAACCCAGACCTTCGTTGATGCCGCACTTTGCTTGTTCATGACTGTGGCGCCTCCGGCTTGAACAGAGGGCCTACAAGGTTCGCAGGCCCACGATGCAGAGACGCGGAGGCACCACCAAAGGATTCCAGCTAAAGAAAGTTTTTTCGACCGAATCCTTTTGCCATCGTCGAGCGTCTATAGGACGCTGCCCCCGACGGCGGGCGCCTCTGCCTGGGAGATACGCATGAAATCGACGCTTGTGCGATGACCGGATCCGCAATCGGCACGCCAGAAGGACGGGAGCCATTTGACCGGCTGCTCGGCGAATTGCGGCCGAAACTGCACCGTTATTGCGCCCGCATGACCGGTTCGGTGATCGATGCCGAGGATGTCGTTCAGGAAGCTACGGTCAAGGCGCTCGAGGCGTTCCCCGGGACCGGGCCGATAGCCAATGTCGAGGGCTGGCTGTTCCGCATCGCGCACAATGCCGCGCTCGACCACCTGCGCCGTCGCGCCAGGGCGGATGCCGCGCATGCCGTCGAGGATATCGACATGATACCTGACCCCGGCATGTCGGCCGAGGGTCGACACACTGCAGCCGCAAGCCTGCAGACCTTCATGCGGCTGCCCCCGGCGCAGCGTAGCAGCGTCATCCTCATGGATGTGCTCGGGTATACGATCGAAGAGATCGGCAACATTATCGACAGCAGCGTTCCGGCGGTGAAAGCCGCACTGCATCGCGGCCGTCTGCGCCTGCGCGAGGTCGCCGGCGAGCCTGACGATCGGCCTGTGCCGGTGTTGGCCGAGCCCGAGCGGGCGCGTCTGGCAGCCTACGTAGATCGGTTCAACGCCCGCGACTTCGATGCGATCCGCGACATGCTGGCCGAAGACGTGCGGCTTGACCTCGTCAACCGGCTCCGGGCGAGCGGCCGCGCGAAAGTGGGCCGATACTTCCACAATTACGCGGGTATCCACGATTGGCAACTGCTTCCAGGCCTGGTCGATCGGCACCCAGCCATTCTGGTGATCGATCCGGATGACCCGGCCGGAGGGGCAAAATACTTTATCCTGCTGGAGTGGGCGGGCGACAGATTGGCGAGAATTCGCGATTTCCGCTATGCGCGCTACACGCTTGATGGCGCCGAAGTAGTGCCTCTGCGGGCATAGCAATTCGTGTTTCATAATGCCGAACAACCACTGCCAGCATCGCGGCCGCTTGCCGTCCAAGCGGCCGCCCTTTCGTCGATCCTGCTTTAAGCCGATTGCAACTCCCTGCGCGGCAGCGGCGGGAAGGCGATCGCAATCGCCATCGCGCCAAGCCCGACAAGGGCCGAGCCGATGAACAGCCAGGAATAGCTGGCATAGGCATCGAACACCATGCCGCCGGCGAGCGGGCCGAAAGCCATGCCGAGGCTGGACAGCATGGTTACGGCACCGAATACCGTGCCGAGGATGCGCTGGCCGAAATATTCGCGCGCCAGCACCGCATAGAGCGGCATGACGCCGCCATAGGTCGCGCCGAAGATGACGGCCAGCGTGTAGAATTGACCAAGCTCGCTGACCGCAAGATAGGCTGCGATGACCACGGCCTGTATAGCCAGCCCGGTGATCAGCACCGGCTTGACGCCCAGCCGATCGGCAAGCACGCCGTAAAGCAGCCGGCCACCCAGCCCTGCCAGGCCCTCGATGCTGTAGATGCTGACCGCTGCCATCGGCGCGATGCCGCACAGCATCGCATAGCTCACCATGTGGAAGATCGGCCCGGAATGGGCCGCGCAGCAGGCAAAGAAGGTCAGTCCCAACACGATGAATTGCGGCGAGCGCAGCGCCTGCGGAACCGTCATGCCGGCACCCTCGGCGGCAACGCTTGGGGCAGCGCCTTCGGCCGCGGGCTTGGGCGGCTGGCGCACCAGAAACGCGGCCGGCAGAAGCAGCACCCACGCGGTTATGCCGATGTCGAACATCGCGGTGCGCCAGTCGTAGGCCGAAATCAGCCAGCGCGCGAAGGGCGAGATGGTCATTGGCGCCACGCCCATGCCGGCCGAGACCAGCGAGACGGCGAGGCTGCGGTTCGTGTCGAACCAGGCGGAGGTCAGCGCGATCATCGGCGCGAAGAAGGCGCTTGCCGCGAGGCCGACGAGCACGCCGTAGGCCAACTGGAAAACGAGCAGCGAACCGGTGCGGCTGGCCAGCACCAGCGCCAGGCCGAGCAGCACGGCGCCGGTCATGACGACGATGCGGGCGCCGAAGCGGTCGTAAATGGCGCCCCAGGCGAAGCCGCCGAGGCCCATTACCAGGAAGTTCAGCGTCATCGCGCTCGATATGCCGGCGCGCGACCATTGTGTGTCGAGCGCCATCGGTTCGAGGAAGATCGCCAGCGAGAACATCGCCCCGAGAGCGACACAGGTCATCAGCGCGCCAGCCGCGACGATAACCCAACGATAGGGAAGGCTCATTTCAATTTTCTCCCATGCCGGAAGCGTTGATACGGCACGACCTTTTCGAGCTTCGCCGAGCCGCTTGCGTCCGAAGGACGTTGGAGATGTTTTGAATCGGACAATCCGGTTGCATTTTTTTTATCCAGTCAGGAAATTGCGCCGCTCAACTGCTCCAATGCATTGACCGTGCATCGTCCCGAGCTAGATTTCCAGTCTGGCCATCAGGAGCTATCGGGTATGGAACTTCATCGCGGCCGTCTCATCGACCACCTCCAGCTGGTGGTCAGGGATCTCAAGGCCAGCCGCCGCTTCTACGAGGCAGTTCTCAACGTGCTCGGCATACCGATCGGTGGCGCCGGCGAGGATTATTTCTGGGCCGACGAACTGTTCATTTCCAGCCCCGACAGCCCGGCGGCCCTGGGAAAGCTGACCGGGCGCCATCACCTTGCCTTCCAGGCAAAGGACCGTGCGATGGTCGATGCATTCTACAAGGCCGGGCTTGAGGCCGGCGGCACCGACAATGGTGCGCCGGGCGAGCGATCCTACCATCCCGGCTATTACGCCGCCTTCCTGCTCGATCCCGACGGCAACAATATCGAGGCCGTCCACCACGGCCCGGCCAAACGCAGCGCCGATTCAGTGAAGATCACCTTCTAGCTTCCGGTAAAGGTGGTTCGCACCGGCCGGCACGGTTGGTCTCTGCCAAACCTGGGTGCTTGCGTCAGACCGCGTCTGCCCTATCGCGTCAGTGCCGCCATTTGGCCCACCAGAAAGTCTACGAACAGCCGCGCCCGGACCGGTAGCTGCCGCCCGTAGGCATGGACGATGTGCACCGGCATGGTCGGCATCGCCACCTCGGGCAGGATGCGGACCAAGCGGCCCGCGTCGAGATCGCCCTGCACCGCAAACCGCATCAGATGCGCTATTCCCGCACTGGCAAGTGCTGCATTGCGGATGGCGCCGCCATCATCGGTATCGAGCCGCCCATCCGGGACGATCATCGTACCGTCGGCAAAGGTGACCGGATAGGGCCGGCCGGCCATCTGGTAGCGGATGAAGTCATGGTTCGCCAGATCCTCGACCGATGCCGGACGGCCGCGCCGCTCGACATACGCCGGCGAGGCCACCAGCACGATCGGCAGATTGGCGATCTTGCGGGCAACCAGCCCCGTGTCCGACAGCGCCCCCATGCGCACGGCAACGTCATAGCCTTCGCGGATCAGATCGGCGTGCCGATCGGTGACGCTGAGCTCGACTTTCACTTCGCCATGCTGCGCAAGGAACGCCTGCGCCCATGTCGCGATGAGGCCGCGCCCGAGCTCGACCGGCGCTGTAACGCGCAGCAGGCCGCGCGCCGTATCGGCCACCTGGACGATGTCTTCGGCATCGTCCAGGGCCCTGAGCAGCGGCGCCACCCGCTCGTAGTAGGCGAGGCCTTCGCTGGTGAGCCCGAGCCGACGCGTCGAGCGCTGGATCAGCCTGACGCCGAGCCGCCGCTCGAGCCGTGCCACGCTTTTCGACATCGCCGATGGGCTCGAGCCGACCAGCCGGCTGGCGGCATGGAACGAGCCGGCATCGACGGTTCGGACGAAGGCGACGAGACCGGCGGTCTTTTCGAGGATGGTGGTCATTCCGGAGTTCCAGGCACGAAAGAATGGATCATGATGATCCTAATACGCTTTTTGATCATCATTAAATACCGCTCATCGTCGACAAAGGAGAGATTGATGAGCAAGCTGAACGGCAAGGTCGCCATCGTCACCGGCGCGTCCAAGGGTATCGGCGCCGCCATTGCCAAGGGTTTTGCCACGGCCGGTGCCGCGGTGGTCGTCAACTACGCCTCGTCACGGGAAGGCGCCGACCGCGTCGTCGCGGAGATCGAGGACCGTGGCGGCCGCGCCGTCGCCGTCCAGGGCGACGTATCGCAATCGGCCGACGTGCGCCGCCTGTTCGAGGCGGCGAAGTCGGAGTTCGGCGGGCTCGACATATTGGTCAACAATGCCGGCGTCTTCGCATTCGAGCCGCTGGAAGCGGTGACGGAGGCCGAGTTCCACCGTGAGTTCGACACCAATGTGCTGGGCATCGTTCTGACCACGCAAGCAGCAGTGAGCCATTTTGGCCCGAGCGGCGGCAGCATCATCAACATAAGCTCGGTCGCCAGCCGCAATCCGCAGCCGAACTCGCTCGTCTATGCCGCCACCAAGGGCGCGGTGGACACGATCACGCTGTCGATGTCGCGGGAACTCGGCGCCCGCAATATCCGCGTCAACGCCATTGCGCCCGGCGGCGTCGACACCGAAGGCCTCGAGCGTATCGGCATCGTCGGCAGCGACTTCGAAAAACAGATCGTCGCCATGACACCGCTCGGCCGCTTCGGCCTGCCCGACGACGTCGCTCGCGTCGCGGTGTTCCTCGCTTCCGACGAAGCGTCATGGCTGACCGGCGAGCGCATCACCGCCTCGGGCGGCTGGCGATAGATATGCAGGGCGCGGACCTGCCGTTTTACGGACCAGGCCCCCGCAGCGTGACATCGAGGAACACCGCAATCGATGACGACGGGGATCCAAGCCCTATGTTTCTCAGCAAGGGAGGAGCGCCGTGCGCTATCGATGACCGCTAGATGCCAAGGAGGTAACGGATGACGGGCGACGAAAAAGCAATCCGAAGGCTGGTCGAGACGTGGATGGATGCGAGCAAGCGTGGTGACATTGCGACCGTGCTCAGCTTGATGACGGACGACGCGATCTTCATGGTTCCCGGCCGGGAACCCTTCGACAAGGAGATCTTCGCGGCAGCCGCGCGGGAGACGGCCGGCGTTCATATCGACGGCACCAGCGATAACGTGGAATTACAGCTTCTCGGCAATTGGGCCTTCATCCGCAGCCGCATCGACATGACGGCGACTCCGCCGAATGGTGAGCCGGTCCATCGATCGGGATATGCACTGACGCTGCTGCGCAAGGAGGCAGACGGTGAGTGGCGGCTCGCGCGCGACGCGAACCTGCTGACTGCGCAAGGCTAGCGCCGGTCTCCGACATCCTGCACCGGAAGGCGGGCAAAGGGAGAGCGGCCAAGGGGGACCGATAAGATGGCGAGGATGCGATGCAAGCCGCCCTGAACAGTGTTCCTCCTCTACCTGATCACACGGGCAAGAGGGCGTTCGGCTTGACATCGGCGATGGAGGCGAAAGTGTGCGTTTCGCGCACACCCGGCAGCGGCAGGATGACCCGCTGCAGGAAGTCCTGGAACACCGCCATATCGGCGATCCGCGCCTTGACCAGGTAGTCGAAGCCGCCAACCACCATATGGCACTCCAGAACCTCCGGGGCTTTCGCCACGGCTTCGGCAAAACGGTCAAAGACATGCGGCGCCGTGTGGTCAAGCCGGACCTCGATGAACACCAGCGTTCCCCGGCCGACCTTGCGCGGATCGAGCACGGCTCTGACCGCGGTGATGAACCCGTCGCGGAACAGGCGCTTCACCCGCTGGCTGGTTCCGGTCGGCGACAGCCCGATACGCCCGGCCAGATCAAGCGTCGTCCGGCGCCCGTCCTCCTGCAGCAGCCGGAGCAAGCTGCGGTCTATCTGGTCGAGGTCGTCCATTTCACAATCCACTATATCTCAGGGATTTATGTGTTGATTTCACGCAGAGATGCCAAAATCAACGTATTTCATCACATGAAACCTCGCAATAGCTTGCACTTCCCTCACCCACGCGAAGCAAACGTGGTGAGCCGATTTCGACGAACAAAGGGAGTGCAGGATGACCAAGGAAGCGTTCAGTCCAGCCGGCAAGAGTGCGGCGGAAATCAGCAAGGGAGCGACCGAGATCCTGGTGCTGAGCGAAGCCGACGTGATGGCGTGCATCGACCTCAGCCAGCTTCTCGATGTTCTGGAAGACGGCTTCAAGGCGCTGTCACAAGGTAAGGTTGTCAATCCACCCCGGCCACAGCTCGACATCCCCGGAGCCGGCTACAGCCTCGCCATGCCGGCCTGGATGGAAGGCATGAACCTGACCGTTAAGATCGTCAATGTCTTCGAAGGCAACTTGGCCAAGAACCTGCCCAGCCACCTCGCCACCATCAGCCTGTTCGATCCGCTGTCCGGCCTGCCGGTCTGCATCATGGACGGCACCTTCATAACGGCGGTGCGAACCTCCGGCTCCGCTGTGCTGTCGGTGCGCGCGCTTGCCCGCCGGGATGCCAGGATAGCGACAGTGGTCGGCGCCGGCGTGCAGGCCAACCAGCATCTCCATTTGTTGCCGCTGGTGCGGGACTTTACCGAAATCCGCGTCGCTTCGAAGAGCTTCGACGATGCGGCAGCGCTTGCCCGGCTGCACCCGTCGGTGGTGGCGGTCGCCGACCTCGAGGCGGCAGTGCGCAGTTCCGACGTGGTGTGCCTGGCGACCCACTCCTATCAGCCGGTGATCGACGCAGGCTGGGTCCAGCCGGGCACGCATGTCTCGTCGGTCGGGGTGGCGCCGCCCCGCGGTGAAATGCCGATCGAGCTCATCGCCAAATCCAGTCTTTTTGTCGAAACCAAGGATGCATTCAAACCGACCCCGGTCGGTTCCTGCGAGCTTGCCGGCTTCGACCCGGATTTCGGCACCGAGCTTGGCGCCATGCTGCTCGACCGCGCGCCGGGCCGCGTTTCGGATCAGCAGATCACCACCTACAAGGCGATGGGCATTGCGATGGAAGACATGGTCGCCGCCGACCTCGCCTATCGCTGCGCCCGGCGTCTGCGCAAGGGAAAGCTCGTCGTGCTGTAGGCGCGTGCCGCCTCACGCAGGCTCGCGCTTCAATGCCTGTGCCATGCAGTGGATGCCGCCGCCGGTCTTCGAGATTTCGCT
Organism: Mesorhizobium sp. M0136; assembly: GCF_040322515.1. Taxonomy (NCBI): domain Bacteria; kingdom Pseudomonadati; phylum Pseudomonadota; class Alphaproteobacteria; order Hyphomicrobiales; family Phyllobacteriaceae; genus Mesorhizobium; species Mesorhizobium sp. M0136. Next base: position 75,179 of record NZ_JAMYTP010000020.1, read on the forward strand.
CATGTCGATGGCCGCCACCTCGAAGCCGCGCGCTTTGAGCTGGCCGATCAGCGTCTGGCTCGAAGTCGGCGCGATCACCCTGTCCTTGCCCAGCGACATGAAGTTGCAGCCGAGCGCCATCGTGTCCTGGAACGGCACGTCGATGATCTCGTGGCCCTTGCCCTTCAGCCAGTCGACGATGCCGGGCTCCGTACAGGCAAGGCAGACGGCGGTCAGTTTCTCAGCGATCGGCACGACCATCAGGTCGATATGGACGTAATATTCGTCGATGAAGGCGATGCGTGTCTCCCAGCCCTCCTTGTCGAACCAGGCCTGCACCTGACGGGCGCCCTCCTCCTGCGTGCGGGCGCCGCCGCAGCCGATCAGCACCACGCCATCCTCGATGACATTGAAGTCGCCGCCCTCGAAGGTGCCGGCGGTGACCATGTCGTAGATCGGGATGCCGAGCTTCTCATAGGTGCGGATCGCTGCGTAGTTCTCGCCGCGCCGCCACCACTGGGCCATCGCGGTGATAATGGCGCCGTACGGCGTCATGACGCTCGAATCGCGCGAATAGACCTGCATCGGCAGCTCCGGCGTCGGCTCGTGCCAGTGGATGTTGACGCCGAAATGCTCATAGGCGGCGACCAGGTCCTTGTGCTGTGCCTGCGCGATCTGGAGGTTGCAAGGCGCCTCGCGCAGATGTTTTCGCGACAGCGAGCTGGTCGAGAGATGGCGCAGGAAATTCGGCGAGCCGAGCAGCACGTCGGTCAGCACGTCGGTCTCGTTGGCGAAACCCCAGGCGGTCAACGGCTTGGTGCCGCCCGCCGGGTTGCGGCGCTGCAGCGAAAACGGCTCGGCGACGATGCGGTCATGGACGGTCATGGGTCTCTCCTCGTGATGGGGGCGGCTGGTTGATCATGCGGCTTGGTTGCTTGGTATCCACCAATCCCGTCCGCGCGGGGTGGTGATGTATTCCGGCCAGCGAAATCCGATCGGCGGATCGTAGTCGCAGAGTGGGGCGATCCAGTTCGAGCCGCCGATGCCACCGCCGGTTCGGGCGACGAATTCGTCCATCGCCGCGTCGCGCGCAGCCTCGTCTTCCAACAAGCGAAGTGCCGCGAGCGCAATGGTCTTTGCGGCGCAGATGACCATCGGGTCGATGGTGGCAGAAATGCCGCCCAGCGCATTCATCGCCCAGCCCGGATAGGCGTGACCATTCTCCGAGCGCAGGGCCGGGCGGGCGACATAGAACCGCGCCGTCGGCGCATGCCACGACATATCCGTATAGTCGTCGGAAGTCGAATTGAGCTGCGATGGCGGCAGGTCGCGACGCAGCAGCGCCTCTGCATCCTGCGGCGCAATCAGCCGCTCCAGCTCGGCGATGAACGGTTCGTCGCTCGCCTCGCCGCCGGCATTGACCTGGATTTCGCGGGCGATCGCCTTGGCCGTCTCGTCCCAGCGCGGCGGCCCGACCGCCGCCAGCGCGTCGAAGGCAATGCCGGCCATGACGTGATTGGCCAGCCCCGGCCGCGACTTCGACACCCAGTGCCGCTCATGGCGGCAGCCGCTCATCCTGGCTGCGGCTTCCGCATTGCGGTCGAGCATGGCGGTGACCTGCTCGGCCATAGCAAGCGTCGGCACGCGGATCATGTACTGGATCTCGGCCAGCCCGGCCGGCAGATTGTCGGCGGTCGCCTGGCCCGCCGTCAGGATCGCCTCGCTGATCGACCAGCCGCCCTGATGCGGCAGCATGGAATCGCGCAGCGCCTTGGACGCCATGTACATCATCATGAGCGCGTCGTTGGCGCCGGGCGCCCTGACCGCCGAATGCGCCTGCGGGATGGGTGCTGCGGTGCCTGCCGCCCTCGCCCAATGTTCCGGCTCGTCGCAGATGAAGCGGTGGATCATCGCATAGGCCGCACCGCAATGCGTGTCCCAGCGCGCCGTGTTGCAGAGCGGCAGCATGTAGAAAGGATGGAAGGAGATCATACCCGCCAGCCCATCGTAATAGCCCTTCGCGGCATGGATCGGCTTCGATCCCCTCACCTTCTCCGCCGGCTCGCCGGTGAAGCGCAGCGTGCCTGATATGCCGTGGCGCTGCATTGCTGCCTTGGTCGCCAAAAGGCCGCCGAGGCTGGCAATGCCGAGGCCGGAATGCGGATCGGTGTGGCCGCCCGCCTGTTCGCCGAGGCCCGGACGCGGTCGCTTCACCGTTGCCGCGTCCTGGCAATTGCCCGGCACCGCGTCGTATTCGGCGTACATGCCGATCGTCGGGCCGGTCCCGTTAATCCAATGGGCGCAGAAGGCCGTTGGCATACCGCCGGAGCCTTCCTCGACCGAAAAGCCTTCGTGCTTCAACTGCTCCACATACCAGGTGGCCGACTGGTATTCGCGCCAGGCGGTCTCGCCGAAGTCGAAGATGGTCCGCGTCCACGCCGACAGGGACGGCTGGATGTCGTCCAGACAGGCAAGCGCGGTCGCTTGTGCCGAGGTCATCGGTTTCTCCATGGTGGAAAGAAAGCAGTGAAGCGCCCCGCCAAAAAGTGATATGTTTTCCCGGCTCATGCAAATTCGGTTCACCTCTTGAGAATTCCCTCGACGCAGGCGCTGCGCGCCCTCGACAGTTTTGCCCGCCACGGCAGCGTCTGGCGCGCCGCCGACGAACTGCATCTAACCCGCAGTGCGGTGAGCCATCAATTGCGCCTGCTCGAACGCGACCTCGGCTTCGATCTGCTCGAACGCATCGGCAAGGGCGTGGCGCTCACGCCACGCGGCCAGCGCTATGCCAGCGACGTGCGCAAGGCGCTGACGGTGTTGGGTGACGCGGTGACGCGCCATGCCGGCACCGGCGTCGGCGGATCGTTCAGCGTCAGTTGCACCCCCGGCTTCGCCTCGCTTTTCCTGTGCACTCACATTGGCGAATTCCGGCAGATGTATCCCGATGTCGCGCTCCGCATCCTGACGCCGCGCCGCCTCGATGACGTCAGCAATGCCGAGGCCGACGCCTTCATCGCCTTTGGTGTCGGCAACTGGCCGAACCGCGCGGTCGAGCTGTTGTGCGAGATCTCGTTCACGCCGCTGTGCAGCCCGACGCTGCTCAACAAGATCGGCGGCTTCTCCAAGCCGGCAGACGTGCTGCGCGCCAATCTCCTGCATCTCGGTGACACCGAGGACTGGGCGCGTTGGCTGGCGCTGTCCAAAGTCGAGAACCCCGACCCGGAAGGCGGCATCTTCTTTTCCGACATGAACCTGGTCTTTTCGGCGGCGATCGCCGGCCAGGGCATCGCCATGGGCGACGAGCTGACCAGCGGCCGGGCACTGAGCGAAGGCCGGCTGGTGCGCCCCTTCGACATAGCGATCAATTCCCCGCGCTCGTATTTTCTGGTCTCGGAACATGCCAAGGCGGCGCATCCGGTGCTGGAGGCGTTTGGGCGGTGGCTGAGGTCGAAGCTGTCGGAGAACCAGCGTTAATCTCCCCCCTCGAGGGGGAGATGGCCGCGAAGCGGCCAGAGGGGGTCGGTCCGACTGGGCTCGGCCCGGTCTGATTTTCGAAGAAAGAGGAAGTTGGCGCTTCACGCGAGACGACCCCCCCTCCGTCGCCTTCGGCGACATCTCCCCAAGATTGGCGCATAGATGAATCAAATTTGCCGATCAGGCGAAAACTATTCGGTTGCGGTAAGCCGCCGCCCTGCATACGATTTCGCCTACGCTAAGGAAAGGGCAGGATGCAGCAACCCGGCCGGGCCGCAGAGATCAAGGCAATCGGGATCGGCAAGAGCTTCGGCTCGTTCCGTGCGCTGGACGATCTGACGCTCGATATCGGCCGTGGCGAGTTCCTTACCCTGCTCGGCCCCTCCGGTTCCGGCAAGACCACCTTCCTGATGATCCTTGCCGGCTTCATTCAGCCGACCGACGGTCGCCTTTACAGCGACGGCGTCGATATCACCGAGCGGCCGGCCGAGCAGCGCGCCGCCGGCATGGTTTTCCAGGGCTACGCACTGTTCCCGCATATGAGCGTCGAGGCCAATATCGCCTTCCCGCTCAAGGTGAGAAAGAAATCGGCGGCCGAGATCAAGCGCCGCGTCGGCGACATGATCGAGCGCGTCGGGCTCAAGGGCCACGAAAAGAAACTGCCGTCGCAATTGTCCGGCGGCCAGCAGCAACGCGTGGCCCTGGCCCGGGCGCTGGTCTTCGAGCCGGGCGTGCTTTTGCTTGACGAGCCGTTTTCGGCACTCGACAAGGGCCTGCGCGGCCAGATGCAGGCCGAGATGAAGCGGCTGCACCAGGAGACCGGCACCACCTTCGTCTTCGTCACCCATGACCAGAGCGAGGCGTTGGCGTTGTCGTCTCGCGTCGCCATCTTCAACCATGGCAAACTGCTGCAGGTCGGCGCGCCCGACGAGGTCTACGACCGGCCCGACAACCGCTTCGTCGCCGAGTTCCTGGGTGAGATCAACATGCTGCCGCTGAAGGGCGTGCGCCCGGCCGACAATGGCTCGACCGGCCTCTGCGAAGACCGCGCGATCAGCATGCGCTGCAAGGCCGAGAAGGTCCGTGGCGACGCCATCCTGGCGATCCGGCCCGAATACATGTCGATCGCACGCGAGGCGGCAGCGGGCGAGAACGGTATTGCCGCGACTGCCGTCGCCTCGACCTATCTCGGCGCTGCGACGCGGCTCGATCTGACGACGCGCCAAGGCGCCAAGGTCACGGTCTCGGTGCCGAACGAGGTTGCCGCTTCCGCGCTCAGCAAGGGCAATTCCGTGTGGCTGACCTGGCCGGCGGAAAAGGGTTTCCTCCTGCCGGACGGAGGACAATGACGATCGGCGTGGCGAAGTCGCCAAGCTGACTTTCAGGAAATATCAACGACAAAAAAGGGGAACTGACATGACAAACCAAGCCAAGAAAAATTCCATCGAGGCGCTATCCGCCAGGGCAGTGCGCGGCGAGATCTCGCGCCGGCAGTTCACGCAGTTGGCAGGGCTGGTGCTGACCGGCACGCCGATGCTGCTGCGCTCGACCGGCGCCTTTGCCGCGGCTAAGGAACTGGTGCTGGTCAACTGGGGCGGCGACGCCATCACCGCCTACGATGCGGCTTATGGCCAGGCCTTCACCAAGGAGACCGGCATCACCGTCAAGATGGACGGCTCCGGCCCGACCGAAGGCGCGATCGCGGCGCAGTTCAAGAGCGGCGCGCCGACCTGGGACCTGGTCGACGTCGATCCGTTCTCGGCCATCACGCTCGGCGCCCAAGGCATGCTCGAGCCAATCGACTATTCGATCGTCGACAAGAAGAAGATGCGGCCGGGATTCGGCTGGGAATACGCGGCCTCGACCTATTTCTTCTCCTATGTCATCGCCTACGATGCCGAGAAATACGGCAGTCAGGCACCGACCGGCATGGCCGACTTCTTCGACGTGGCAAAATTCCCCGGCAAGCGCTCGCTCTACAAATGGGGCGTGTCGAGCTGGGAAGCGGCACTGCTTGCCGACGGCATCGCTCCGGCCTCGCTCTATCCGCTCGACCTCAAGCGCGCGCATGACAAGATCGCGGCCTTCAAGGAGAACGTCGTTGCCTATTGGGGTGGCGGCGCCGAAAGCCAGAGCGTGCTGCTCAATGGCGAGGCCTCGATGGCGATCGTCTGGTCGACCCGGGCTTCGCTCATCGAGCAGGATTCCGGCGGCAAGATCAAGTTCATCTGGGACCAGGGCCTGATCTCGCCCGGCGCGCTCGCCGTGCTAAAGGGCAATCCCGGCGGCAAGGACGCGGCGATGAAGTTCATCGCCAGCACCCAGGACCCGGAGAAGGAACTCATCATGTTCGACAAGCTCGGCCAGGGTCCGGCCAATCCGGCCGCCGACGCGCTGATCCCCGCTGACAAGAAGCGCATCAACCCCGTCGATCCCGAGAACATGAAGAAGCAGATCCCGCTCGACATGGATTGGTACGCCAAGAACTACGGTGCGGCACTCGACGAATACACGAAGATCATCTCCGCCTGACAAGCCGGGATGATCGGGGGCGAGATGAGAGCACACCTCTCCGACAGCATAGGCGCGGCGCTGTTGATGGCGCCGCTGCTCCTCTTTCTTGTGCTGGCTTACGCCTGGCCATTCCTCGGCGTGGTCAAATGGAGTTTTACGCTGCCCACGCCGGGGCTGGGGCAGTACAATGCGCTGCTCACGGATCAGTTGGTGCAGTCGGTCTTCATCCGCACGCTGCGTATCGCCGCGATCGTGACGATCGTTTCGGTTGCCGCCGCCTACGCCATCACCGTTGTCTGGGTGCGCGGCACGCCGGTGCAGCGCGTCGTGGCCGAGTTCTGCATCCTGGTGCCGTTCTGGATCTCAGTGCTGACGCGCGCCTTCGGCTGGGTGGCGCTTTTGTCCAATCGCGGCCTGATCAACACCTGGCTGCAGGCGGTCGGCTTCATCTCGGAGCCGCTGGCTCTGGTGCGCAATGAGTTCGGCGTTATCGTCGGCATGACGCATTTCCTCATCCCCTTCGCGGTGTTTCCACTGGCCTCTTCGATGCGAAGCCTCGACGACCGTGTGCTGCTGGCGGCGCGCGGCCTCGGCTCCAGCCGCGTGCGCACCTTCTGGTCGGTGTTCGTACCGATGACCCGCTCCGGCATCATCGGCTCGGCGCTGATCGTCTTCGTCTTTTCGCTCGGCTTCTTCGTCACGCCGGCGATTCTCGGCGGCGGCCGCAGCGTGATGATCGCCGAGCTGATCTATCTCCGCATCTTCCAGAGCCCGGACTGGGGCCTGGGCGCGGCGATCAGCGTGGTGCTGGTGCTGTTCGTCGGCGCGCTGATGGCGCTGCTTTTCCGCTATATCAGGCCGAAGCAATTGGTGTAGTGCGATGCCGACCTACCGCCCCGGTCCCGTCTCGCTGATCCTCGCCGCCCTGGTCGCGCTCTTCCTGCTGCTGCCGCTGCTCGCCGTCATCCCGGTGTCGCTGACGCCGAGCCGCATGCTGGCGATGCCGTCGGGCGAACTGTCGCTGCGTCATTACCGGGCGCTGATCGAGGATCCGCGCTGGATCAATTCGATCCTGCTCTCGATCAGGATCGGCATAGTCAGCAGCGCCTTTTCCACGGTGCTGGCACTGTGCTTCAGCCTCGGCGTCTGGATGTTCCAGCCGCGCTTCACCGCCGCTCTCGTCGGCTTCGTGCTGCTGCCGATGGTGGTGCCGCCGGTGGTCTCGGCAATCACGCTCTACTTCCTGCTGACCTCGATCTCGGGGTTTTCGTCGTTCTTTGGCTATGACACCTGGCTCGGTGTCGCGATGGCACATGCGGTGATGACGGTGCCCTTCGCCACGGTGCTGATCCTGGTGTCACTCAGCCAGCTCGACCGCCGCATCGACCTCGCCGCCCGCGGCCTCGGCGCGACCGTATGGGAGCGCGCCACCCGCATCATCATGCCCAACATCAAGTTCGGCATCGTCACCGCAGCACTGCTCTCCTTCGTGCTGTCCTGGGAAGAGATCGGCGTCACCCTGTTCATCACCTCGGTCAACGCCATCACGCTGCCGCGGCTAATGTGGATGGGCCTGCGCGACAACATCGACCCGGCGATCGCAGCGCTCTCGGTGATCCTGATCGTCCTCACCGTGCTGGTGCTTGTGGCGCGCAGCGTCGTGGTCAGGCTGCGCGCGGCGCAGTAGACGCGCCTCACGCCGTGGTGACTGGCGCAAATGAAACCTTGCGCTACGATTTTCGTTATAGGTAGTTCAACACGTCGAAGGCTTCGCCATGAACCAAGGATGGTTTTCCAAGCCGGTTGCGGTTGCGGTCGGCATCGTGGGAGATATCCGCAACATTTCCAATGCACGGCAGGCTGTCGAATTGCTGGAAGCCCACTGGCGTGACGCCGGCAGCGCCAAACACGGCTTGGCACTGCGCACATGCCGCCGCGCCATGAGCGACGATCGCTGGACCGAAGCCGCCAGGGACGCGTTCATCGAGGCCGCGCGGGAGGCGCACGTCCTGGTCGAGCGAGCCGTCGAACCGGAGGGCCGATCCCGGCAGCAGGGGCCGTGATCGCCGCTATCCCATCGCATGACGGATTCTCTTGGACAGGCGGCTCAAAAATGCCGGTCTGGACGATGCGTCAAGCTTCCACGACAGCACCGCCGTCGCCATTTTCCGCGGCAATACCCCAACCGACAGGAACCAGGCGGCAAGGATCGCACGCCGCCGCAGGGATGCGGTCATTTCGAGGCTGGCGACGGCGCCGGCCGCCCCGAGCGCCAGCCGGGAATCGTCGGCCACGGGGTGTCGGTCTCGGTCCGCGCAAAGCGACGCCAGCCGCTCTTCCAGATGGACCGGATCGTGGCGGACGGCATCCGACGGCACGATGGTCAGGCCGATCCCGGAGGCTTGGTCGGACAGCGCCTGCATGCGGCGGAAATCGTGGGTTACCCGCCAGCGTGCCCGCTCGGCGAGCTTTTCACCGAACACCGAATGATTGGCGCCGTGGATCCGATAGGCGCCGAGGCATTCGTCGATGGACTGGACGTGCCCGTACATCGGCGCCAGCGTTGCCAGATAGCCGTCGGCGCCCTGGCGGAACTCCGGCTCCGGTATCGGCATGATCGATTCGAGCGTTGCGCGGTCAAAGGCGAGCCCGCTGGTCACGGTGGTCTGGTAGCGACCCTTGTGCAGCAGTTTCGGCATGACGTCGCCGCTGTCGAAAGGCAGTTCGGGCGGCGGAAAGACATCCTTGATGCGTTGCCCCTCGTCGACGATATGCAGTCTGGACTGGACCTGAGCGGTTGCCTCGTCCCAGGTGTCGACAATGGTGGAGACGGCGGTTGGATAAAGATAATCGTCGGCGTCGAGGAACAGGACGATCTTGCCCGAGCTCGCAGCGAAGCCGGTGTTGAATGCCGCCGCGTGTCCGCCATTTTGCGCTCGCGGGCATGCGAGGATCTCGTCGTGATACGATTCCATGATCGTCGTGGAATTGTCCTGCGATGCATCGTCGACGACGATGACCTCGACATCCGCGTAGTCCTGCTCGAGAGCGCTGTCGATGCTGCGTTTGAGGAACCGCGCGTAGTTGTAATTCGGGATGATGATGGATACCGGAAGCCGGTTTTGGACAGACTGCATCGCGTTTGACCTCGCATCTTGCTTTGGTTCGGCAAAAGCCCTCATGGGCTCGCCCTTCTTCAAGCGCCCCTCTTGACGCGCGACGAGTTCCCCGGAGGAGAAAGCTTGCGCTTTCCACGAGGAGACGGTCACGTTTCGCTTTGCGACTTCGTATTGAGGCCGCCATTGCCTTCAAGGGCTGCTGCCATGCTCAGAGGGTCGGCGGCAGCAAAAGCTCCGACGTTCGGCCAAGGTGATGTCGCAGCCGAGCCCGACGGAAATGTCTCGCCTCGCGATCAGGTCGGGAGCGAAGCGGACGGGTGCCCTGAAGACATGGCGGATAGTGGCCTGCAAATGCGGCTGGAACAAGCCCCGCGTCGAAAACAGGGCCACTTCAGGTTGCGTTTCAGGCGGCATGCCGCGACCGCCGGCGCTTTTGCCCCGGAGCCGGCGAACCGCCTCCGGGGCTTATGGTCATGTGGCCTGAACAGTCAGGCGGCCTGCAAACCCGGCAGCGACAGGTCGACTTCCTCCGGTAAGTCGCCGGCCATGGCGGCGGCGAACTTCGTCTGATCGAGTTCTCCTTCCCAGCGTGCCACCACGACCGTCGCCACCGCATTGCCGATGAAGTTGGTCAGCGCCCGGCATTCCGACATGAAGCGGTCGACGCCGAGGATCAGCGCCATGCCGGCGACCGGCACGGTGGGGACGACCGAAAGCGTCGCCGCCAGGGTGATGAAGCCGGCGCCGGTGATGCCGGCGGCACCCTTGGAGCTCAGCATGGCGACCGCAAGCAGCAGGATCTGGTCGCCATAGGTGAGTGGCGTGTCGGTCGCCTGCGCGATGAACAGCGCCGCCAGCGTCATATAGATGTTGGTGCCGTCCAGATTGAAGGAATAGCCGGTCGGGATGACCAGGCCGACCACCGAGCGGTTGCAGCCGGCGCGCTCCATCTTGGCCATGAGGCCCGGCAATGCCGCTTCCGAGGACGAGGTGCCGAGCACCAGCAGCAGCTCCTCCTTGATGTAGCGGATCAGCGCCAGGATCGAGAAGCCGTTGTAGCGGGCAACCGCGCCGAGCACCACCAGCACGAAGAGCAACGCGGTCAGGTAGAATGTGCCGATCAGCATGGCCAGGTTGGCGATCGAGCCGATGCCGTATTTGCCGATGGTGAAGGCCATGGCGCCAAACGCGCCGATCGGCGCGGCCTTCATCAGGATGGCGACGAGGCGGAAGATCGGCGTGGTCAGCGCCTGCAGGAAATCGACGACCGGACGGCCGCGATCGCCGACCAGCGCCAGGGCGACACCGAACAGCACCGAGAAGAACAGCACCTGCAGGATGTCGCCCTGAGCGAAGGCGCCGGTGATGGTATCGGGGATGATGTTCATCAGGAAGCCGACGATGGTTGTGTCGTGCGCCTTCTCGGCATAGGCCGTCACCTTGGTGGTATCGAGCGTGGCCGGATTGATGTGCATGCCAGCGCCGGGCTGGACGACATTGGAGACGACCAGGCCGACGACCAGCGCCAGCGTCGAGAACACCAGGAAATAGATCATCGCCTTGCCGGCGACGCGGCCGACCTTCTGCAGGTCGGAAACGCCGGCGATACCGGTCGCCACGGTCAGGAAGATCACCGGCGCGATCACCATCTTCACCAGCTTGATGAAGGCGTCGCCGAACGGCTTCATCGCCTCGCCGGTTTCAGGATAGAAATGGCCGAGCAGCACGCCGGCGGCAATCGCCGCCAGCACCTGCACATAAAGATGCCGGTATAAGGGAAGTTTGCCGCGCGGCTCGGCGGCAGCGATTGCTGTCTGCATGACGTCCTCCATGGCGCCCCGATCGAAAGCTCGACTCCCCGGGGCAGTTGTTTTGACCAGCAGCCTCGCGACTGCTGAATTCGTGTTTGCAACAGCCGTGCCAGATGCGCAGAAGAGTTATTCATCATTGATTTTATTGAGCATTCACAAACGTCCGCACAGCCGGACGCATGGTCAAGTGCGACTCTCCGCATAGGTCGAATTGTGTTTTGTGCGAGTTCATGCACAAATGGGCGATGCTGCAACGCCACGCCGGTGCCTTGTCTTCGACGCCCGAGCAACTCGCCAGGCGGGCGCGCCGAGCCTGGCTGCTGTTTGCGGCCGTCGCGCTTTTGATCGTCACGGCAGCGCTCTACGGCGCCGGCCTTTACGGCCGCACCGCCGAGATCGGGACCTTGGCGGCGCAGGGGCGTACCGACGCCAATCTGAAGGTCGCGCTGCTGCGCGCCGTGCTCGAAAGCCCGCGCGCCCTGCCCCTGCTTTTGTCCGCAGACCAGCAAGTGCGTGACGCGCTGTCGCAGAAAAACGCCGCGGCAATCGATGTGCTAAACCGCAAGCTCGACGGGCTGGTCTCCGGCACCAAGGCGTCGGTGCTCTATGTGATCGGCGCCGACGGACTGGCGATCGCCTCCAGCAACTGGCGCGAGCCGATCAGCTTCGTCGGCAATGACTATCGTTTTCGCGATTATTTCTCCGGCGCGATGCAGGCCGGAACCGCCGAATATTTTGCGCTCGGCAATGTCAGCAAGCGTCCCGGCCTCTACATTTCGCGGCGCGTCGGCGATGCCGCCGCACCGCTCGGCGTCGTCGTCGTCAAGATGGAGTTCGACCAGCTCGAAGCCGACTGGCGCGAGGCCAACCGCCCGGCCTATGTCAGCGACGAGAATGGTGTCGTGCTGATCACCAGCGTGCCGTCCTGGCGCTTCATGACAACCGCGCCGCTGGCCGCACCCAAGCAAGCCGCAATTCGCGACAGCCAACAGTTCGGCGACGCGCCGCTTGTGCCGTTGCCGATCATGCACGCGCAGGCGCTCAGCCCGGATGTGTCGCTCGTCCACGCGGTGACGCCCGGCGGCAGCGACGCGCAGTATCTCAGCCTTTCGACGCCGGTTCCTTCGACCCCCTGGCGGCTCGACTATCTGATCCCGGCTGAAGCGCCGATCGCCGCTGCCGTCCGCGAAATGCGGCTTCTGGCACTGGGTGTCGTCGTGCCGCTGCTCGGCCTGGCCGCGTATCTGTTGTGGCGCCGGCAGTCGGCGCAGATGCGGATTGCCGCCGAACAGGCGGCGCGCACCGAACTCGAACGCCGCGTTGTCGAACGCACCGAGGATCTGAGCCGAGCCCGCGACCGGTTGCAGGCCGAGATATCAGACCACCGCAGCACGGAAGCCAAGCTCCAAATCGTGCAGCAGGATCTGGTCCAGGCCAACCGCCTCGCCATCCTCGGCCAGGTCGCCGCCGGCGTCGCCCATGAGATCAACCAGCCGGTCGCCACCATCCGTGCCTATGCCGACAACGCCCGCACCTTCCTCGACCGCAAGCAGACCGGGCCGGCTGAGGAAAACCTCGGCGCCATTGCAGCCCTTACCGAACGCATCGGCTCAATTACCGAGGAGTTGAAGGCATTTGCCCGCAAGGGCCGCACAGCCGCCGAGCCTGTCGAATTGCGCGGCGTCATCGAGGGCGCCGTCATGCTGTTGAGAAGCCGCTTTGCCGGCCGGCTCGACGCATTGGTCGTCGACCTGCCGCTGCCGAGCCTCAAGGTCATGGGCAATCGGGTGCGGCTCGAACAGGTGCTGATCAATCTCTTCCAGAACGCGCTGGAGGCGCTCGACGGCCGCGACGACGCTCATGTGCAGGTCTCGGTCGAAGAGACCGCGGACGGCGTGACGATCAGCGTATCCGACAACGGGCCCGGCATTCCGCCGGCGATCCTCAAATCGCTGTTCACGCCGTTCAACACCTCCAAGGAAAAAGGCCTTGGCCTCGGCCTCGTCATCTCCAAGGACATCGTCGCCGACTATGGCGGACGCATCGAGGTTTCGAGCGGCGACAGCGGCACCCGCTTCACCATTCATCTCCAGAAAGCAGCGTAAGCCATCATGACGAACGACAATTCCGCACCGGTGGTCCTGATCGATGACGATCGCGATCTCCTCAAGGCCACCGCGCAGACGCTGGAGCTTGCCGGCTTCTCGGTCTCGGCCTTTGCGGTGGCGGCCGAGGCGCTGGCCACGCTCGACGCCGGTTTTGCCGGCGTCGTGGTGTCGGATATCCGCATGCCTCAGATCGACGGCTTGCAGCTTTTCAATCGCATCCTGCGGCTGGATGCCGACATTCCCGTCATCCTCGTCACCGGCCATGGCGACATCGCCATGGCCGTCAAGGCGATCAAGGACGGCGCCTACGACTTCATCACAAAGCCCTTCGCCGCCGACCGGCTGGTGCAGAGCGTGCGCCGCGCAGCGGAAAAGCGCCGCCTGGTAATGGAGAACCGGGCCTTGCGCGAGGCGGCCGGAGAGGCGCAGGACAGCCTGCCGCTGATCGGCCAGACGCCGGCGATGGACAGGCTGCGCCGTACGCTGCGCCAGATCGCCGATACCGACGTCGACGTGCTGGTGACCGGCGAGACCGGCTCCGGCAAGGAGGTGGTGGCAAGTCTTCTGCATCGCTGGAGCCGCCGCGCCAAGGGCAATTTCGTCGCGCTGAATTGCGGCACGCTGCCGGAGACCGTCATCGAGAGCGAGTTGTTCGGCCATGAGGCCGGCGCCTTCACCGGCGCGCAGAAGAAACGGATCGGCCGCATCGAGCACGCCAGCGGCGGCACGCTGTTCCTCGACGAGATCGAAAGCATGCCGGTCTCGACACAGGTGCAGATGCTGCGCGTGCTGGAGATGCGCGAGGTCACGCCGCTCGGCACCAACGAGGTGCGGCCGGTGGATCTGCGCGTCGTCGCCGCCGCCAAGGTCGACCTCGGCGATCCGCGCCAGCGCGGCGCTTTCCGCGAGGATCTCTATTACCGGCTCAACGTGGTGACGATCTCGATCCCGCCGCTGCGCGAGCGCCGTGACGATGTCGCCCTGCTGTTCTTCTATTTCGCCGAGCGCGCCGCCGCCCGCTTCCACCGCCCTGTGCCGGCAGTGCCGGCGACGGTGCATCGCCATCTGAGCGACCATGACTGGCCGGGCAATGTGCGCGAACTGGCGCATTTCGCCGAGCGGTTTGTGCTTGGATTGGAGGAAGGCGCCGAAGCACAACCCCCTGCCCAGGCTCAATCGAACGCCGCCATGAAGCTGCCTGAGCGGCTGGAGCGCTACGAGGCCGACATCATCCGCGAGACGCTTGGCCGCAACGACGGCGATGTCAGGCGCACGATCGAGGCGCTGGGGATTCCGCGCAAGACCTTCTACGACAAGCTCCAGCGCCACGGCATCGTGCGCAGCGATTTTTCCCGGTAATCGCCGCCGGCCTCGCGACCGGGCGGCTCGGCTATTTGGCGTCGTGGAAGATGATGCCGACAGTGTGGCGCATGCCGGAGCGTAGCCGGCTGACGCCGTGCCTGAGGTTGACGCGGTAATTGCCCTTGCTGCCCTGGACCGGACGATTGTGGACCGCGAAGGCGACTGCATCGCCCTGGCGCAGCGGCACCACCTCGACGCGGCTTTGCATGCGCGGACGCTGCTCGGTCAGCACGAACTCGCCGCCGGTGAAATCCTTGCCTGGTTCCGACAACAGGATCGCCACCTGCAGCGGGAAGGCAAGATCGCCGTAGAGATCCTGGTGCAGGCAGTTGAAGTCGCCGGGGACATATTGCAGCAGGAGCGGCGTCGGCCGCGTCTGGCCCTGCTCGTGGCATTGCTCGAGGAACGCGGCGTGTTCGTCGGGATAGCGCTGCGCGATACCCATGCGCGCGTTCCAGTCGTTGGCAACCGCGGCCAGGCGCGGATAGAGCGCGGTGCGCAAGCCGCCGATCAAGTCGGGCAAGGGATAGCGGAAATAGCGGTACTCGCCCTTGCCGAAACCATGCCGCGCCATGTGCACATGGCTGCGGAAATGGCTCTCGTCCGGATAGAGCCCGGCGATATGCCGGCACTCCTGCGGCGTCAGCAGCTTTTCCATCACCGCGCAGCCATAGCCGCTCAGCTCATCGGCCAGCGTCCGCCAATCATATCCGGCAACGCGCACCTCCGCCGATTTCACCGCCGCTTTCGCGCCTATCGAATGGATGGTCATGGCTTCGCCTCCTGTGGCTTCTCTGTCATTGAGATGGGTGAAACGGCGCGCGCGGACCACCCGTTTCTTGCCGGGTGAGGTTCGCGGGACTGGACGTCATTCGATTTCCGATTTCGTGGTCATGGGCTAAACTTGTTCCACTCAACGGGACCGCCACCTCCATGATCGTCCAGACCTGCATCAATGGCGCGCGCAGCGCCGATTTCCACCCCCGACTGCCGCTTGATCCCGAAGCCATGGCGCGAGACGGCGCGGCCTGCGTGGCCGCAGGTGCGGCCGAACTGCATGTTCATGCCCGCGGGCTCGATGGCCGCGAAAGCCTTGCGCCTGACGCGATGGACCCGACCGTGCTGGCGCTCCGCCGCGCCTGCCCGGGAACGCTGATTGGCGTGTCGACGGGTGCCTGGATCGAGAACGACGACCAGCGGACGCTGGCCGCGATCGCCGCCTGGAGCGAGCTGCCCGACTATGCCTCGGTCAATCTCAGCGAGAACGCAGCGCCCGCCGTCATGGAAAGCCTGCGCCAGCGCGGCATTGGCATCGAGGCCGGGCTCGCCTCCGTTGCCGACGCCGAACGCCTGGTGAGCCTCGACCATGGCAAACGCGTGCTGCGCATCCTGATCGAAATCTCCGAGCAGGAGCCGGACGCTGCGCTTGAGATCAGCGACGATATCGCCGCCGTGCTCGACGGCGCCGGAATGCGCCGGGCAATCCTGCTGCACGGCGCCGACGCCACGGTCTGGCCTTTCGTGCACCGGGCGGCGGAACGCCGTTGGTCGACGCGCGTCGGACTGGAAGACGGCAAGGAGCTTCCTGATGGAACAGTAGCACCCGGTAACGCTGCGCTGACAGCGGCAGCCGTCGCTATCTTCGAGACCAGTCGTTAGCACGGGGAAAGCGTCGATGGCCGCCGATCCCCCTCTTCAGGGGGGAGATAGCAAGTTTTGGCAAATAGGCAGGTCTAAGTCGGCGAACTCAAGCGTGGCAGCATTCAGTAAAATCTATATAAAACTTTACATATTAATTAAACCAGCAATTAATCAGCACATCAACGACCCCGTATGTTAGTGCTCTCCCGCACCGGGGACCATTTTTATGAAAATCATTCCGCAGAATGATCACGCCGCGCCGCGCCGGATTCAACAGTATACATCGATACAGATCCTGCGGGGGCTGGCAGCCCTCATGGTTGTTACCTATCATCTTCCGGGCGCACTGGGCATGCTCGACCTGCGTATTCCCGTTCTGAACAGTGGCGTCGACTTGTTTTTCGTCATCAGTGGTTTTGTCATGGTTCTCTCGACGGAGAACAGACGCTCAGACCACCGTGCTTTTTTGATGCAGCGGTTCACGCGCGTCGTTCCGTTCTATTGGGTTATGACCTTCCTCATGGTCGCCGCACTTTGGTTGTTTGCCGGTCGTGCAGTGTCTCTTGAGCAGATCACCAATAGCCTGCTTTTCATACCCTATCTCGATACGGTCACAGGCTATGTCCAACCGGTGCTTGGCGTGGGTTGGACGCTCAATCTGGAAATCCTGTTTTACATTCTGTTCGCGGCGACTATGCGTGTCGGCACGCTGACGCAAATGGCCATGGTCGGCGTTGTCTTTGCAATCGCCGTAGCGGCGCGCATCGTCTTCAAACCCGCCGCCGACACTGTGCTGTTTTTCTATACCACGCCAATCCTGTTTGAGTTCCTTGCCGGCATGGCGCTCGGCCACCTGGTCGGCAGACTGGCGCGTTTGCCTACCGTCCTGGGTGTCTCGGCGCTCGTGTTCGCCATCGTGTCCATGCTGGTGATGGTACTTGGCTTCAACTTGCCGCGAACCCTTGCTCAGGGAATCCCGGCCTTGATCCTTGTCGCCGGTTGCATCAGCCTGGAAAACTACTTCCGGCTTTTTGCTCCTCGCCTGCTGGCAAGGTTGGGCGATGCCTCCTACTCTCTCTATCTGACGCATCCTATCGTGCTGCTTGCGACCGCTCCTGTCGTTGCAAGCGTCAGCGTATCACCATGGCTTGCTGGCATGGTTATTGTCACCGCCTGCATTGCCGTCTCCCTGGCCAGCTACAGTTTTGTTGAAAAGCCGATTTTGGCCATTTCGCGGATGAGCCTTTCCGCCCGTCACGTGAAGGCATGAGTTGCGGCTGCGCTCCGCGGAACCACGCTGTCTCGCCAACCTTAGATCGGCGGCGCTGAACCTTCAAAAGATCCGGAAACAAAAACCCGCCTCGGGAGGACGGGTCGTTGGAGCCAAATTGGCACCATGTGCAAATTAATAGCATAGCTGCCGGCACAAAGCAAGAACAAAATGTGGCGCACTTGACGAAAATTGCCGACAGGCACAGAGCCATGGCGGATGACATGCCTCTTGCCATTGTTAAAAATCTCTCATAACGTATTTTCATATCCGAAAGAAAATCCGACCGTTTATTTCCCTTTATGAAAGCCTGAGCGTTTGCGGGAACATCTCGATCAGACCGACCGGCGACTGGTCAAGCTGCTGTCGCAGGATGCGCAGCTTGGCGTCAACCGCCTTGCTGAGAAGATGGCGATCTCGGTGCCGACGGTGCGCATGCGGCTGCGCAACCTGCTCGACCGCAACCTGCTCAAGATCGTCGGGCTGCTCAACCTCACCGAACGCCCCGAGCTGATCTCGGCGATCGTCGGCATCAATGCGCAGGGACGCGGTCGCGCCCGGGAACTGGCGCAGCGCATCTCCGAACTGCCTTTCGTGAACTCGGCCGCCGTCGTCACCGGACGCTTCGACATCATCGTCGACGTGACCGTGGCCGGCGATGTCGCCGATCTCTACCGCGTCACCAGCGAGCTGATCCCCGGCGCCGGTGAGCCGGGCGAAGTCGTGCGCAGCGAGACCTTCGTCGTCATGGCGTCGTGCAACAAATGGGTCAGCCTGCCGGAAGGCTGCTGGTCGGACGAGACGCGGAAGGAAATGGCATGAAGATCGCGGTTCTCGGCGGCCTCGGCCTGCAAGGCCGGGCGGCGATCGCCGATCTCGTTGCCAGCGACGGCGTCGAGCAAGTGGTCTGTGTCGACACCGCAACCGACGGCGCTGCGCGGCTTGGCGGCCTGACCGACCTTGCCCGGGTGCGTTTCGTCGTGCCGGAGGGCGCGATCGGTCCGGTGCTGGCCGATGTGATGAAGGATGTCGACGCGGTCATCGACCTGTTGCCGCAACCGCTGATGCGCGAGGCGGTGCAGGCGGCGATCGCGACGCGCACGCCGCTGGTCACCACCAATTACGGCAAGGCCATCGCCGATCTCGCGCCGGAGGCCGAAAAGGCCGGCGTCTCGATCGTCACCGAATGCGGGCTCGACCCCGGCATCGACCTTGTGCTCTACGCGCGCGCCGCAAGCCAGTTCGACACCATCACCGCGATCGACTCCTACTGCGGCGGCATTCCCGAGCCGAAAGCGGTGGTCGAGCCGCTGCGCTACAAGGTGAGCTGGAATTTCGACATGGTTCTGGTCAGCCAGAACCGCGACAGTGTGCTGGTCGAGAATGGCGAACGGGTCGATGTGCCGGCCGCCCGCCAGCACGACAATCGCTTCATCCACGAGATCGAGGTGGCGGGGCTGGGCAGGCTGGAAGCCTTCCCCAATGGCGACGCGCCGCATTATGCCGGCATGCTTGCCGCCGCAAAGGGGCTGCAGCGCTCCGGCCGATATTCGCTGCGCTGGCCTGGCTGGTCGGCGTTCTGGGCGCCGCTGAAGCAGCTCGGCTTCCTGTCCGAGGAAAAGGTATCCGGCACCGGTGCCAGCCCACGCGAATTCCTCGGCCGGCTGCTCGGTCCGCAACTGCAATATGGCGCCGACGAAAAAGACCTTTGCGTGATGCGCAACGTCTTTGTCGGCAGCGAAGGCGGCCGCCGCAAGACGGTGACCTCGGAGCTGGTCATCGAACGCGATCTCGCCTCCGGCCTGTTCGGCATGAGCCTTGGCGTCGGCTATCCCGCCAGCATCGTGGCGCAGATGCTGGCACGGCGCGAGATCGCCACGCCCGGCCTGCTCAACCCGCTGCTGCATGTGCCCGATGGCCGCTTCCTCGACGCGCTGGCCAGGCGCGGCATCAAGGTTGCCGAAATAGTGAGCTGGGACTGAAGGATTTTCGAACGGTGGTTGCCGCCGGCAACGGCGCTGCCGCTCAAAAAGCACCCGATGGGGTGAAACAACAAGTGGAACAACAAACGACAACAAGGAGGAATGCCCAAATGAAGATTGCCAAGCTTTTCATCGCCGGACTTGCGCTCGCCGGCCTCACCGCTGCCGCCAGTGCCGGAACCCTCGACGAGATCACCAAGCGCGGTGAGTTGCGCGTTGCGGTGCAGACGCAAGGCCCGCCCTTTTCGCTGGTGGGCGCCGCCGGCGAACGCACCGGCAGTTCGGTCGAACTCGCTGAACTGATGGCCAAGGAAATGGGCGTCAAGATCACCTTCCTCGACTTCGACTGGGACGGCCTGATCCCGGCGCTGCTGTCGGGCAAGGCCGATCTTCTGGTCGCCGACATGACGCCGACGCTGGCGCGCGGCATGAAGGTCGCCTTTACCAAGCCTTACATGTACACGGGCAGCACCGTCTTCACCAAGGCTGGGACCGCCTTCAAGTCCACCGAGGACTGCAAGGCCAAAGGCACCAAGATCGCGGTGCTGCTCGGCGCCACCGGCGAGAAGGAAGCCAAGGCCGCCTTCCCCGATGCCGACATCAAGAGCTACAAGGGCGGCGGCCCGCTGCTGCTCGACGCCGTCAATAACGGCCAGGCCGATTGCGGCGTCAACGACGTCTCGGCGGTCAAGGGGCAGTCGACCGCTTACCCAGCCGGCAGCTTCACCATCATGCCGGATATGCTGTCGAAGGAGCCGCTGGCCTTCGCCACGCGCTATGACGAGCAGGACCTGCTGGTCTGGATGAACCTGTTCCTCGACCAGGTCAGCCTCGACGGCCGCCTGCAAAAGAACCTCGATTACTGGGTGAATTCCGACGCCTGGAAAAAAGACCACTAACGGATAGGGAGTAGGGAGTAGGGAGCAGGAAGTAGAAATAGGGAGCATGGAGTGGCTGATGGCCATTCCGGACACCTTCACTACTCACTACTGCCTACTCACTACTGCCCACTCACCATGCTCGAAAACTTCAGCTTCCGCACCATCGTCGAATATCTGCCCCTGTTCGGGCAGGGCCTCGTCACGACCGTGTGGCTGTCTGCGCTCTCCTTTGCCGGCGCGCTCGCCGTCGGCATCGTGCTCGCCGCAATGAATTTGCAGCGCGGCCGGCTGTTCCGCGTCCCGGCCAAGGCCTATATCGACGCCGTGCGCGCCACGCCCTTACTGGCGCAGCTTTATTTCCTCTATTTCGGCCTGCCGCGGCTCGGCTTCGTCCTGCCCGAGCTCGTCGTCGGCATCCTGGCCCTGTCGCTGAACAGCGGCGCCTATGTCGCCGAGATCATCCGCGCCGGCATCCTGTCGATCCCGCGCGGCCAGGTCGAGGCCGGCGTCGCCTCGGGCATGACCTATGTCCAGCGCATGCGCCTCGTCATCCTGCCGCAGGCGTTCAAGGTGACGATCCCGCCGCTGCTCGGCCAGGCAATCGTGCTGGTCAAGGATTCCGCGCTGTTGTCGCTGATCTCCGTCGCCGAACTGACGCGCGCCGGACAATTGCTCGCTTCCGACCGCTTCATGCCGGCGGAAGGTTTTATCACCATCGCCGCCTTCTACCTCCTGCTCTATTACGGGCTGAAGGGGCTGGCGGCGCTCTCCGGGCGCTGGCTCGGCCTCGCGGGGGCACGGACATGATCTGGCAGCAGCTGCAAAGCATCGCCGGCAGCTACCCCCTCGCCTTGCGCGGCCTCGGCATGACCGTGGTGCTGTCGCTGATCAGCCTGGTGCTGGGCACGCTGCTCGGCTTCTGCCTCGGCATCCTGCGCACCGGCGGCAACCGGCTGATCAGCGGCGCGATCGGCGCCTGGGTCGACCTGATCCGCGGCACACCGTTCCTGGTGCAGATCTTCCTGATCTTCTTCATCCTGCCGGAACTCGGCATCGAGCTCGACGCCTTCATCGCCGGCATCATCGCGCTGACCAATCTGGCCGCCTGCTTCATCTGCGAGATCGTCGTCGCCGGCATCCGCTCGGTGCCGACCGGCCAGGTCGAGGCGGCGCTGGCGTCCGGCCTGTCGCGCTGGCAGCGCATGCGCCAGGTGGTGCTGCCGCAGGCGATGCGCATCGTGCTGCCGCCGCTGGTCGGGCAATATGTGCTGCTGATCAAGGATTCCTCGGTTGTCTCGGCCATCGGCCTCACCGACCTCACCCGCGTCGGCTGGCTGGTGGTGCAGCGTGTGCCGAACGGCCTGCTCGTCTTCTTCCTCGTCGGGCTCGGTTACTTCATGGTCTGCTACCCCCTGATCATGCTGGCCCGCCGGCTGGAGCAACGCATGGGCGCGGCGCATGGCGAGGTGCAGTTGTGATGTCGAACCTTAGCAAAAATGGCACTGGCATGATCGAATTTCGCGGCGTCAACAAATGGTTCGGCCAGCTCAACGTGCTCAGGGATATCACGCTGAGCGTCGAGCCGCGCGAAGTGGTCGTCGTCTGCGGCCCGAGCGGCTCGGGCAAGAGCACCTTGATCCGCTGCATCAACGGGCTGGAGACGATCCGCGACGGCGACCTGACGGTCGACGGCCAGCGTCTCGGCGACGCCGCCACCAACATGACGCGGCTGCGCACCGAGATCGGCTTCGTCTTCCAGTCGTTCAACCTCTATCCGCACAAGACGGCGCTCGAGAACGTGACGCTGGCGCCGATCCATGTCCGCAAGATCCCGCGCACCGAGGCCGAAAAGGCCGGGCGCGAGCTGCTCGCCAAGGTGGGCCTCGCCGACAAGGTCGATGCCTATCCGGCGCAACTCTCAGGCGGCCAGCAGCAGCGCGTGGCGATCGCGCGCTGCCTCGGCATGCGGCCCAAGATCATGCTGTTCGACGAGCCGACCTCGGCGCTCGACCCCGAGATGATCTCGGAAGTGCTCGACGTCATGGTCGCCGTGGCCGAGGAAGGCATGACCATGATGGTGGTGACGCACGAGATGGGCTTTGCCCGCAAGGTCGCCCAGCGCGTCGTGTTCATGGACGCCGGCGCCATTGTCGAGAGCGGCACCCCGGACGAGTTCTTCTCGCACCCGAAGACGGACCGCAGCCGCGCCTTCCTGAGCAAGATCCTGCGGCATTAGGGTTCGAACTCAACTCAGCTGGCTGTCGTCGATGGCGGAGATGGATGGAAAGCGGCCCTTCGCTGGACGTTCCCTAATACGACAGATGCGCGCCGGGCTTCCTCTTAGGGCGGCCATTGCCGCACTTCCACCAGCCGCTTCCCTTTATGCTGGCATCAAATCGATGACCCGCATGATCGCGACCGCACTGCTCGTGTTCTGGGTGCCTTCTGTCGTAGCGCCATTAGCGCAGGCCCAAACATCGCCCTTCTTGACTGTGAACTTTTGTTTGTTGTGAACGACCGAAAGTTCTCCCTCAGTCATGTGGCAGAGCATGTCGTTCTTCATCATGTTGTCAGTCGTCTTCGCTCCAGGCTGAATGACAACATCGCGCAGCTTCACCGTTGCATAGGCTGGTATGACCGACTTGCGCTCACCAAGCGCTACAACTCTGACGCCGGGTGAGACCTCCTTGCCCTCATCGGGGCCGTAAGTCTGGGCAGCTGCTGGTGTCCCCCAAGCGATCAGAGGCGTTGCGGCCAGTGTAAGACCGAGTGCAATTGTGGATCTACGATTGACGGCTTCCATGGTTTCCTCCCTGTTCAAAAGTTGGTCGGAAAGGTAGGCCAACAATCAACGATGGGCCGTTGCGGCGAAGAGTCAACTGACCTTCCGAGTTAGTTCAGTCTCGCTCGCGGCTAGCGAGTTTCACAAACCACTCGGGTCGCCGAGACGGAGAGGGGGAATTGCGCTGACCATGTCATTGCGTGCGACCTTGTCCCGCCATCAAAGACATTTCATTCTTGCGAAGGCCCTCGCTGCCAAAGACCCCTCTCCGGCCGCTTTGCGGCCACCTCTCCCTCGCCCTGCGGCGCAGGAACCCAAGCCTATTGCGCATCCGCGTGCGTGCTCAATTCGGCCCTCTTCTCATCCGAGACAACGGCGAGGTCGAGCACCTTCTGCAATTCGGCCGCATGGCGGAACGACGGCTCGGCCTGAACGCCGTTGCGCACCGCATCGACAAAGCGCTGGTAGTTGGTCGCCACCGTTCCGGCGTCCAGAACTTGCCATTTGGCGTTCTCGACATCTTCGCCGATGCAGGCTTTCAGCTCCGAGCTGGTCAGATTGTGCACGACTTCGATGCCACCCTTGTCGCCGTAGATGCGCAGGCGGAGTTCGTTGAGATGGCCCGTCGCCCAGCGGCTGGCATGAACGACACCGAAAGCGCCATTGCTGAAATCCAGCGCCATGGTGAAACTGTCGTTGGCATCGAGCTCGTACTCGCCGATCCGGTTTTCGGGCGCCTTGTCGAAGGACCGCAGGCGGCAGAACACATGGTCGATGTCGAGTGCGGCGCCATAGCTGGCGAAATCGAGGATGTGGATGCCGACGTCGCCCAGCACGCCATTGGAGCCGTGGCCGCGCGACAGCCGCCACAACCATTTCGGATCGGTGCGCCAGTCGCCCCAGAACTTGGATACCAGCCAGCTCTGCAGATAGGAGGCCTCGACATGCCTGACCGTGCCGATCTCGCCAGCCAGCACCATGGCGCGCGCTCTCTGCAGCGGCGCGACATTGCGATAGGTCAGATTGACCATGTTGATGATGCCGGCTCGCTCGGCGGCATCGGCCATCTCACTGGCCTTCTCGAAGTTTTCGGCCAGCGGCTTTTCGCAAAGCACCGGCTTGCCCGCCGCGATCAGCATCATGGTGGTCGGATGGTGGATGCGATCGGGCGTCACGTTCGCCACCGCGTCGAACTTGCCCCATGCCAGCGCCTCGTCCAGCGACGCGAAGCGGTTGGGGATGCCATAGATGTCCGAAAACTTGTCGACACGCGTACGGTCGAGATCGACGGCGCCGATCAGTTCGACGCCCTCGATCTTGCCGAACTGCCTGGCATGCTCCTCCGCCATCCAGCCCGTACCGAGTATCAACAGACGCATGATTCTTATCCTTAGGACAGGGCTTTATCTTCTTGTTCGATAATGGATTTGTCGTCTAGCGGAAGCCGGTTTCGCCGGCGGAATGAAGTTTTCCGCCACGCTCGACGATCGGCTCGAGCGCCTTTTCCACCGGTACGTTCGGCGCATCGAGGATGGCCGGATTGGAGCCTTGGGGGTTGTGCGCCCATCTCACCGCATTGCGCAGCACCTTGTGGACGTTGGCGTCGTGATAGGTCGGATACGTCTCGTGGCCGGGCCTGAAATAGAAGATGTTGCCGGCGCCGCGGCGATAGGTCAGCCCCGACCGGAACACTTCGCCGCCCTGGAACCAGGAGATGAACACGGTCTCGAGCGGCTCCGGCACGGCGAACTGCTCGCCATACATCTCCTCGTTTTCGAGCTCGAAATACTCGCCGATCCCGGCAGCGATCGGGTGGCTTGCGCTGGTCACCCAGAGCCGTTCGCGCTCGCCCGCCTCGCGCCATTTCAGCGTGCAGGGAGTGCCCATCAGCTTCTTGAAGATCTTCGAGAAATGGCCGGAATGGAGAACGATCAGCCCCATGCCTTCCCAGACGCGGCGCGCCACGCGCTCGACCACTTCGTCGGCGACGGCGCCATGGTCCTTGTGTCCCCACCACAGCAAGACGTCGGTCTCGGCCAGACGGTCGGCCGGCAGCCCATGCTCCTTCTGCTCCAGCGTCGCCCACGATACCGAAATCTCCGGGTCGAGTTTCAGCGCATTGGCGATCGTCGCATGCATGCCCTCGGGATAGATGCCGGCGACCACCTCGTTGGTCCGCTCATGAATATTCTCGCCCCAGACGACAGCGCGTATTGTCATGATGTCCTCGTGATTGTTTGAAGCTGGAGCCGCCCCGGCCGGTCAGTCATAATATCCTCGGCCGGGAATGAAAACCTCGAGATTGGCCCAAACGTCCCCCAGCGTCGTCATCCCAGGGCGAAGCAGGAGCGAAGCGACGTCGCGAAGACCCTGGGATCCATGCCGTGACTTCTATGCGCTGCGACGGTGCAGAACCTCGTGCAGGAGGGATAAGAAGTGAAAGGGATTGCGACAGAACGGCGTCAAATCTGCCTCGTTGCATTCTTCGGCTGATGCAACGGCATGGATCCCAGGGTCGCGTCCGCTCCGCCCTGGGATAACGAAGCCGTAAAGGACCGCCGCGAACCTAAGCGCCGCGGCCCTCTTGGGCGACGCGTGTCAGCGGCTTCGACAGGCGCGGCACCACGACGAGCCGCTTGATCTTGCCCTTCTTGTAGGCGGCGAGAAAGCGGGCATAGTCCTTGAAGACGACGCAGCCATTGGATTCGGCGCGCCCGCCGCGCAGCATGTAGGTGTGGGCGAGCAGGCCGTCGCGGCCATATTTGTTGCTGCCGCTGGCAGGGGTGAGACGCAGGGCCTCGACGCCATGGAAGCGCGATTCCCGCAGCGTCAGATTGTAGGTGTCGGGCGGCGTCGGACCGACATTCTTCTTGTGAACGTAGCGCGGCTGGTCGACCATCGCGCCCAGTCCCGAATGTGCCTCCAGCCGTGAGCCGTCGGGCATATAGACGGTCTTGGCCGAGATGTCGTAGACGGCGACGCCGCTGCCCATGTTGGGCGTGGTGAACAGGTTCCTGAAGGCTCCGCCGAGTCCGCCGGAAGGCAAGTCGGGCTTGGCATAGGCCAGCATGTCGCCGCCCTGCGTCTTCGACCGTTTGCCCGGCTTGCCCGACACCGCCGGCACTGCCGCTTGTGACGAATTGCGCGGCGACAGGCTGCCGGGTAGCGTCTCGACCGGCGGAGCGTCGGCCGTCTGGACCTTGCTCGCCCTGGATGCCTGGGCCCTGGATTTCTGGGGCGGCTCCGTTTTTGCTGCCTGGGCCTTTGATGCCTGATCCTTTGGCGCCCGGTCTTTCGAGGCTTGAGCCTGGGGCGCCGGCTCATCGATGTCCGCCTGCGGACGCAGCGTCGGCAGCGGAACGCTGTCGGGCATGTCGTCCTGCGGCGGCAGCGAGGCCAGTTGGACCTCAGGCTCTTGCGGCTCTTGCGAAGCTGCCGGCTCGCTTGCCACGACGGCTGCCGGGAGCACGTCGATCATCTGCTCCGGCAAAGTATTCGCCAGCGCCAGAGCCAGGCGCGACGAGCGTTCGATCTCCGCCACCTCCGGCCCGAAGCGCACCGATGCCGGGCCGTTCGGGTCGGGAATGCGTACCGGCTCGGCGAACCGGGCGGCGGCCGGCAGGCTTGCGAGCATGACGGGTGAGCCGGCACGGGCAAAGGCGGCGGCAAGCTTTTGCGGCGACAGCCCTGCTTTGGCCACCACGTCGTCGAAGCTCGATTGCCGCGATGCATCGGCGACGAGCGGCACCGTATTGCGCTTGAGACGCGCCGATTTTCCCTGGTGGACGAAATTCGACGCCGACCGCAGGCAGTTGGCATCGCACCCGTGCTGCAGCAGCTTGGCCGACAGCGCTGCGTTTGCTGCGGCCCATGTCGGGGCCTGCGCCTTTGCAAGGCTGCGGCGAGGATCGGCGAGCGCGATCGTGCGCGGCGCGAGCAGGCTTTGCGGGAGACCGTTGGAAGCGGCGGTGAGCGAGGTTCCCATCGAATAAAGGCCGGCCAAGGTCGCCACCGACCATAAAGCAATGGCTGCGCCGACGGCCGGAACCGCGACCCAGCGCAGGCCGGGCCTCATCGAAGTCAATCCAGTTGCAGGACTGTCACCCCGGGTTTTCGCACTTACAAACGCCATTCAACCACTCTCAATCGGCCGATGCCGGCTAGCGGATTTCGCAGCCGTGACATTCACAGTTCGCCTGGTGCCCCCAGCACGCTTCGCGTCTGTTGCCGATTGATTCAAAAGATGGACAAAGTTGGTTAACTAATCCCTCTACCGACCGCCGATTGGGCGACGGTCACACCGAAAAACGCCCTCCAAAACCTGCATAGTTGGCAAAACTGCCCTCCAATGATGACTTTGCTGCCCGTTTTTGTCGGCCGAGTCAAGAAAGCGAAATGACTAGACCTTGCTGGGCGGAGTCGGCCATGGCTGCGAAAGTGAAGCCGGGCCGACCAGAATCTTGCGGCCGGCAGCCACCGTCATCAAGCCCCGGCGTTCGATCAGAACGGCGATTATCGACCCGGCACTTGTCGACCTGCCACTCGGGCGAATGAACGATTAACGTCTGAGAATTCGGGACAGCGGCAAGATGTTTGCCGCGCAGCAGCTGAATGTCGCCAAGTGCCGGAGCGGGATATCCAACACCTAGACCACAGCCACCACTATGTGAGCCTGAATTTTGGCAGTAACCTTGCCGCTGCCATGCCTGCCTGCAATGGCGGCTGCGGCATAGTCGGTTGCAGAGTCCAGCTTCCCCGCCTCTCTGGCCTCGATTTCGTTGCGAAGGAGAGTGCCCTGGCAATAAGCAACGGCCGGAAGGCGCGGCGAGGAGGCACGGCTTTGTTCGGCTCTCGTCTCGATCACCACACCGGAAAAACCTGCGTCCTCCAGCTCGCCACGGATCAGTGCCGTATCGTGGTAGCCATGCGGCGTGCGTGCCAGAAAGCGCGGCGGATCGTTCGGAAAAATCCTTGCGAGAGCATTCGTCACATCGTCGGCAAACACGTTCTCCTCGATGCGATCCCATACGCTGAATAGAAAATGTCCTCCGGGCTTCAGGACTCGCCGGGCTTCGCGGTAGGCAGATGAGCGGTTGGGAAAGAACATCGCGCCGAACTGACAACAAACGAGATCGAAGGCCGCATTTTCAAACGGTAGCGCCAGAGCATCCGCCTGACGCCATTTGATGCGATCGTCGGGAGCTTGCCGCGAAGCGGCGTAGTCGAGCATCGGCTGGTTGAGGTCGGTTACGACATAGCTTGCACCGGGCGACAGTTTTGGCGCCAATGCGCGGGTGACAACCCCGGTGCCCGCGGCGGTTTCCAGAACGGCGCTTGGCGACAAGGACGCTGCTCGCCGTGCAAGATCTGCGGCGAACGGCTCGAAAATCAACGGCACCATATAGCGGTCGTAGTTTTCCGGAATTGAGCCGGCGAATACCTTGTCCGTTTCCAACATTGCTATCCCCCGCCGTCCGTTTGATGGCTCGTCAGCATAGCATGGAATTGTTTGCTATTCGGTCGCATTCGACCGGGAGGCGGTTCGCTCCCGGAAGCTCCGAAACGCCGTGCTGCAATTATCTGCATATGTGTTAATATCTTGTGGTCATGCGCATTGGTGCGTGGCCAAACATAAAATGGGAGGATGCGATGAAAACCATAAGTCGCAGGTCTGCAATCGCGCTTGGCGTGACGGCGGCAGCGGTGACGCCTTTGTTCACGCTGGCGGCTGCTGCAAAGGTCAAGAAATACGGCCCGAAGGAAGGCAAGGAAATAGCCCCCGGCGTCAGATTGGTCGAGGTCGGCACCGGCAATTCCGATATCCCCGCTTACAAGAGCATCTCAATTGTCGACATAGTCTTTCAGCCCGGAGCAGCCGCCCCTCAAATGGTGATGGACAACGACATGGTGTGCACCATTGCTGCCGGTGAATTCACGATCAAGAAGGCGGACAAGGAATTCAAGCTTAGGGAAGGTGACGTGTACACCTGCTCCAAGGGCAAGACCGACGAGGCAGCCAACACCAGCAAGGTAGTCGGCATCCACCGCATCGCCGTCTTGATACCTGCCTAGCGCATGCCAGCGAAAACCGGCCCGTGTCCTCGTCCGGACGCGGGCCTTTTGATGAGGTGCGTGCTTATGAGGACGTTTCTGCCTCCGCCCGCTTTGCAGGTGTGCGCTATATTAGAAATCACGCAAGTTTCTGGATGACTGCAAACCGGTCTGCCGGCCTGCAGTGGCGCCCCTGCATCGCCGCATTCGCAGGCCGGCACCGCGCTGGGCGTTTGGCTTCACGAACCGGCGCGGTGCTCCTCCCGAGCTGCCTCCCAGACCTCGCGCGCCGCGTCTGCGTTCAGCGCCGCAATTCCGAGGCCGACGATCAAATCCGGCCATGCCGAGCGCCATAGGAAGGCAGTTATCAACCCGGCCAGTATGATCGCGATGTTGGCGACGGCGTCGTTGCGGGCCGAAAGGAATGCCGCCCTGGTAAGACTGCCGCTGTGACGGCGGTAGCGCGCCAGCATGTAGGCGCACGACAGGTTGACCGCCAAGGCGCCCAACCCTGCCAGCGTCAGCGCTGCCGGCTGCGGCGGCACCGGCATGTTGAACTTTTCCCACGCGGTCCACAGCGTCGCCAGGCCGGGCACCAGAAGGATAAGCGCCAGCGCCATGCCGACCCGCGAGCGGGCACGCAGCGACCAGCCCATGGCGAGCAGTATCAGGAGATTGACCGAGGCATCTTCCAGAAAATCGACGCTGTCTGCGAACAGCGACACCGAGCCGATCGCCAGCGCCACGGCGAATTCGATGCCGAAGTAACCGAGATTCAGCAGCGCGACGACGAGCACCACCCGGCGAAGGCCGTCCGACGTAATGGCTTGCTGCATAGTCTGTCCCGATGTGACGCCGTTAATGTTGTTGCTGGCCGTCCCGTTCCTCGACGGTCTCGATCTCCCAGGCTTTGAGGCCAGCCTAGGCCGAACATGGCACGCCTGTCACCAAAACACCTGCGAGCCAAAACAGGATGGTCACCCTGTTTTGGGCGTGCCCTCATGCGCGCCGCTCGTCAGGCAAAGCCGGGAACCGGCTTGGTCTTGCCGCTCAGTTGCGCGCCCAATGTCAGCGCCTGCGGGAAATTCCGGACGATCGCCGCCATCACGGTGGCGCTGCCGGGGCGAAGGGCAATTCCGGCAATAGCAGCGGCAGCGTAGACCCGGGTCGAAAACAGTCTTCTCCAGGCCGCCTCGTAGCGTCTGGCGGCGGCCTCACGCCCCGCTTGTCCACTTGGCGCGGATGCGAGTTCGCTAGCCAGCAGCCAGCCGGACTGAAGCGCCATCGAGATGCCCTCGGCGATAACAGGATGAGACTCTCCGGCTGCATTGCCGACCCGGAAGATGTCCTGTTCGTAGCAGGAGCGAATTCCCGGCCGGATCGGACCCGCGGCAAGCCAGGGATCATCGAGGTGCGCCGGTTCCAGGGCGCCTCGCACGCCCCGGCATGAATTCATGAGATGGCGCGAGACCACATCGGCGGCTGACACATGGCTCCGGTGTTCGGGATCATGTTGTTTACGCAGCCGCGCGAGCACATCGCGGCGAATGCAGCACGAGATCGACAACCGTCCATGATCCGCCGAGACCATGCCGCCATAGCCGCCGGGAAAAGCCAGCAGAGGCATCAAATCCGGTGCGAGCGACGACCCGGTGAAATGCGCCTTGAAGCCGAGCAGGTCCGACGGCCGATTGGTCTTTGCGAGCTGGCTGGGTAATGGTCCCGGCTCCCAGGAGCCGTGTGCGGCGACAATCACCGGCGCACGCAACATCACCGCTTCATCCCCGACCTGAACTCGTACACGCTGCATCTCACCATCCCGGTCGATGGCGACGGCGCGGCAGGGCTGGAAGATTTCGACGCCCACCGATCGCGCCGCTTGTAGAAGCAGAGAGTCGAGAATGTCCCGGCCGAGCGCCCGGCCGAAGCCGTCTTTCGCACGAGACCCAGCTCCCGGACGTGGCATAGCCGCCTCGACGCAGGTCTCGCCGGAAAACAAACCGACGCGGCGGATTTCGGGGCCGGCATTGGCACGCCAGGCATCGCCGATCTCCAGCTGGTCGAGAAGCGCAAGATTGCTTGCCGAGATGTATTCGCCGCAGACCTTGCGGCGCGGAAATGCGGTCTTCTCCACAATGGCCACGGCCCATCCGCGCCGGGCCAGCGTGAGCGCGACAGATGTGCCCGCCGGGCCGGCGCCTATGATGATCGCATCATGGGTCGACAATCGCGTCATGGCTCGTCACTGACGCTGGCGCCGACGAAGATATGGGAAAACAGGCCAGCGCGCCGTTCCTCGACCGGTTTGCCGTTGGCCGCAAGCCAGAGGCCGGAAAGCTCGCGGCCGCGAAAGCCGGCACGCACGCTCTGAGCCGCGTCGTTTCGTGTGACGTCGTTGGCGCCGATTGCCGGGAGAAGACGGGTCGCGGCCAGCGCCAGTTTCGCCCGCAGCGGCTCTGTCGCGATGAGCAACGGGGCTTTCGGCCTGATCAGCGAAAACAGACGCACGAGCTGTGCATCGTCGAGATGATGCAGAAACAGATTGACGGTGATGGCATCGAACCGCGCGCCCTCGATCTTTCCTGCCCAATCGAAGATATCGGCGGTGACGCCTTCGGCCTTCCATCCCAGCCTGTCGAAATCACCGCGCAGTTGCGCCGTGACAAGGTCGACGCGGTCGAGCATTACCAGTTCGACCCCGGGCCAATGCCTGGCCATGCGCCGCGCCACCGCCAGCATGAAGGAACCATCGCCGGCGCCGATTTCCAGGATGCGGCGTGGCGGCGTTGGCACGAACCTCCTGAGCAACGACGTCACGATCGGCGCCTGAAACATCAGCATATTGATGCGACGAAGGTCGCGGCGGGCGACAAGCGCTCGCCGATCGTCGGCCGCAAGTCCGTCGAGGATTTCCGGCGCAAGCTGCCGACGCTCCAGGCCGCTCATGACACCGTTCGAAAGAGCATGGTTTCCGCCGTCAATCCTGGTCCGAACGACATGCCGCAACCGAGCAGGCCGGGTGGCGCCTTCAACATCTCCTTCATCACGAACATGACGGTCGCGGACGACATGTTCCCATACCGGCGCAACACCTCGCGCGATGGGTCCAGCGCGGTGGACACCAGTTTCAGGGCCCTTTCGACGGCGTCGAGAACCGAACGTCCACCCGGGTGCACGGCCCAAAGGTCGATGTCTTCCGCCGATCGACCGCCGAGGATGGCGGCCTGGTTGCTCCGCAACGCTTCATGAATCGCTGCCGGAACCTGGCCGGAAAGAACCATTTCGAAGCCGTGGTCGCGAATGTTCCAGCGCATCAGGTCCCGCCGCTCCCTCGCCACCAGACAGTGAAAGCTATCCAGCTCGATGCCGGCCGGCTCGGCGGTCACGAGCGCGGCCGCGCAGCCGTCACCCCAAAGGCAGAACGACAGCAGTTTTTCGAGTTCAGTGGTTTCGCGCAAATGCATCGTGCAGAGCTCGACATTGACCAGCAGGACCTTGGCCTGCGGGTCGGAGCGAACGATGTGGCGGGCCAGTTTGAGGCCGTTGATTGCCGCGTAGCAACCCATGAACCCGATCATCGTGCGTTCGACACTGTCCGGCAGCCCGCAACGGGAAACCAGTTCGAGATCGATGCCCGGCGCCGAAAAGCCGGTGCAGGTGGTGACGATCAAATGGGTGATGCGGGAAGCGTCGTCGCCAAGCTGCAATCCGTCGATGCCCTTTTGCGCCAGAACAGGTGCTGCATCGTCGAACATTGCCATTCTCATGGCCGTTCCGGGAAACGCACCGCGGATGAAGGTCCCCGCCAGGTCGGCGGACGGTCCCTCGGGGTCGGACGCCGGCGCAAAGCAGGAATAGCGGTGCTCGATGCCGGCAACATCGGCCATGCGTTCGAAGATCCTCCGGCGATCGGCCGCGAGCATCGAGGCCGCAAAACGCAGGTAGAATTGATGAACCTCGTGCTCCGGCACCGCTGTCGCGATCCGGTTGATATAGGCCTTGACGGGCATATTCTGTCTCCTCGGCGTATGCACGGTGTGCCGCCGGAGGGTCTTTGGTTATTGACACCGATGTCGAACACCGGATTGAGCTGTTCGATAAACGTTTCCGGAAACTGATTTCTTCCCGAAGGTTCAGTACGTGCTGTTGGCAGGCAAACGGTTGGAGCCGGCGGGCGGTTGCGTCGGGCATCCAAAATCGCCACATCATGTTGACCTTCCATCTACTGGAAGGTCTATTACCTCCGACAAAGGAGATTTCCGCCATGAACATCGGCGTCGCATCCGAAAAATCCGGCCTGCCGGCCAAGACGATCCGCTACTACGAGGATATCGGGCTCTTGCACCCGGCTCGGACAGGCAATGGCTATCGCGATTACTCGACGGCCGATATTCACCGGCTGCGCTTCCTGCAGCGCTCGCGAAGCCTGGGGTTTTCGGTCGACGAATGCCGCCAGTTGCTGTCGCTGTACCAGGACAGGGAACGTGACAGCGCCGACGTGAAGGCGATTGCGAAAGCCAAGCTGGTGGAGATCGACAGGAAGATCGCCGAACTGGTCGGACTGCGCGGCTTGCTCCACCATCTGGTCAGTCACTGCCACGGCGACGAGCGGCCGGATTGCCCGATCATTGACGAGCTGGCGGGACAAGGCATGGCGCAGTGAGGCTCGCAGCTGCTGCAACAGTGCTGCCGCTTGCCTGCGTCTCTGTCGTGCTCGCCGCCGCCCATTCGGACCGTGATGCGATCATTGAAGCTCGCCAGACCTCGATGAAGGAAATGGCCGAGGCGGCAAAGACGATCGCCGGGATGTTCGACGGCAAGCGGGCATACGACGCCGCAGCCTTCAGGGCGGCGGCCGAGACCATCCGCGCCCGCACCGGCCCTGCCTTGATTGCCGGATTCCCCAGCGCGACGTTGGGTGCGCCTTCAGGCGCCAAGCCGGATATCGACCCCGCCCGCGCGGAGTTCGAAGCACTGGCTCGTCATATCGAGACGCTGGCCCGCGCTCTGGCCTCCGACGCCGAGCGGGCGCCGCCGCGCATCACCGACGACATGAGAATGGGGTCCGGCCTGGCGATGGGCGGTGGCAGCCTGCTTGGCAAGCGGCCGGGGCCGGCGGAAGCCGATCCCGCCAGCATTCCCGCCGAGCACCTCCTGCACCTTATCCTGCAGGATTGCTCGAGCTGTCACTCGAAGTTCCGGCAAAGGGTCGAGTGATGGCCAGCTGGACGCCAGCCGGCAAGATTCGACCATCGGTCCTGGGTCAATTTCTGCGCCTAGTTGTGCCGCCAGATCTTGTATGCCGAAATAACCAGGATTGCGGCCAAGATTGGCAAGAGGACTTGCTCCGGCACAATGCCGAGCAGCAAGCCCCCGATGAACGTTCCGACAATTGAACCCGCTGCCATGACAAGCAAGAACGTCTTGTTCCTGCCGATCACTGAAAAGCTTTGATCCCGGCTGTAGCGGGTGAAGCCCACGAGCATGGTTGGCAAGCTCACCGCAAGCGACAGAGAGCCCGCCAGCTTAATATCGGCGCCGAACAGGAGAACCAGTGTCGGGATAAGAAGCTCGCCTCCTGCCACGCCTAGCAGAGATGCCACGATGCCGATTGCAAAGCCGGCAATGATGCCGGCGACGATCAGTGCCGCACCACTGAACAGCGGTTTGCCTGTCGCGCTCGGATCGTGACCAAAGACCAGAACGATAGCGATCAACACCAGCAAACCGGCAATCACCCTGTAGAGCGTTTGCGACTTCAATTTCGTTGCCCATCCTGCTCCGAACCAAGCGCCTAGAAGGCTGCCGGTCAACAGATTGAGTATGATCGGCCATTGCGCCGCGACGGAAGGCAGCGGCACCGCCGCCGCTCGGAACGGCAATGCCGTGGCGACGACGACCAAACTCGTCGCCTTGTTCAGGATCACAGCTTCGAGGGCGGCAAAGCGAAACAGGCCAATCAGGAACGGAAGGCGGAACTCTGCCCCGCCAAGCCCAGTCAGTCCACCAAGCGAACCGACGCCAGTTCCAATGATAAAGGGAAAGATTCCACGTCGAATTGTCATCCGCCCATATGCTGCGAAGGCATCGAAGTTTTCAACCAGCGCGACTTTATACGTTCCGCTCTGGATTACTCAGCAGTCCATTCGAAGTTCCGGCAAAAGGTCGAGTGATAGCGTCAGCTCCGCAGCTGCTGATCCGCCATGAAACTGCGCCAGCCGCCGAAATGCGAGATCTCCTTTGCATCGGTGAGGCCGGCACTTTCGACGAGGAAGCCTTTTGGCGACGTTCCATCGTCGAGCAGAAGCGTCCCGATGCCAAGCGGCGGCGGGATCGCGGCGACGAAGCGCCCGAAGGCTTGCGGCGAGAGCCGCCAGACTTCGACCTCGATCGCTGTCCCCTTGCCATTGCAGGTCCGCTCGAGCCCCGGTCGCGGCACCGACTGGCCGGCAAGCGCGTAAAGCCGGTAGAGCGGCGCCGTTCTCGCAGCCCGCGCGAACATTGCGCCGAGCTGCTGCAGCTGGCCGTTCAGCGCCATGCCCGATAGATGCGCGCCGACCACGGCCAGCTCGATCGTGCCTTCATCCACGTCCGCGCGAGCATTGCCACGCGGCGGCAGCGGCCAGCCGGTAGCGCCCAGCGAAAGGCCGCTTGCCGCATGCACGTCGCGCGCAAGCGACGCCGTCAGATGGTCCTTGCCCGCCGCGGCAAGCAAGGTGACGCTCATCGGCAAACCGTCGCTACGAGTTCCGCTCGGCACCGAAATGCCGCACATGTCGAGCAGATTGACGAAGTTGGTGTAGGTGCCGAGCCGGCTGTTGGTGACGATAGGGTCAGCCAACACCGCTTCAACCGTGTAATGCGTCGGCGCGGTCGGCACGCAGAAAAGATCGACCGAGGCGATGACCGGCGCCAGCTTGGCCTTATAGCCTTGCAAGGCATAGAGCTCGTTGAAAGCGTCCGCCGCCGAAAGCTTTCGCGCACCGCCGATGATCTGCCGCGTCACCGGATGCATGGCCGCCTCGTTGGCTTCCATGAAGTCCTCGATCGCGGCGTAACGCTCCGCCACCCAGGCGCCCTCGTAAAGCAGATTGGCGGTGGCGTAAAAATCGCCGAACGGGATTTCGACCAGCCTGCAGCCCAGCTCTTCCAGCGCGGCAAGAGCGGCCTCGAAGCCCGCCTGCATCGCCTGGTCGCCGAAGAACGTCCAGTCGGCCCTGGCCGGCACGCCGACCGTCAGCACCGGCGGGCGCGCGGCAAGGGCCTGAATGGCGAAGTCGCGCGAATAGGGATCGGCGTTGTCCTTTGCCGCCGCGATCTCGAATACCCTGTAGGCGTCGTCGACGGTGAGCGCGAACACCGAGACGCAGTCGAGTGTCCGGCAGGCCGGCACGACGCCGGCGGCCGACAGCGCGCCGACGCTCGGCTTCAGCCCGATAATGTTGTTGAGGCCGGCGGGTATGCGCCCCGAGCCGGCGGTGTCGGTGCCAAGCGCGAACGAGACGATGCCGCGTGCCGTCGCCACGGCCGAGCCGCACGAGGAGCCGCCCGGCACCAGTTTTGGATCGATCGCGTTCCTCGGGATCCGATAGGGCGTGCGCACGCCGACGAGGCCGGTGGCGAACTGGTCGAGATTGCTCTTGCCGACGACCAGCGCGCCGGCGGCCTTGAGGCGTGCGACGACGTTGGCGTCTTTTACCGGCAAGTAGGCATATTCCGCACATGCTGCCGTCGTCGGCATGCCGGCGACATCGATGTTGTCCTTGACCGCGAATGGTACGCCCCACAGCGGCTTTGACACGGGGTCGAACGGGCCGAGCTTTTCTGCTTCGGCAAGCATCTCCGCCCTGCTCGCCAGATGAATGAAGATGCCCGGATCGTCTGCTGTCGCGAGCCGCGCATGGATCGTATCGATCACCTCGCCGATGCCGACGCCGGCCTGATAGGCGGCGTGCAAGCTCGCTATATCGAAGCGGATGTCGCTCATTTGGCCTCGTCCAGAATGACTACCGGCAGGTTCCACTGGATGAGTACGACGCAGCCGTCTTTTGTCCACACCGAATGCTCGGTTCCGACCGGGTTCAGGACCACGCTGCCCGCGGCATAATCGCCGTTCTCGTCGCTCTGTGTGCCTTCCAGCACGATGATCGTTTCCAGCCCGGCATGGCGATGGCGCGGCACGCCGGCGCCCGGCCGGTAGTTCAGGATCGCCACCGACGGTTCCGTCGGTCCGCCCTTGAGCAGCCAATGCACCGTAATGCCATCGCGGAAATGCTCGAACGCCAGGTCGCGCCAGCCCCCTTGAATGAGAGCCCGGTATGCAATGTTAGGCATTGGAAATTCCTTCGAGCACCTGATCGGTCGTTGCGGTCCAGCCGACGATGGCGCTCTGCGCCCTGATCATGGCCAGCGCGGCCGCCTTGAACTCCGGAAAATAGCTCTCCGTCGCATCCTCGGCGAGCAGGCATTCATAGCCGCGGTCGTTGGCCTCGCGCATCGTCGTCTGCACGCAGACCTCCGTCGTCACTCCGGCAAAGACCAGTTGCTGTGCGCCGAGCCGCTTTAGGTCGTCGTCGAAGCTGGTCGCATAGAACGCCCCCTTGCCGGGTTTTTCGATGACGATCTCGCCGGGCAGTGGCGCAAGTTCATCGAGGATCGCCGTTCCCGGCTCGCCCACGATCAGCACGCGACCCATTGGACCGACGTCGCCGATCCGGATCGATGGGTTGCCGCGGTTGCGCTTGGCCGGCGGCAGATCCGAAAGGTCTGCCTTGTGGCACTCCATCGTGTGGATCACCGGCAGGCCGGCGATGCGGAACCCCTCGATCAGCCTCTTCACCGTCGGCACAATCGCCGTGACCCGGCTGACGTCGTTGCCGAGGCTGGCGCCGAAGCCGCCCGGCTCGGCGAAATCGCGCTGCATGTCGATGACGACCAGCGCCATCGTCTCAGGCTTGAAGGCAAACGGAAACGGCAGTGCCTCGATCTCCGCCATCAATGATGTCCCGCCATATGCTCGCCGATCGTCTGCACGCTCGCCTGCGCGATCGGCGTCTCGTAGACCAGCGCACCGTCCGACATGACGAAGATGCGGTCCGAAAGTTCAAGCAGTTCGTCGAGGTCCTCCGACATCAGAAGCACCGCGGCGCCGGCATTGCGCGCCTTCATGATACGGGCGCGGATTTCGGCCACGGCGGAGAAGTCGAGGCCGAAACACGGGTTGGAGACGATCAGAAGATCGACTTCGCCGGTCAGTTCCCGCGCCAGCACCGCGCGCTGCACATTGCCGCCCGACAGCGACGAAATCGGCGAAGCGAGCGAGGCGGTCTTGACCTTGAACTGTTCAACCAGGCGCGCCGCGTAGTCCCTGATCGCGCTCATCCTGACCCAGCTGACCGGCTTGCCGGCCTCGTCGAGGTCGAAGGTCCGGAAGGCCATGTTTTCCGCGACCGTCATCTTCGGTGCGCAGGCATTGCGCAACGGTTCCTCCGGAATGAAGCGGACATTGAGCGTGCGCGCCTCGCTGCGGCTGGCGCCATAGGGCGAGCCCTTCACCAGAATGTCGCCGGCATTGCGCGCCCGCTGTCCGGCAAGGACTTCGAGAAACTCCTTCTGGCCGTTGCCGGAGATGCCGGCAACGCCGACGATCTCGCCGGACTTAACATCGAGTTCGCCGATGTCGATGGTTTTCAAGCCGGTGCGGTCGGGCGCCTTCAGCGACTTCACCGTCAGCACCTGCCGGGCTCCGGCCGGCACCGGAGCACGACTGTCGAGCGCTGAAATCGGCTGGTCGCCGATCATCATCGCCGCCATCTGCTTGTGGGACAGGTCGGAGACCTTCCCGGTTCCGGTCAGTCTGCCCTTGCGCAGCACCGTGATGTCGTCGGCAAACGCCGTCACCTCGTGGAATTTATGCGAGATCATCAGCACCGTAAGGTCGCCGCTCCTTGTCATGTCGCGCACCAGCCCAAGCACCTCCTGCGCCTCGCCGGGAGTGAGCACCGAGGTCGGCTCGTCGAGCACCAGGAAACTGCGGCCGAGATAGAGCTGCTTGATGATTTCGAGCTTCTGCTTCTCGCCGGCCGCAAGTTCGGCCACCTTGACGTCGAGCGGCAGCTTGAACGGCATACGCTGCATGAATTGCGCAAGTGCGGCGCGCTCCTTGCGCCAGTCGATGACCCCGGGCACCTTCTCGCGCGAGACAACCAGATTCTCCGCGCCGGTCAGCGACGGGACGAGCGTGAAATGCTGATAGACCATGCCGAGCCCTAGCGCCGAGGCGTCCTTGGGACTGGCGATCGCGACCTCGCGGCCTTCGACCAGCATGTCGCCGGCGGTCGGGTGATAAAAACCCATCATGCATTTGACCAGCGTCGACTTACCGGCGCCGTTTTCGCCGAGCAGCGCATGGAACGATCCCGCCGGCACCTTTATCGAGACGTCGTCCAGCGCGGTGAAGGCGCCGAAGCGTATGGTCATGCCGATGGTCTCGACGCCGACGGCTTTCTTGGCTCCGCTCAAGATCGTGTCCTCACGGCAGCTGCGCGACGAAGGATGCCGAGTTCGACACCGCGCCGAACACGCCGCCCTGCATCTTGATCATCTTGATCGCGGCAAGATGGTTGCCGTAATCGGTCGCGCCGCAGCAATCCTCCAGCATCACGCATTCGAAGCCGCGATCGTTGGCCTCGCGCATCGTCGTGTGGACGCAGACATCGGTGGTGATGCCGGTCAGCACGATGTTTTCGATGCCGCGCTGGTGCAGGATCAGTTCGAGGTCGGTGGCGCAGAACGAGCCCTTGCCCGGCTTGTCGATGATCGGTTCGCCCACCGCCGGATAGAGGTCGGGGATGATGTCCCAGCCGGGTTCGCCGCGCACCAGGATGCGCCCGCATGGTCCGGGGTCGCCGATGCCGGCATTGATGCGGCGCGAGCGCCAGCGCTTGTTGGCCGGCAGGTCGGCGAGATCGGGCCGGTGGCCCTCGCGCGTGTGGATGATGGTGTAGCCCTTGGCCCGCATGGCTGCGAGCACCGACTTGATCGGCTCGATCGGCGCCCGCACCAGCGAAAGATCGTAGCCCATATGATCGACATAGCCGCCCGGCCCGCAGAAATCGGTCTGCATGTCGATGATGATCAGCGCCGTATTGTCTGGCCGCAGCTCGCCATTATAGGGCCATGGATAGGGATCGGCATCGATGTAGCGCTGGGTGATCTCGGCTCTGGCGTTCATCGGAAAAACTCCAGTTATTTGGTGATCGACAATTCGCCCGGCGCGCCGGCAAGCGAGCGGCTCGGCGACGAGGTGGCGATCATGATGATGAGCGTGAGGATGTAAGGCGCGGCGTAGAAGAGATAGTAGCCCTGCGTCACCCCGACCGATTGCAGTGCCGGGCCCAGCGCGCCCGCACCGCCGAACAATAGTGCCGCGGCAAAGCAGCCGAGCGGATTCCAGCGCGCGAAGATGACCAGCGCCACCGCCATCAGCCCCTGCCCCGACGAGATGCGTTCGGTCCAGCTGCCGGGATAGTAGAGCGACAGATAGGCGCCGCCGATGCCGGCGAGCGCACCGCCGACACCTGTCGCAAGCAGGCGCACGGTGTTGGGATTGAGGCCCATGGCGCGCGCCGCATCGGAGCTGTCGCCGACGACGCGCACGATCAGGCCGGCGCGCGTGTTGCGGAAGGCCCACCACAGGAACACGGCAAGTGCCGCACCGATCAGGAACAGGATGTTGACGCTGAGCGCCGCCTGCACCTGCGGGATATCCGACCAGCCACCGAAGGCGATGGCCGGCAGGTCTGGTGCCGAGGGCTGGATGAACGGCTTGCCGAAGAAGAAGGCGAGACCGGAGCCGAACAGCATCAGCGCGATACCGATGGCGATGTCGTTCACCCCGCGGAATTTGCAGATCCAGCCGTGGAACAGCCCGAAGCAAAGACCGGCACCTGCGGCAGCCAGCAGGCCGAGCCATGGCGAGCCGGTCATCACCGCGACGGCGTAGGCAGTCATCGCACCGAAGACCAGCGTGCCTTCGAGGCCGAGATTGATGCGGCCGGAGCGCTCGGTGATGGCTTCGCCGAGCGAGACGAAGATAAAGGGCGTCGAAACGCGGATGGCGCCGCCGAGAATGGCGAGCGGCACGCCCCACAGGCCGATCTCGGTCGCGTCCATCAGGAGCCCCTCTTCCACAGATCGGGATTGAAGACCTTGAAGCGGCCGTAGAAAGTTTCGCTGAACAGGATGACGACGAAGAGCATGCCTTGCAGCACAAGCACGGTGGCGTCGGGGAGGTCCATGCGGCGCTGGATCAGCCCGCCGGAAGCGCCGATGCCGCCGAGCAGGAAAGCGACCGGGATGATGGCAAGCGGATTGTGGCGGGCGAGCAAGGCGACGAGGATGCCGGTATAGCCGTAGCCGGCGGCGAGCGAGGCGTTGGCGCTGCCTTGCACGGCGCCGACCTCCAGCATGCCGGCCAGCCCGGCAAAGCCGCCGGCGAGCCCGGTAAAGCCGACGATCAGCGGCCCGACGGCAAGCCCCTGCACCTGGGCCGCCCTGACATTGCCGCCGGCAATGCGGGCGGCAAACCCCCAGCGCGTCTTTTCGATCAGCAGCCAGGACAGGACGCAGGCGACGATACCGAGGACAAGGCCCCAGTGCACGTCCATGCCTGGAATGTTGCCGATGGGGTAGGCATCCGCCAGCGGCTCGGTCGAGGGTTTGTTGAGCGAGGCCGGATCGCGCAGCGGCCCTTCGACCAGATGGTTCATCAGCGCGATGGCGATATAGGCCATCAGCAGGCTGGAGATGGTTTCGTTGACGGCGCGGTAGTGGCGAAGTGCGCCGACGGCACCGATCCAGATGCCGCCGGCGACCACGCCCGCCACGCCCATCAGCAGGATGACCAGAAAAGCCGGCGCGCCATTCACTGCCACGCCGATGGCGGCGGCGGCAACGCCGCCCAGCACGATCGCGCCTTCGCCGCCGATGACGACAAGGCCAAGTCGTGCCGGCAGCGCCACGCAGAGCGCTGCCAATAAAAGCGGTGCTGCCCGCGACAGCGAGTTCTGGATCGAGAACCACGAGCCGAAGCCGCCACGCCACATCGTCTCGTAGAGTTGCACCGGCGATTTGCCGACCAGCGCGATAAACACGCTGAACAGCGCCATGCCGACGATCAGCGCCGCGAGCGGTATGACGAAAGCTTCCGCCCGCCGCGCCGCCCATTCGAGCGCCGCCGGATAATTCCTGGCGCCAAACAGCGCCGGTGCGCCCGCAGTGCCGACCGTGTCTGCCATGGCCCGTCTCCGATCCGGTTCAGGCGGTCGAACCGACGACGCCCTCGACCAGGTAGTCCATGCTTTCGAGTTCGAGCGCGGTCTCGACGAAGGCTTGGCCCTCGGTCGCGACGACGACGCCTTTGTTGCTCTTCAGCGGACCCTTGATGACGGAAAATCCGCCTTTCATCATTTCGGCCAGCGTGCCGTCGAACTGCTTGCGGGCGGCATCGCCGACGGCGGGGCCGAGCGGGCTCATCTTGACGAAGCCGTCGGCCAGGCCGCCGCGCGTGAAATTGGGCAGCGGCGTGCCGGCCACCAGATCGTCGACGAACATCTTGTAGACCTTGGCCCAGTTCCATTCCGCGCCGGTCAGGTATTTTTCCGGCGCCAGCGGGCTCTGGTTGGCATGATAGCCGCAGACGAAGGCGCCACGCCCGGCCGCCGTCTCGACCACCACCTTGGGGCTGTCGACATGACAGGTGATGACGTCGGCACCCTGGTCGACCAGCGCATTGGCGGCCTCCGCCTCCTTGACCGCCAGTGACCACTCGCCGGTGAAGATCACCTGGCAGGTGATGGTCGGGTCGACCGAGCGCGCGCCGAGCAGGAAGGAATTGATGTTGAGCAGCACCTGCGGGATCGGCTTTGCCGCGACGAAGCCGAGCTTCTTGGTCTTGCTGGTGTGACCGGCGACGACGCCGTTAAGATACTGGCCCATGCCGATATAGCCGAAATAGGAACCGGCATTCATCGGATGCTTGTCCTTGTTCCACATGCCGCCGCAATGGCGGAACTGCACGTCGGGAAATTTCGCGCACATGGCGAGCATGTGCGGAAATAGCCGAACGAGGTCGGGAAGATCAGCGACGCACCGTCGAGATTGATCATCGATTCCATCGTCTTCTGGACGTCGACCGTCTCCGGCACGTTCTCCTCTTCGACCACGGAAATGCCTTCAATCCCCTTCAGCGTGGCGGCGCCTTCGGCATGCGCCTGGTTATAGCCGTAATCGTCCTTTGGCCCGACATAGATGAAGCCGACGGTGGCCGTCGCGGCGAAGGCCCTGATGATCGGAAACGATGCGGACGCAAGGCCGAGCGCCGCGCCGACGGCGGAGGTCTTGAGCAGCTCGCGACGGCTAAGCATGAATCTCTCGGACATTGAATGCTCCCTCTATGGGGCCTTTGGGGCCGGTTAACACCTCAATGAGAGAAGTGCATGCAATCAGCATGCCAGTTTCAGAAATTGGATTTATTCAGCAATATCAATGAGCGTGCCGATGTGGACTGCACAAAGCCGGAGCAATTGCATACACTTTTTGCCTTCAAAATCGCCAATTTGACATGAAGGCTAAAACATAGGCATACAGAGCTGCGGAGGAATCGAAGCCGGTGAGTGGCTTACGGCTCTAGCGAAAAGACTGGACGGAGGAGACGTGTCGGGAAAGCGCAATTTGATCAGGTCGGGCACGACCGTCGATCAGATGGTGAGGGCGATCAGCGACCGGATCGTCACCGGTTTCCTGCGTCCCGGCGAAAAACTCGACGAAGCCTCGCTCGCCGCCCGCTTCGACGTCTCACGCACGCCGATCAGGGAAGCGCTAAGCCGGCTCAGTGCCATGGGACTGGTCGAAAGGCGGCCGAACCGCGGCGCCACGGTCGCCGTGGTGACGCAGGAGCACCTCGCCTCGATGTTCGAGAGCATGGCCGAGCTTGAAGCGATCTGCGCGCGCTTCTCGGCCGAGCGCATGAC
Source organism: Mesorhizobium sp. M0136 (assembly GCF_040322515.1). Taxonomy (NCBI): domain Bacteria; kingdom Pseudomonadati; phylum Pseudomonadota; class Alphaproteobacteria; order Hyphomicrobiales; family Phyllobacteriaceae; genus Mesorhizobium; species Mesorhizobium sp. M0136. The sequence continues at coordinate 119,185 of NZ_JAMYTP010000020.1, forward strand.
GTCCGGCGAGCGCCGCACGCTGGAGGCCGAGCACCAGGCCTCGGCGCGCTTGGTGCAGCTCGGAGCCGAAGAAGAGTATGAGCTTTTCAACACCCAATTCCATACCCGGCTCTATCGCGGCGCCCACAGTAAGCACATTTATGAACTGACCGTCATGACCCGCGGCCGGCTGGCACCGTTCCGGCGCGCGCAATTCATGCTGCCCGGGCGGCTGGCCCAGTCCTGGCAGGAGCATGACGCCATCGTCACCGCAATCATGCGCGGCGACGGTGCGGCCGCCGGAACAGCCGCCAAGGACCATGTCTCGATCGTCAGCGAGGCAAGCGCCGTCTTCGCCATCGGCGATCGCCCCAAAGGCAAGGCCGAACCGGTCCCGACATCGGCTTCCTAGAGCATTTTGCAGCCAAGTGAATCGCTTGGCGTCGCAGAAATGCGGCTAAACAAACAAATAGAGCGGGATGGCCGTTGAACGCATCCCGCTCTAGCCCTCAATCGACCAGCACGGCGACCACGGCAGCGCAGTCGCCGGCCTTGACCAGCCCTGGAAAATGCCGCGCCGCCAACAGACCGGACATTTTGCCCCGGATCTCCTGCGGAGCGCCGCCGGTGCGGCCTATGGAATGGATGCGTGCCATCACCTGGTTTTCTACCACCGGCTCGCCGAGATCGATCATCGTTTCGATCATCCCGTCGTCCTCGGCGAACGAGAAGCAATCGCCGGACGGCATGTCGAGCCAGCGGGTTGGCTGCATCTCGACCGCGCCGGCGACGATGCCGGCATGGCGCAGCACGTTGAGCACGCCGCGCCGCGCGATCCGCACCGTTTCGGCGCGCGAAGTCCCGCCGCCGCCGAGCTCTGTTGTGATGAACAGCTTGCCCATCTCCTCGGCGGCAGTGTCGAACATGCCGACCGCATCAATCTCCAGCATCTTCATCGACCAGGGCGCGGAGAACGCTTCGACCGCCGCGAACCCTTTCGCTTCCAGCACCTTGTCAGGCCGAATGTGGGCGGCGCAGAACGGCACGAAGTCGAGCGTCTTGCCGCCGGAATGGAAGTCGAGCGCGATGTCGGTGCGAGGCAGAAGTTCGCGCTGGAAATAATCGGCGATCTTCTCGGTCACCGTGCCGTCGGGCCGGCCGGGAAAGCTGCGGTTGAGATTGCCCTTGTCGATCGGCGAGGTGCGGGTGCCGGCGCGGAACGCCGGATAATTCATCGCCGGCACGATGATGACCGTGCCGCTGACGTCTTTCGGGTCGAGCGTACGGGCGAGGTCATAGAGCGCCAGCGGCCCCTCGTACTCGTCGCCATGATTGCCGCCGGTCAGCAATGCGCTCGGCCCCTTGCCGTTGCGGATGACGCAGATCGGGATCATCACCGATCCCCAGGCTGAATCGTCGCGGCTGTAAGGCAGGCGCAGGAAACCGTGCTGCACGCCGTCGCGCTCGAAATCGACGGTCGGCGTGATCGGTGACGGGCGAAGGCTGGACATCGGGCTCAATTCTTCACCACCAGTTTGCGCGGCACATTCGCCAGGCACTCGACGCCCGTCTCGGTGATCAGGATGGATTCGGTGATTTCCAGGCCCATCGTCTCAAGCCACAGGCCGGTCATGAAATGGAAAGTCATGCCGGGCTTCAACTCGGTGCGGTCGCCTGGGCGGAGGCTCATCGTGCGTTCGCCCCAGTCCGGCGGATAGCTAAGCCCGATCGGGTAGCCGGTGCGGTTGTCCTTGACGATGCCGTATCTCTTCAGCACCGCGAAGAAGGCGTTGGCGATGTCCTCGCATGTGTTGCCGGGCTTTGCGGCGGCAAGTCCCGCCTCCATGCCTTCCAGCGTCGCCTTTTCGGCATCGAGGAATTCCTGCGTCGGCTTGCCGAGGAAAACGGTGCGCGACAGCGGGCAGTGATAGCGGTTGTAGCAGCCGGCGATCTCGAAGAAGGTGCCCTCGCCCGATTTCATCGGCCGGTCGTCCCAGGTCAGATGCGGCGCCGACGCGTAGGCGCCCCAAGGCAACAGCGGCACGATCGCCCGATAGTAGCCGACCCTCGCCACGGCCCCCCGCCGCGCGGGCGAGCTTAATTAAGGCGACACGTCGGATTTTGGGAACTCCGCTGTAAT
>NZ_JAMYTP010000021.1:0-108297 GCF_040322515.1 Mesorhizobium sp. M0136
ACAAGGGGGCGGAGCTCACAAAGACGAGCGAAATCCCTGCGATCCCGCCCCATCCAAACATCCCCGGTTACTGCGCAACAGGCCCCTTGAGGGGGAGATGCCCGGCAGGGCAGAGGGGGCGGTTCGACCGGGCTCGGCTCCTCTCTTGCGGCAGTGGGGGGTTGGCGCATTACGCGAGACGACCCCCTCTGTCGCCTTCGGCGACATCTCCCCCTCAAGGGGAGAGATTGGCAGCGCCCCTACACCGTCCGCTGCCTGCCCTCGACCGCAGCGTCTTCCCGCGCCTTCAGCGCCTTCTCGATCTCGCGCTTCAGCTCGTCCTTGATCGCCACCGTCTCGGCCATCAGCGCCTCGACCTTCATGAAATCGAGCACCCGGTATTTCGAGACGGCCGGCCTGATCAATATGTCGGGCCGGCTCTGGTTCAGCTTGCTAGCGATGATCGACTGCATCATCAGCTGCGTGGCGCCGAACATCAGGTCGACGGAGGTCGGGAATTTGCGGCCGGCCTCGGTCGGCGCGCCGACCACGTCGACGGCAATGATGATGTCGGCGTCGAGCTCGATCAGGTCGAACGGCACGGGATTGTAGATGCCGCCGTCGATCAGCATCCTGCCGTCGCGCATCACCGGGCGGAACACCGCCGGAATCGCCGCCGAGGCGGCCAGCGCCGAAGGCAGTTCGCCTTCGGCCAACACCGCGAGCTTGTGGCCATAAAAATCCGTTGCCGTCACCTTCAGCGGTATTTTGAGTTCGGCGAAGGTCTCGGGAATGGCATCGGGCAGGAACGCCTTGAGGATGCGCTCGACATTGAACTGGCTGACCCGCAGGCCGCCCTGCATTGCCTCGGCAAAAGTGCCGGGCCGCGCCCGCCACATGCGCGTCGCCACCTCGGCGCGGCGGCCGAGGATCGAGCGCGCATAGTCGTGGATGTCCTTGCCGGTCATACCAGAGGCCATGCCGGCGCCCATGATGGCGCCGATCGACGAGCCGGCGATTGCCGCCGGCCTGATGCCCAGCTCGTCGAGCGCCTCGATAACATGGATATGCGCCAGCCCGCGCGCGCCGCCGCCTCCAAAGGCGATGCCGAAGCTAGGGCTCATCCCTTGTTGGCCGCGCCCAGCCTCGGCCCGACCACCATGACGGCCGGCTCGGCGGAGAGCAGCTTTTTCGCCACCGCTTTCACCTGGTCCTGCGTCACCGCGTTGATCAGGGCGGCGCGGCGCTGCATGTAGTCGATGCCGAGCTTGCCGAGCTGGATCTCGACCAGCGTTGAGGCGATCGCGCCCGAGGAATTCAGGTTGTTGATGGCATAGGCGCCGATCATGTATTTCTTGGTCGCCGCCAGCTCGGCTTCGGTCGGCCCCTCCTCGGCCATACGCTTGACCACGTCGCGCACCACGGCCAGCGTCTCGGCCGCCCTGTCGGCGCGGGTCGAGGTGGTGATGGACAGCGCCTCGGAATGCTGGTGGTCGACGAGATCGGAGCTGACGCTGTAGGCCAGGCCGCGCTTTTCGCGCACCTCGTCGAACAGCCGCGAGGTGAAGGTGCCGCCGCCGAGGATCTCGTTCATCAGCACCGCGGCGAAGAAATCCGGCGCATTCCGCTTCACGCCGGGATAGGCGAGCTGCAGCGAGGCCTGCGGCTGGTCGTACACGACCTCGAGCTGCTGGCCGAGCTTCAGGTCGATGTCGGGAACGGGCGTCAGCGCCTGCTTTTCCGGCAAACTGCCGAACACCAGGTCGAGCTTCTGCTTCAGCGTCTCGGCATCGATGGCGCCGACCACCGCGACATGCAGGCCGTCGCGGGCGAAATTTGCTTTGTGGAAGGCGCTGAGATCGGCCGGCGTGATCGTCGCGATGCTTTGCCTGGTGCCCTGGTCGGGCCGCGCATAGGGATGCCTGCCGTAGATCGCGTCCAGCCATTTGCGTTGGGCGAGCGTATCGGGATCGCGCTCGCTGGCGATGATGCCGGACAGGATTTGCGCGCGGATGCGGTCGATCGGCACCTGGTCGAAGCGCGGCTGGTTGACCGCCACGCGCAGCAGATCGAAGGCGCCGTCGCGCTGGTCGGCCAGCATGCGCATCGAACCGTAGATGCCGTCGCGCTGCGCATCGAAGCTCATCTCGGCGCCGACCTCGTCAAGCTTGATCTGGAAGGCCTCGCTGTCGAGGTTGCCGGCACCTTCGTCGAACAGGCCGCTCATCAGATTGGCAAGCCCTTCCTTACCGGGCGGATCCTGCGTCGCGCCGCCATCGAAAACGAAGCGGATGGCGACGATCGGCACCGAATAATCCTCCACCAGCCAGGCGGTAATGCCCTTCGACGAGGTCACCTCCTGGATGTTCATGGCGGCGCGAGCGGAAAGCGCCGGCAGGACGAGGAAGACGAGGGAGAGGAACAGGGTCGCTAGAAGCGGGCCGGCGTGCTGGCGCTTCCCTTCTCCCTTTGTGGGACAAGGGGAGGAGCCCACGAGGGGAGAAGGCAGAGCGGGACCATGCTGGCTCATCATCACATCAATTCCCAGCTTGGGTTTGCGGCAGAAGATAGCCGGTCGTTGCGTGGTCGAGATTGAGATAGCGGGCAGCGACCGCTTTGACCTGGTCGGCGGTGACCTTGCGGATACGGTCCGGCCATTGCTGAACGTCCTGGACGTTGCCGCCGGTGGCGAGTGTCGAGCCGTAGATGTTGGCCATGTCCTCCTGCTTGTCGCGGGCAAAGATCATCGAGCGGACGAAACGGTCCTTGGATTTTTCCAGCTCGTCGCTGGTGACGCCGTCTTTGGCGATGCGGGCGATCTCGGTGTCGACCGCGGCCTCGATGTCGGCAAGCTTGGCATCGCCGCGTGGCGCGCCGTAGACGGCGAAATTGGTGTCGTCGAGCATGGTGCCCTGGAAGAAGGCGCCGGCCGTCGCGGCGATGCCTTGCCTGACGACAAGCTCCTGGTAGAGCCGGCTGCGGTTGCCGCCGCCGAGGATTTCGGACAGCACGTCGAGCGCTTCGGCTTCGCCGGGCTTTGCCGTGTGATAGGACGGGACCACCCATTGCGTGGTAAAGCTCGGCACGCTGACGCGCCCGTCGGTCAGCGTCACCGTACGCCTGGTGTTCTGCTCCGGCTCGACCGGGCGGATGCGCGGCGGCAGATCCGGGCCGCGCGCGACCTTGCCATAGGTCTTTTCGGCCAGCGCCTTGACCGTTTCCGGTTCGACATCGCCCGCCACCACCAGCACGGCGTTATTGGGTGTATAATATTTGTTGTAGAAGGCCATCGCGTCGGTGCGGTTCAGCTTCTCCATCTCCTGCATCCAGCCGATGACCGGGATGCGGTAGGGCTGGTTCTGCCACAGCGTGGCATCGACTTCCTCGTCGAGCACCGCCTGCGGATTGGAGTCGATGCGCGAGCGGCGCTCCTCGAGGATGACGTCGCGCTCGGTCTTGATGACATCGTCGTTGAGGATGAGGTTGCGCATGCGGTCGGCCTCGAAGCCCATCATCTCACCGAGCGCCTGCGGCACCACCGTCTCGTGAAAGGCGGTGTAGTCGTAGGAGGTGAAGGCGTTGTCCGAGCCGCCGATGGCGGCGACGGCGCGGTCGAGCTCGCCGGCCGCATGGTTGCTGGTCGCCTTGAACATCAGATGCTCGAAGAAATGGGCGATGCCGGACTTGCCCGGCGGCTCGTCGGCGCTGCCGATCTTGTACCAGACCATATGGGTGACGATCGGGGCGCGGTGATCGGGGATGACGACGACCTCCATGCCGTTGTCGAGCAGGAAATCAGTCACGACGCCGTCGTCGGGATTGTTGCCCGCCAGAGCCGGCGCGGCCATCACCAGAGCCAGCCCCAAGAGCGTTCCGCGCAGCCATTCAGCCTGAAATGTCATAGATGGCTCCGGTTTGTGGTCGGACGATAGGCGGGGTTGCTGGTCGAGGCAAAGCGAATTGTGCGTCATTTTGAAGGCGCCATCGCGGACACCGAACTCAGGCGGCCTCGATGAACCGGATGACCGTCTCGCCATAGTTGCGCTCGTCGACAACCGAAAAGCCCGGCCCTGTCTCGAACGGCGCCGCCGTCGCTTCCTCGACGATGCAGAGCGCGCCGGGGGCGAGCCAGCCGCCGGCCTTGGCCGAGCGCAAGGCACGTTCGCCAAGGCCTTTGCCATAGGGCGGATCGGCAAAGACCAGGCCGAATGCGGCGATGGTGCCCGCCTCGCCCAAGCCCGTCGCGTCGCGGCGGAATATCTTGGTGCGGCCGGTGAGGCCGAAGGCCTCGACATTGGTGCGGATCACGCCGCGCCCTTCGGCGGATTCCTCGATGAAGACAGCGTAGGAGGCGCCGCGCGACAGCGCTTCGAGGCCGAGCGCACCGGTGCCGGCGAACAGGTCGAGGACCCGCGCGCCGTCCAGTCTTTCGGGAAAGCGATGCGCCAGCACGTTGAAGACCGCCTCACGCGTGCGGTCGGTGGTCGGGCGGATGGCAAAGGTGCGGGGCGTCGCCAGCGGACGCCCGCGAAACTCACCGCCGACGATCCGCATTGCTTCCCTTCGGGCCGCCGCGCGGCCGGTCGCCACCGCCATCCTGACGCTCGCCGCGTGGCTTGCCGAACGGCTTTGCGCCGCCGCCTTGCGGCTTGCCGCCGGGCTTGCTGTAAGACGGCTTGAACGAGGCCTTGCGCGCCTTGTTTTCTGCCGCCTTGGCGGCGTCTGCCTCCGCCCTGCCCTTGCCGATCGGCCGTGCGCCCGGCGCCATCCAGACATTGGCCTTGCGCTGGCCCGGCGGCTCGATCGGCCGCTGCTCGCGTTCGGACTTCTTCCCACCGAAGCCGCCACGCGGCTTGTCGCCACGGGGTTTGTCCCCGAAGTCGCTGCGTTCAGGTCTGGGGCCACGCTCGCCAAAGCTCTTTTTCGGCCCAAAGCTCCTGTCGGGGCTTGTCGACAGCTTGCCGAGCGCTTCGTCGCGGCTGCCTTCGCGACGCTTGCGGTTCTTGATCAGGCCGCCCTCGCCGATCGGCCGGCGTTCGCCGTCGCGGGTGAATTTCGGCCGCTCGGGCTCCTCCTCCCGCTCACGCCTGACCGGCTTGTTGGAAAATGGCTTGGCGATATCGGCGTCGAAATTGGCGCCGGACTCTTCGACCAGACGCTCGCCGAGTTGGTCGCGCAGCACGCGGCCCTTGATCTCCAGCACATGGCCTTCCGGCAAATCATCGAGCTGGAACGGCCCGTAGGAAATGCGGATCAGCCGCGTCACGTCGAGACCGAGCGAGCCCAGGATGTTCCTGACCTCGCGGTTCTTGCCTTCGCGCAGGCCGAGTGTCAGCCAGGCGTTCGAGCCCTGCTCGCGGTCGAGCGTCGCTTCGATGGCGCCATAAAAGACGCCGTCGACGGCAAGCCCTTCGCGCAGGCCGGCAAGCGCGCTTTCCTCGACCTTGCCGTGGACGCGCACGCGGTAGCGCCTGAGCCAGCCGGTGGCCGGCAGTTCGAGGACGCGCGACAGGCCGCCATCATTGGTAAGCAGCAGGAGGCCTTCGGTGTTGATGTCGAGCCGGCCGATGGTCATCAGCCGCGGCAGCCCGGGGGGCAGCACATCGAAGACGGTCTTGCGGCCTTCGGGATCGCGATTGGTGGTGACCACGCCGGCCGGTTTGTGGAACAGGAACAGCCTGGTGCGCTCGATCGGCGGGATCTCCATGCCGTCGAGATGGATGATGTCGCCGGGCATCACGTTGAAGGCCGGCGAGGACAACACCTTGCCATTGACCTTGACGCGACCGGCCGCAATCAATTCCTCGGCATCGCGGCGCGAGGCCAGGCCGGCACGCGCCAGCCGCTTGGCAATGCGTTCGCCGGCTTCTTCCGTTACCTCGACGCGACGCGGGCGCGGCTTGAAGCCGCCGTCCGACGCCGCCCGTGCCGTTTGTGCACCTTGCGGCCGATCGCCGCCAAAATCACGCTTAGGACGATCGCCGAAGTCACGCTTGGGACGGTCGAAGCGCCTTTCACCGTGCTCGCCTTCGGCTGCGACCGGCCGGTCGCCGCGCGGCGCGTAGAGCTTGCGCGGACCTTCGCGCTTCTCATAAGGCTTGCCCTCCGGACGCGGCCCTTTGCTGAACGGCCGGTCGCTGCCTTTGAAGTCGCGCTTCGGCCGTTCGCCTTCGGCCGCCGCTGGCCGGTCGCCGCGCGGTGCGTACGGCTTGCGTGGACCGTCGCGCTGTTCATAAGGCTTGCCTTCCGGACGCGGCCCTTTGCTGAATGGCCGGTCGCCTTTGAAGTCGCGCTTCGGCCGTTCGCCTTCGGCCGCCGCCGGCCGGTCGCCGCGCGGAGTGTAGGTTTTTTTGGCGCCGAAGGACGGCTTGACGCCCTTGCCAGGAGCGCTATCGCGACCGCGCGGCCCCGCCGGTTTCGGGCCGGCCTTGCGCGGGAATTTCTTCTTTTTGTCGTCCATGTGGCCTTTGCTCGTTTGCGCGGGTAGTAACAGGATCGCGCTCAAGTGGCGAGGAGATAATCGGAATGGAAACCGCGTGAAGCGGCAGGATTTCATGGCGCTGGCGCTGAAAGAGGCCGAAGCCGCCGCCCAGCGTGGCGAGGTGCCGGTTGGCGCGGTCGTCGTCGGCGGCGATACGGTCGTTGCGAGTGCCGGCAACCGCACCCGCGAGTTCGCCGATCCCACCGCTCATGCCGAGATGCTGGCGATCCGCGAAGCCTGCCGCAAGCTTTCCAGCGAGCGGCTCAGCGGCCACGATCTCTATGTGACGCTGGAGCCGTGCGCCATGTGCGCCGGCGCCATCTCCTTCGCCAGGTTGCGCCGGCTCTATTTCGGCGCTGCCGACGAGAAGGGCGGCGCAGTGGTCAACGGCGTTCGCTTCTTCACGTCACCGACCTGCCACCATGTGCCCGACATCTATCCGGGCATGGCCGAGAACGCTGCGGCAGCGCTGCTGAAAGACTTTTTTCGCGAGCGACGCGGACCCTAATTTTCCGGTCCGGCAGACGGTCCAAATCCAAGTCAGCCAATCCAGCCAGCCAATCCAGGCAAGAACGTCTCTGGCCCAGCCAGTCTACCAGGGCAGCCAGTCGAACATGCCGCCGCTCTTGCTCTTGGCGGCCGCCTCCTTCTTGAGGCGGCGTTCCTTCTTGTACTCATCCTCGCCGAGGTCATCCACCGGCGCGGTGGGGGCGGCGGCGCGGTATTGCACCGGCGGCTCGCTCAGATATCTGCGGGTGGTCGGGTCGCCCTGTTTGCCTTCAGCCAGACGGCGCTTGACTTCCGCGGCGCGGCCCTTGTCCGAATCCGCTGGAGTCCAGGCCGGCGGATGGCTCGAAGCCGACTGCGCCATCGCGGCCTTGACGGCCACCGGGTCGGTCTGCACGTCATCGACAATCTGCGCCTGGTAGGCCGGGTCGTCCTGATGCAGGGTGGCATCGGCGCGCAGGCGGGCACGGCGCTGCTCCGGCGATTCGGGCCATTCGGCACTTGCCGTCTCGATGCTTTCCTGGGGCGGCGGCAACACTTCCTTCTGCCCCGGCCCTGGCTTCACCAGCGTGGGGCGCGGCTTGTAGTCGATGTTGTTCTTGCGCTTGGGTGCAAAGGAAAAAGCCCCCGTGAGGTCGTCGGCAAGCTGCGAGGCAGCAGGCTTGTCGGTCCCGTAAGTGGGCGAGCCCATGCAGCCGGACAAGGCGAGGCCCGATACGACAAGCGGCGCCAGCAGCGCAACGCGCGCGTAAGTTCTCTCGGTCATGCCAAAAAGTCCCACTGTAGACAGCCTCTCGATTGCCGCCGGCCAAAGAAAGGTCCGGTCCCCGTCGCCTATGCTCTTCCGACGGAATTCCGGCGACAATTTGTCGTCCGGAGTTTCGCGTGTTTACCTCAACCACTCGTTAAGGGCAACGCGCCGGGGCCGATCGGCTGCCCGCCGTGGCATTTGTGCACCGCCTTAGAGGCGGCTCAAAGCCTTGAGTTCATGCAGGACAGCGGCGTCACGGGCCGAAACGTCCGGGAATTCCGGATCTGAGCCGACATCGGCGGTGTAGCGCCAGGAGCGCGCGCACTTCACCAGGCCGCGGTCCTCCGCCTTCTCGACGACCACGGCGACGCCCTTGACGTCGTCGAGGGTAAAGCTGCCCGCCGGCGCCTTGCCGTGCACGATAACCAGATCACTGGTGATCGCCATCTCTGCCATATCGACATCGGCGATCGCCGCTTCGAGCGCGGCATCGTCGAGGGTGACGACCGGCACCGCTTCCAGCGAAGAGCCGATGACCTTCTGCGCGCGGGCGATTTCCAGCGCGCCGGTGACGACACGGCGGACCTGCCGCACCTTGCGCCACTTCTCCGCCAGCGCCTCGTCCTTCCAGTCCGCCGGGATTTTCGGGAACTGGTCGAGATGCACCGAGACCGCATCCGGATGACGGTCGAGCCAAGCCTCTTCCATAGTGAAGGGCAGCATCGGCGCCAGCCATTTCACCAGGCAGTCGAAGAGATGGCGCACCACCTGCACGGAAGCCTTGCGCTTCACGCTGGAAGGCGCTTCGCAGTAAAGCGCGTCCTTGCGGACGTCGAAATAGAAGGCCGATAGCTCGACCACCATGAAGTCGAGCAGCGCGCGGGTGATGCGCTTGAATTCGAACGCGTCGTAGCCCGAGCGTACGACTTCATCGAGTTCGGCGAGCCGGTGCAGCATCAGCCGCTCCAGCTCCGGCATCTTGTCCAGCGGCACCTCCTCGCCGTCGTCATGGGCGAGTGTGCCCAGCATCCAGCGGATGGTGTTGCGCAGCTTGCGGTAGGCGTCGATATTGGTCTGCAGCACGTTCTTGCCGAGCCTCTGGTCTTCCCAATAATCGGTCGTCACCACCCACAGCCGCAAGATGTCGGCGCCGGACTGCTTGATGACGTCCTGCGGCACGACCGTGTTGCCGAGCGACTTCGACATTTTCCGCCCCTCCTCATCCATGGTGAAGCCATGGGTGACGACGGTATCATAGGGCGCCCTGCCCCTGGTGCCGCAGCTTTCGAGCAGCGACGAGTGGAACCAGCCGCGATGCTGATCGGAGCCTTCGAGATAGAGGTCGGCCGGCCATTTCAGGTCGGGCCGGTCCTCAAGCGTGAAGGCATGCGTCGAGCCTGAATCGAACCAGACATCGAGGATGTCCATGACCTGCTGCCATCTCGAGGCATCGTGATTGCCGAGGAAACGCTCCTTGGCGCCGGCGGCGAACCAGGCGTCGGCGCCTTCTTTCTCGAAGGCGTCCATGATGCGCTGGTTGACTGCCTCGTCGCGCAGCACGTTGCCGTCGGCATCGGCAAAGACGGCGATCGGTACGCCCCAGGCGCGCTGCCGCGACAGCACCCAGTCGGGGCGCTCCTCGATCATGGCGCGGATGCGGTTCTGGCCGGCGGCGGGCACGAAGCGGGTATCGTCGATGGCTTTCAGCGCGCGGCCGCGCAGCGTCGTGCCGTCGCCAAGCTCCTTGTCCATATAGACGAACCATTGGGGCGTGTTGCGGAAGATGATCGGCTTCTTCGAGCGCCAGGAATGCGGATAGGAGTGCTTCAGGCGGCCGCGCGCGAACAGCGCGTTGCGCTTGATCAGCTCGTCGATGACGGCCCGGTTGGCGTTGCCCTTCTTGCCATTGTCGTCGATGACGCGCGCCGCTCCACCCTCGCGGTGCGGGCCGAAGCCCGGCGCGTCCTTGGTGAAGAAGCCGGCATCGTCGACGGTGAAGGGGATCGCAGTGTCGATGCCGCGCTGGCGAAGATCAGAGGCGGCATCCATCCAGGCGTCAAAGTCTTCCCGGCCGTGTCCCGGCGCGGTGTGGACGAAACCGGTGCCGGCATCGTCGGTGACATGATCGCCGGCGAGCATGGGCACGGGAAAATCGTAGCCGCCACCCAGACTTTTGAGGGGATGCGAAAGCGTCAGATTTTCAAGCTCTTCGGCGCCAACGTTGCGAAGCCGATTCAGGGTGACCTTGGCCTTCGCGGCAGCGTCGTCTGCAAGTTTCTCGGCAAAGATCAGCTTTTCGCCGGGCTGGGGACCAAAGGCGTTCTCGGCCGCCGTAACCTCGTAGAGACCATAGTTGATGCGCGGCGAGTAGTTGACGGCGCGGTTGCCGGGGATTGTCCACGGCGTCGTCGTCCAGATGACGACGCTGGCATCAAGCAGATCGAGCGACGTCTGCGTCAGCTTGGGATCCAAGGCTGGCTGCCCATCCTCGATGTTGATAACCTGGCGAGCGAGGCTGACGACCGGAAACTTCGCCCAGATCGTGTCCGACTCATAGTCCTGGTATTCGACCTCCGCCTCGGCCAGCGCGGTGCGCTCGACGACGCTCCACATCACCGGCTTTGAGCCGCGATAGAGCTGGCCGGACATGGCGAATTTCAGCAGCTCGCCGGCGATCCGCGCCTCGGCATGGAAAGCCATCGTCGTATAGGGATTGTCGAAGTCACCGACGACGCCGAGGCGCTGGAATTCGGAACCCTGCACCTTGATCCAGTGCGCCGCAAACTCACGGCATTCCTGCCGGAACTCGTTGACCGGCACCTCGTCCTTGTTCTTGCCCTTGGCGCGGTATTGCTCCTCGATCTTCCATTCGATCGGCAGGCCGTGGCAATCCCAACCGGGTACATAGTTCGAGTCATAGCCGCGCATCTGAAACGAGCGGGTGATGACGTCCTTGAGGATCTTGTTCAGCGCGTGGCCGATATGGATGTTGCCATTGGCGTAAGGCGGGCCGTCGTGAAGCACGTATTTTTCGCGGCCGGCTGCGTCTTCGCGCAACTTGCGGTAAAGGTCCATATCCTGCCAGCGCTTGACCAGCAGCGGTTCCTTTTCCGGCAAACCGGCGCGCATCGGAAAATCCGTCTGCGGCAGGTAGAGCGTTTTGGAATAGTCGATCGTCTCGGCGGTCTCGGTATCAGTCATTCGTCTGCCATATGCGTTGCCCGGCGGCAAAAGAGCCCGGGCGTTGAACTATCATGATCTGGAAAAAGCGCGAGAGGCCGCGCGCAAGATTCCCGGCGGCTCCGGCGGCGGTCAAGCCGCCCGGAACACCGGGCCTGTAATTCGTATCGCAGTCGCGAGAAGGCGCGAAAAGCTCGTCATGGCTGGGCTTTTAACCGAGACAGGCGATATTGAAAAGCCCGAACTCTGATGCTTCCTTGCGTTAGGTGCCAATTGCGCATACATTTGTAGGCAAATGGCCTGCAGTACCAAGGAAACAATTCATGTCGGTCGCAGCAAGGGCAATTCGCGCAACACACGACTTTTCCGTCCCTACAGACAAGATCGATCATCTGCGCAGTCTGGGTTTCAGTAGCGAAGAACTCTATCGTATCGTTGCCCCCCGCCGCACGTTGGCGCGTCGCAAGGAACATGCCGAGCCGCTTTCGCCAGCTGAATCCGACCGCGCCCTGCGCCTTGAACGCATCGCCGAGCAGGCGGATCGGGTATTCGGTAGCCATGAGAAAGCCCAGCGTTGGCTGAGAAGCGAGATCATAGCATTGGATGGTGCAAGGCCGATCGATCTCCTTGAGACAGAGACCGGCGCCCACGTCGTTTCCGACGAGCTTATCCGTATCGACTTTGGCATGCTTGCCTGACGATGCGCATCTGGCGCATCTCCAATTTCGCGGATCTCTCGGGTCGTGGCGGAACGCTCGTTGATGGAAGATGGAACAGGCGCGGAATGCCCATCGTCTATTGCACCGACCACCCTTCGACGGCACTGCTGGAGATACTGGTGCATGCGACGCGCGAAACCGTTCCGGAAACCTACCAGCTTATCGAAATCGACGTTCCGGACGGAATAGAAATGACCGAACCGGTTATCCAGGACGGCTGGGACAAGGACATGGAATCGACACGGCGACAGGGCACGGACTTTCTCTCGGCCAATCGTTACGCGCTCATGAAAATTCCTTCGATCATAATGCGCAAGGCAAACAACTATCTGCTCAACCCGACCCATGACGATGCGTCACGCATTACGATTGCGGGCCTATACCATTATCCGTTCGACAGCCGTTTGATCAAATGAGCCGACGCCCGCCCGCTCACATCGAGAAATCGAAGCGGTAGGTTGTCGACACGCCGATCGTGAACTGGTTGCGATCGCCGCGCTCCTTGACCAGGCTGGAATCGCCGGCCGGGCCCATCAGGCGGGAATATTCGCCGAACAGACTGGCCGTCATCGGCTCGGTCACCTTCCAGGTCACCGCGCCGCCCAGGCCCGCCGACTTCACCCCGCCACCGGGATGATATTCGCTGAGCCCCGAGGCCAGGGACTCCTCGGCATCAACGCCGTAATAGGCGTCGAAATAGTCCGATGAGGCGAATGAAACGCGCGGCCCGCCCGAAATCCTGACATCGGGCGTCACATCGTAAAAGGCGTCGGCGGCGATATCGGCGACAAAGCCGTTATGGGCGCGAATGCCATGCCGCAATTCGGCGCGGGCACGCAGCCAATCCAAAGGATAGAATTCGAAGAAGCCGCCGGCCTCGCCGCCCCAGCGCACCGGGTCGAGGCCCTTCAACTCGTCGGCATCACCACCGTCGCGGGAAAACAGGAACTTGCCTGTCAGGCCGGCGCGGACGCCGCCATCGTCGATCAATGCCAACGAGATATTGTCGTTGCGCGAGGTGAAGCGCGCCGCGGGACCAGCTTTGCCGAGCGAGATGATCGGCGAGGCGCTGAGCAGGTACTTTTTGCCGCCTTCGAAATTCGGGGCAACCATGCCGGTGGCGCCGACCGTCAGGTACCAGTCTCCGGACATCCAGCCAAAGGTGCCCTCGCCTGCCTTGGCAACGCCGCAGGCGCCGAGCATGAATGCGGCCAAGACCGTCGGGACAGACCGCATCATTACTCCATACGTCGAACGCGTTGACGAACACTATCAGCCTTTATCCAAGCCATGGCGCCAGTTCGGTAAAATTTGACTTAATGTCCGTAACGTTGGCGGCATTGGCCGGGCTGTTTTCCGCATTGCAGCGAATTGTACTGGCGCACCAAGATTCCAGATCAAGACGTTTGGAATGCGCCAGCAGCTGCCTCGGCAGGGGTTATAAATATTCGCGGGCAAACATGCCCGCGCTGTGAAGAGCGCGCCGACCGGCACCCAGCCCCGCATTCCAAACCGGCCAAGCGTGAATCATATGCGGCCAAATTTCGAGACGTACTTTGACGTCAGCCGCGCCAGCGGCTTCCGCGAGCCGAGTTGCGTCCGACAACAGCGTCTCGGCCGAACCGACTTGTATAAGCATTGGGGGAAATCCGCTCAGATCGGCGAACAAAGGCGAGATCAGCGGATCGCGCCGACCAACGCCATTGGGAACATAGGCGGTTGCCAGTTCCCCCAAATACGCCCGGTGGATGATAGGGTCGATTGCGTCCTTGGTTGATAGTGTCGCGCCGGACATCGAAAGGTCCGTCCAGGGCGAACACAGCCAAAGACATCGCGGCAACCGCTCGCCTGCCGTGCGCAATATACTGACCAGGCACAGGGTGAGATTGCCGCCCGCACTGTCTCCCCCAACCACGATGCGATCCGGCGCGATGCCTTGCCGCCTCAGAAAGCGCCATGCGGTGAGTGCGTCTTCATGTTGCGCAGGGAAAGGATGTTCCGGCGCGCGTCGATAGGCGATCGCGAGGGTGCGCATTCCCATTGCCCGACCTGCCTCGGTCACCATTCGACGATGACTTTTAAGAGAGCCGGAGCAGTAGCCGCCACCGTGGAAAAAGAGCAGAATCTTATCCCTGTCACTGCCAGGCGCCAGGGACCACTCTCCCTCGAGGCCATCGAAAACCACATGCTCGCATCGGATGTCCTCCGCGACCGGCCAGACCGAACCGACTTCGTCGAGCCGTGCCCGGCGTTCGTCCCAGCGGACCGTTCGTGGTTTTGACGTCAACAGCCTGCGGATGGCGTTGATCTCCAGCAGATCGCGGTGTTCGTCCATATCGCTCATTTTGCTTCCCCAGCCTCATCAAGCGTAGAAAACGGTATACAGCAGCAGCCGCACGTCATCGATAAAGGGCCAATTCCAGCGCTGGCAATTTTTCGTTTCACTTGCGCCATGGCGAATACACGGGACGACGGGGGTCGCCCGTAAACCCGCTTGTCATCTTTTAGCGCTGGCCCACCCCTGCACACGATCGAATATTCCATCTGGTATTTGGCCGCTTCGGATAAAAAGCGAAGGTCTGGCAAGCGGATCGCTCGGGAGTGTGGCGCTCACACCCTGCTCGCTGGACGGGCAAGGCGATCGGCGCTACCTTTCGGAACAAAGAAGCTAGGCAACCTTGACGGAGAAGGGCAATGACCGTGCACAGCGATGCCATGAAAGACGCCATTGGCCAGACGCGGGCGAAGTGGGGATGGTTCGTCGCGCTCGGGGTGCTGCTGCTCATCTTCGGCGGCATTGCTTTCGGCAATCTGTTCATCGCAACCGTCGCCTCGGTTTATGTCGTCGGCTGGCTGATGCTGATGGCCGGCATTGTCGAGATCATCCATGCCTTCGGCGTGAAGACATGGGGCCGCTTCTTCTATTGGCTGCTCAGCGGGCTTCTCTACGCCGTCGCCGGGTTCTTCGCCTTCTACAATCCACTGCTGGCCTCGGCGGTGCTGACATTCCTCCTGGCGGTCGCGCTGCTTGCCTCAGGCGTGCTCAGGGCCTGGGTCGGCTACAGCCACCGGCCGCAGCCGGGCTGGGGCTGGGTGGTCACGGCCGGCGTCATCAGCGCGCTGGCGGGACTGGTCATCGCCATGGGTTGGCCGTTCAACAGCGTGTGGGTGCTCGGCCTGTTCCTAGCCGTCGACCTGATTTTCCAAGGCTGGACCTTCATTGCCGTCGGCCTGGCGCTGAAGAGATAAATTGTGATCGACATGGCGGATTGCAGGACGCCGACAGGTAATGCTCGTCGTTCATTTCTATCGCATACCTTCGAGATTGGCTGAAATCCCCAGCTTCGTCATCCCAGGGCGAAGCGACGCGGACGACGACGGCGCGGGTTGTCAAAACGCGATCGCGCGGTCCAGCCCGGAAAGCGGCCTGACGCCGGCGAGCAGTGCCTTCGCCTCGGCCTCGTCACGCTTCATCTGGGCGACCAGCGCGTCAAGCCCGTCGAACTTCACCTCCGAGCGCAGGTAGCCGAAGAAGGACACGGCACAAATCTCGCCATAGAGGTCGCCGGAAAAGTCGAAGACGAAGGTCTCCAGCAATGGCGCGCCATTGTCGTCGACCGTCGGCCGGCGGCCGAAGCTGGCGACGCCATCATGAAGGGAACCGTCGGCGCGGCGGAAGCGGACGGCATAAATCCCTTCCTTGAGGGTGGCTTCCGGCGAAAGCCTCATGTTTGCGGTCGGAAAGCCGAGTGTCCGGCCGAGCTGCTGGCCGCCGATCACCTCCGCCTCGACGGTGAAACGGTAGCCGAGCAAGCCGGCGGCCTCGGCCACATTGCCCTCGCACAGCAGCGTGCGTATGCGGCTCGACGACACCACCTCGGCGCTTTCGTCGCGAAACGCATCGACCAGCGTGACGCCGAAGCCGTGGCGCTCGCCGGCAGCCATCAGATAGGCCGGACCGCCCTGGCGGTCCTTGCCGAAATGGAAATCGAAGCCGGTGACGGCGTGGCTTATGCCGAGGTTGCGCTCGAGCACGCCGGTGACGAAAGCCTCCGCCGACAAGGAGGCGAACTCGCGTGTGAACGGCTGCTCGACCAGCGCCGCAAAGCCCAGATGCGACAACAGCCGCGCCTTCATCGGCGGCGGTGTCAGCACGAACAACGGCATGTCCGGCCTGAAAACCTTTCGCGGATGCGGTACGAAGGTCAGCACCAGGGCGGGTACGCCGCGACGCTCCGCTTCGGCGCGCGCGCGTTCGAGCACCGCCTGGTGGCCGCGGTGGACGCCGTCGAAATTGCCGATAGCCACCACGCCGCCGCGCAGATGGGCCGGCAGCGGTGCGGTTGCGGAAATGCGTTCGAACATTGCCGTCATGGGTTGAACCTATTGCAGTCTGGGAATCACCGCGACCGGCCTGTAGCCGTATTTTTCCAGAAAGGCCGCGAGCCTGGCCGGATCCGGCTGCAGCGTCTCACCGTAATCGCGGGCATGGATGCCGCCCGATACGTAGAGCACGTCGAAGCCATTGTCGGCCGCGCCCTTGATGTCGGTCATCATGCCGTCGCCGATGGCCAGAACTTGCGAACGCTCGACCGGGCGGCCGAGAATGACGGCGACCTCCTTCATGGCGACGTCATAGACCGGCGCGTAGGGTTTGCCGGCGATCAGCGTGCGTCCGCCAAGCTGTGCGTATTCGCGGGCCAAAGCGCCTGCGCACCAGATCATGCGTTCGCCGCGCTCGACGACGATGTCGGGATTGGCGCAGATGAAGGGCAGGTTCCTGGCACGCAGCCGCCGTAGAAGATCGGCATAATCTTCCGGCTTCTCCACATCGTCGTCGAACAGGCCGGTGCAGACCACGCCGGATGCTTCGAACTCCTCGACGAGCTCGACGTCGAGGCCCTCATAGAGCGTGAAATCCCGATCGGCGCCTATATGGAAGATCTTTCGCGGCCCTTCGGCGATCAGATCGCGGGTAACGTCGCCGGACGTTACGACACGGTCATAGGCAGCGGGAGGAACGCCGATGGCGTTCATCTGCGCCACCACGTCGGCGCTGCGGCGCGGCGAATTGGTGATCAGCACGACAGGTATTCTCGCCGCGCGAGCAGCGATCAGCGCGGCAGCCGCCACCGGGAAATGCCATTCGCCATTGTGCACCACGCCCCAGACGTCGCACAGTATGGCTGAATAGGCTCCCGACAAGTCTGCGAGCGAACCGATGATGTCGGGCGAATCCGCCATGCCGTTGTCCCTGTACCATGATGCTTGCAAGCGCCGCGACCGACGGTCCGTAGCGGCCGGCCCGGATTAACCGAAGCGCTTCGCCCTGTCACCAGCTTTCATTGTGTCCGCAAGATTGTCGTCCGGGAACTAAGGCAGGAGGCCCGGCGCACTGGCGCAAAGGCTCCTGCCCTCATGCCCTTGCGGATGATGGAAGTATGTGGTGAGTGTTCCCATCCGGAGATGCGCTCTTGCCTGAACCCGCCAACCACCTTGCCTTCGCGCTGGTCTGCCTCGGCATGGTGCTGACGCCCGGCCCGAACATGATCTATCTGATCTCGCGCTCGCTGTCGCAGGGGCCGAAGGCCGGGCTGATCTCGCTGGGCGGCGTGGCGCTCGGTTTCTTGTTCTATGTGCTGTCGGCGGCGTTCGGCATCACCGCGCTGCTGCTCGCCGTACCCTTTGCCTATGATGTGCTGCGCCTTGCCGGCGCGCTCTATTTGCTGTGGCTCGCCTGGCAAGCGGTGAAGCCCGGCGGGCGCTCGCCCTTCCATATCCGCGAACTGCCGAAAGACAGGCCGCGCAAGCTGTTCGCGATGGGCCTGATGACCAACCTGCTCAACCCGAAGGTGGCAGTGCTCTATCTGTCGCTGCTGCCGCAATTCATCAGCCCCGGCAAGGGCCACGTGCTGTCGCAGCTTCTGGTGCTCGGTGCCACGCAGGTCGCGATCAGCCTGACCGTCAATGCCATCATCGCGGTGACGGCCGGCTCGATCGCCGTTTTCCTCGCCGGGCGGCCCTTATGGATGGTGATCCAGCGCTGGATGATGGGTACGGTGCTGACCGCGCTGGCCGTCAAGATGGCAACCGACGCGCAACGCTGATCGGTCCTACATTGGCCGCCTGACCTGCTCCGCCCGCTCCGGTTCGACCACCCTGCGATAAAGATGCCAGGTCGCGTGGCCAAGGATGGGCATGACGACGGCAAGCCCGGCAAATAGCGGGATCGAGCCGATGACCAGGAGCACGGCGACCATCAGGCCCCACAGCGCCATCTGCAGCGGGTTTGTCAGGACGGCGCGCGCCGACGTCTCGACTGCCGAGACCGCGCCGACATCGCGGTCCAGCAGCAGCGGAAAGGCGACGACGGTCGTCGCCAGCACGATCGCTGCGAAGGCGAACCCGGCCAGGTTGCCGAGCAGGATCAGCGTCCAGCCCTTGCTGGTCGTCAGCACCTCGCGAATAAAGCCGGCAATAGAGGCTGGAGGCTGATTGCCGTACAGGCTGGTGTAGATCGACTGCGCGGTGAACAGCCAGAGCAGGAACAGTACCAGCAGCATGATACCGATGACTGCAATCGCGGGGAGCGCCGGCGAGTGGCGCACGTCGAGCGCATGCCACCAGGATGTATCCATGCCGAATTCGCGCCGGCGGCTGATTTCGTAAAGGCCGATAGCCGCGAACGGACCGACCAAAGCGAAGCCGGACATCAGCGGATAGATGAGCTGGATGGCGTTCGAGCCCGAGGTCCACTGCGTCAGGATCAGTCCGACCACCGGATAGATCAGGCACAGGAACACATAATGCGACGGCTTGGCCCAGAAATCCTCGACGCCGAGACGGAGCGCATCAATCAGATCCTCGGTGCTGATGCGGCGCACCGTGGGCTGTACATGCATTCCACGTGCATCAGCCATGACATGAAAGCCGGCCATAACCTTTCTCCCGTGTGTCGGGGCGGTCACCGCCAGGATGGCCGCCCGCAGCTGCCACTTCAAGAACGGTGACATGATAGCCGATCTGGGCGTGCTTGTCGCCAGCGCCCGGCGCCGGGGCGCCGGGCGCTGAGCGAACAGTTACGCCGCGAAGCGATCGATCACCACGGCCAGCGGCAAGTGACCGAAGCAAGCGCCTGACCCGGCGGGCTTTTCGCCAGCCTCGACAGCGAGCGCGTATTCCACGGCCGGATCGGCTTCGATGCGGCGGCGTAGCGCCGCCAACTTTGGGTAAGCGGCGCCGTCGACGGCCTGGTGGAACTCCGCCCAACGCGCCACGCCGATCAACGTGGTGTCGGCAAGCGTCAGCCGCTCGCCGATCAGGAAATCCGTGTCGAGGATCATCGCCTCAAGCTGGTTATGGCGGTTGGTAACGACCTTGCGGCCGAAATCACGCAAGGTCGCCAGCAGCACCGGTTCGGCCGACTCCATTTCATATGCCGCCCAGAGCGGGGTGAAGGCGGCGGTGAAGCCGGTGTTTATGAAGGCGACCAGCTGGTGCATCCGGTCGGCCTCCGGCGAGCGAGGATCGAAGCTGATACGGCGTTGCGTATCGCGGGCTTCGAGCCAGGCGGCAATCGCCATGGTCTCGGTGAGCACCCTGCCCTCCTCCGTGATCAACACCGGCGTTTCCTGACGGCCGTTGATGCTGGCATAGGCGTCGTTCTTCATCTCAGTAAGCATGTCGACACGACACAGGCGATAGGGTTGTCCGAGGCGTTCAAAAGCAGCGACAAGCCCCATCGAACTTCCCAGCGGGAAGCCGTAAAGGAGAATAGGTTCCATTTCTTTGTCTCTTCCATGTTAGGGGTCACGCTGCGCAGCGAAACTTGACCCTAAACACTGGTCGCCCCATGTAAATTAGGCACTATTCTGTAACCAGGTCCCCGCCATGAAAGATGTCGTCTCACGCTGCCCGATCGAGGAGACCATGCGTGTGCTCAGCGGTCGCTGGCCCACCTTGCTGCTCTATTATCTCAAGGATGGTACCAAGCGCTTCAGCGATTTGAGGCGTGACAACCCGGCAGTGTCGCACCGCATCCTGGCGCTGGAACTGCGCAAGCTGGAGGAAGCCGGGATCGTGCGGCGAACGGCGCATGCCGGCTATCCGCTACGCGTGGATTACGACCTCACGACGCCCGGTCTCAAGCTTGTGCCGCTCATCGAGGCCTTGGGCAGATGGTGGGAACATACCGGGGACGACCGGGTCGGCCAGGCTCCACCGATGCCGGAAACGTGGCTAGACACAGCGGCCTAGCCGATCGTGAAAATCTGACGCTTGCTATCCGAGGCTGGACAACCGCTTTGGATAGGATCCGGCCGAATATCGGAATGCACGGACAGCGCCAGAAGCTGTCATTGCCGAGCAGATACTCTAACGTCGCGTTTGGGCCGGAAGCGGAGATCCGCTTTCGGGATGATTGGGCCAAAAAGCTGACCTTCGCGTCCAGCATAGCGTGGGCTGGTTTGCGCCACTTGCGGACCTTTGCCAATGATGCCGCGAAGGTCGCGTCTCGGACCCGTTGCTGCCCTTCGGTCACAGCTTGGGGCATATCAAAGGTGTGAACACGACAGACAAGCCAGTCGCGGAAATTGGCAACCGGGATGTCTGAACCGAAGGCGCTACCCCAGCCGGCGAACCGCTCGGTATTCGCGCGAGACGCTGAAAAAAACAGCTGTGACCACGAACGCGGCCGGCTGCTGCGGCTGAAGGGACGAGGCGTCGCGATCTGCGGCCCCCTCAGCCGGTCGACTTCTTGAAGTTGGCGAGGGCCTTGTCCCAGTTCACCACGCGCCACCATTCCTTGAGGTAGTCGGCGCGGCGGTTCTGATACTTGAGATAATAGGCGTGTTCCCAGACGTCGACGCCAATCACCGGACGCGCCCCTAGCTCGAGCGGCGTGTCCTGGTTGGCTGTGCTGACGATGTCGAGCTTCTTGTCCTTGTTCACCACAAGCCATACCCAGCCGGAGCCAAAGCGGCCAAGGCCAACCGCCGTGAGCTTTTCGGTCAGGCCCGCATAGCTGCCGAAGGTGCTGCTTATGGCGGCGTTGAGGTCGCCACCGGGCTGGTTGGGGCCCCCGGGAGTCATCAGCTCCCAGAAGTGAGTGTGATTCCAATGTCCCCCAAGATTGTTGCGCACGCCTTCCGGGACCTTGCCCAGATCTGCCAGAATAGCCTCCATCGGCGTGCTGGCGAGCTCGGGCCAAAGCGGCACGAGTTGATTGCAGGCATTCACATAAGCGGCGTGATGGCGGTCGTGATGGATCATCATCGTGGTCGCGTCGATGTGCGGCTCTAATGCGTTGTTCGCGTAGCCGAGCGGTGGGAGCTTGAAGGGTTGGGTCTCCTGCGCAAAGGCCGCGGCGCCCAACAGGGTTGTGTTGGCTGCCGCGGCCGATGCTCCTGCGAGAAATAGAAGACTCTGACGCCTGTTCATGGTGTAGCTCCGGGTGAAAGTGGAACGCCAATGCTGCATGCTGTTCGTTTACGAGGTGTCGCGACTCCAAGCATCGCTTCGCGAAATTCCCTGAGGGTTAGCCATTGTTCCGATCAGTGTTGAACGAGATAGGTTTCAATCCTGCCGACACCTGCCAGTTCCACATTACAGCGCGGTTCGAGCTTCCAGGAGGTGTGCAGGGCCTGCTTGGTTGCCTCCGAAATCTGCATGCGGTCGGCCACGCCGTGGGACTCGAGCCGGCTTGCAATATTCACGGTTTCGCCCCAGACGTCGTAGACGAACCGATGCCGGCCGATCAGGCCCGCGATCACCGGTCCCGTGTGCACGCCAATGCGGATCCGAAAACCATCGTTGCCCCACGCTAAGGGCTTCAACGCGTCCAGCATGGATTTCCCCAGTGCCACGATCCTGTCGGCATGGTCAGCTGCCGGTTCCGGAACACCGCCCGCAGCCATATAGGCGTCTCCGATGGTCTTGATTTTCTCCACGGCATGCTTCTCCGCCAAGACGTCGAACGTGCTGAATAGCCCGTCGAGGCGTTTGATCAGGTCCGACGGCGGCAACCTTGCCGCTATGCTCGAGAAACCGACAATATCGGCAAAAAGAATGGTCACTTCATCGAACCGGTCGGCAATGAACTCTTCGCCCCGTTGCAGCCGTGCCACGATCTGACCGGGCAGGATCGCATGGAGAAGCGAGTCAGCCCGCCGCTTCTCCGCCTCGATCCGCTGAAGATACTGGTGCTCGCGGTCGAGCCAACGTTTCTTCTCCAAACTCGAGTTGATCCGGGCGCGCAGCAGGACCGGATTGAAAGGTTTAGGCAAGTAGTCGTCGGCCCCCGCCTCGATGCAGCGGACCACCGCGTCCACTTCGTCCAACCCCGATATCATGATGACAGGGATATGCCGCCATCGGCGCTCCGCTTTCAATCGCGAGAGCACCTCGATGCCGTTCATGTCCGGCATCAGGACGTCCAGCAGAACTAGGTCGAACTCGTGTTCCGCGAGGTGAGTCAGCGCCGACGGACCGGACTCGGCAGTGACTACCTGATGACCGTCACGTTGCAAGCGGCGCGAGAGGAGACCGCGGTTGCTGGTGATGTCGTCGACGACAAGTATGCGGCCACCGTGACCGGAGCTTGCGTCGTGCTCTGCCTTGATCAGTGCCCGTTCGAGCCCTGCCACATCGATCTCAGCCTGATCCGTGGTCCGCGGTTCCTCGCTGTCGGGTGCGCGCGAGAGGCCGGCAATCGCATCGACATGCGCCAGCAACTCAGCCGCCGCGGCGAGCATCACCCTGACATCCTCTTCCAGCGCGTATTCGTGCAATTCTTCGGCTTCTTCACGAATCATTTCGGAATAGCCGATGATGGCGTTGAGCGGCGTTCGCAAGTCGTGGCGCAGTTTCGCCTCGATCTCGACCCCTGCCCGGTTCTGATTGTCCGCTTTGCCGTGGATCAAGCTGTCGATCAGGCTACTCAATTCGCAAGCAGCGGCGCCAACCTTCTCTAGATCCGGTCTCATGTGGGCCAGACCGAGGTCCTGCACCTGCTCGGTTAGCAACTCCTGAAATCCTGAGATTGCCCGCGCCGGTCCGGCGAGCTGTTGCGCCAGATGGACGGCGATCGCATGGCGTTGGAACTTGTTCTTAGCAGGCATATTTTCAAACCGTCGGTCCGCGCCTCATCGATTCGCGGCAAGCAATTGTTCAATTTTCTGGACAAGTCGCGACAGGTCCACCGGCTTGCTATCGTAGTCATCGCAGCCTGCTTCGAGTGCCATTTCGCGATCGTTGGCCATCGCGTGCGCAGAAAGCGCAATGATCGGGATCCCGGAGGTGGCCGGATCAGCCTTGATCCGCCGGGTCGCCTCCCACCCGTCCATGACCGGCAAGCTCATATCCATGAGGATGAGATCGGGCCTTTCCGAAACGGTGAGTTCCACGCCCGACTGTCCGTTTTCCGCAATGAGGACTTCGAACCCACGCCGTGACAACCGCCGCAAAAGCATGTCGCGATTCAATTCGTTGTCTTCTACCAGAAGGATCCTCGTCATCTTTAGCTTCCTTCAGCCATTGGGGCGGTTCCGCGATCGGCAATGCTGGCACCTGTCGACCCAAGTGGGAAGATCTGGCGCTCGAGGGCCTCGACCAACTGAGACCGACTATTTGCGCCCTTGATTACAACCGCGACCGCCCTGTCGCGAAGCCACTTGAGCTCGTCCGCCGATAAATCCTTGGAAGTCACGACGACGACCGGAATGTTCTGAAGCTCGGGCACCTGCTGCATCTCGTTCAGGGTCTGGAACCCGTCCATTTCGGGCATCAGCAGATCAAGCAGGACCAGACGCGGTAACAACCGCTTCATCAGCTTGAGGCCGCGCAGGCCATCGCTTGCCTCGTGAACCCGCCAATCCTTCTTGATCAGGATACGCCGAAGGAAGTCGCGGGAGGCTTGATCGTCGTCAATAACAAGCACATCGCGGTTGCCGCCGCCGCAAGCCTCTATTGTTCGTATAAGCTTCTGGGTGTCGATCGGCTTCGTGAGGTATTCGACCGCACCGAGTGAGAGGCCGAGTTCGCGATCTGCAAGTATCGTCGCAAGGATTACCGGAATCTCGCAGAGCTCCTTATCGCCCTTCAGTGAGCGCAGCACTGACCAGCCGTCCTGATGCGGCATGATGATGTCGAGAACGATTGCGGCCGGGCGATGCGCTCGCGCCGCGGCTATGCCTTCCTCGCCGCTTGCTGCTTCGATTGATGCCAGTCCCGCCTCAGCCAAGGACCTGGCGATGAGAGTTCGGGCGGCTGGTTCGTCATCTATGATCAGAACCGCCTGCTCCGAGTGCCTCGACGACAGCGGCTCGGCGGGTTTCTGCTCGCCAGGTTCTTCGTCGCACTCGGCTGGAATCTCCATTGTGAAAGTCGAGCCTTTTCCGAACTCGCTTTTAACGGTTACAACGCCTCCGATCATGCGGCAGAAACTCCGGGTTATGCTGAGGCCCAATCCCGTCCCGCCGTAGTTGCGAGTGGTGGAGGCGTCTGCCTGCGTAAAAGCATCAAAGAGCCGTTCTTGCTGCTTTGGCGTCATCCCGATCCCGGTGTCGGACACTGTGAATATCAGCCAGTCGCCGTCCGATCTCCTCTCGCGTCGAATCGCCAGTGTTACACGGCCCCCCTCGGTGAACTTGGCTGCGTTACTGAGGAGATTGAAGAGGTTCTGACGCAACTTCGTCTGGTCCGAATGCATCTTCCCGAGGTCGCCCGCGAGGTCCATAACGAAACTGTTTCGGTTTTTCGCCATCAGTGGCGCGACTGTGGCCTGGACATCGCGCAACAAGTCGGCGACGTCGAAAGTCTCAAGGAAATTTGCCATCTTATTTGCCTCGATCTTCGACAGATCGAGGATGTCGTTGATGAGCGCGAGGAGATGGCGACCGGCCCCGGCGATCTTTTCCACATCTGGCACGAACTCATTCATTTGCTGGTCGCTCGCCTCTTCGATCAGCATCTCGCTGTAGCCAATGATCGCGTTCAGTGGAGTGCGCAGCTCGTGGCTCATGGACGCGAGGAAGCTGCTCTTGGCCTCATTTGCCGCTTCAGCATGACTCTTGGCCCGCTCGAGTTCGACCTCTCTCTGCTTCAGTTCCGTGATGTCGGTGTAAACGGCGACGGTCCCGCCGTCAGGGGTCTTTCGTTTGCTGACGCGGACCCAGCGTTCTCCGAAGCGACCCTCGTGGACGAAGCCTGCCGGATCCTTCTGGATGCGCAGCCTCGTCGCAATCCATTCCTCCGGCGACGCGCTCTCAAGGTCGACGTGCCCGCTCGCCAAGCGTCTTTTCAGAATATCCTGAAGGCTTTGCCCCGGCAGAGTAGCTCGGTCATTGTCGGGAAAGATTTCGCAGTATTTGCTGTTGGCAAGAAGGACCTTGTCCTCCGAATCGAACAGGACAAATCCGTCAGAAATCGCCTCGAGTGCCGCTCCGATCGTCCGTCTTTGCCGCTCCGCCTCATCCTCCAGTCGTTGCTTTGCAATTGCGCTCGCCCGGAAAAGCCGAAGCGTCCGCGCCATCGCGCCGAGCTCGTCCCCTCCCTCTGCCTGTATTTCGACGTCGTAGCGTCCTTCCGTCAGATTTCCGATTACCCGGTTCAGCCGCCGCAACGGTCCGACGATCGAGCGAAGAACAAGGATGGTGAGAAGCGACCCGATCATCACCACGATGGCCACCAGAACAGCAGCAGTAGTCGCCGTTTTCTGGGTTTCCGTTACGACCTCGTTGCGAGCGGCTTCTGCCTCGGCGCTCGCTCGGTCGACGAGTTTGTTAAGCGCAGTATCCACGTTTGCGCTGTGGGTACGCGCCTCGGCGAGGAGAGTGTTGCCGATGATGCGGTTGTCTTGAGTATAGCTGTCTGCTGCCTCTAGCGCTGTTTTGACATAGGCATCCATCTCAACGCGGATTTCCCTGACCGCATCCGGTGATGATTTCGAAAGGCGGTCCAGATGTGCCAGCAGTCGCTCGCGCGCCTGCTCGGCATTACGCTGGGAATTCATCAACAAGCTAACCGACAGATCAGTCAGCCAGTATCGCAATTCGCCGAATGTTGCGTGCGCCGCAGCCGCAGTGGACGCGGCGTCGAAAAATGTTTTGGTCTCCGCAGTTCGATCTGCACTGCGATAAAGTGCCTGTGTGAGAAAGATTGACGATACGATGAGGCTGATAAGGCCGGCCGCTGTCAGCGCAGCTATGCGGGCCGAAATCGGTAGATTGGCAAAGGGACGCGCAAAGGGCCTCGCCGGCGCCGATACCGTTTCCACGCGGTGCGGTGATTGTTCCAAAGCGCTCATTTGAACAAGACGATGCTTATCGCGCCTCCCAGATCGCCCGCTTTGCCGCCCTCCTTTGGGTATCCTGTCACGTCGATCTCGCCCTTCGGCTCGCCGTGGCAGGAAAGACACGAGCCTGTATAGTATTCGGGCAGCAGCATTCGAAATGCAGGGCGCCCATCCGCCTCGGTGACTTCCGTGTAGGCTTCTCCCTTTGCTCTCTGCGGATCCAGCAAGACGCTTTCGATGATCCGTGCTTCCCATGCGTCCGGAAGCGATTTGCGGTTGCGCACGAGTTGCTCTGGCGCGGTCACGCGCACCCGAGCTTCGTTGCCGGCCTTGGCAGCGAACTTGTCATTCATCAGACGCGCAAACACCGCCGGCACGAAGCCTTTGAAAGCGGTTCCCGCGCGGTTGATGTTATCTTGCTGTTCGTCCACCACCTCTCGCATCGCCTCAATCTGGGCCTCAAGCAGACGCCGGTCGCGCTCGGTCAATCCGCCCGAAAGCGGGTCGTGGCCGGTGTGTTTTGAGTATGCGGCGATGGCTTCTCTCGTAATGCGCTCACCGTCGAGGTGCTTGTCGCCAAGAGCAGGATCATTGATGAGCGTCTGATAGTTCGAGATGATGCTTCGCCCCGCACGGAGCAATTCCGCGAGTCGCGTTCCCGTCACGACATCCTCGGTAACTCCCGCTCCGATGGCAGACGACACGACGAGTGCGCAGCCGACAAGAACAGCGGCAATGAAAGTCCGGGTCAACGTTGACATGGCGGACATTTCCGTTCCCTTCAAGGACGGCCTTTAGGGTATATTAGCATAACACGATAAAAGGCGGGGACCCAGCGGCAAACTTTGCTGGTTCCGCAACGAACAGTCTGGGCGACTTGCGACCCGCGAGCTCGGCCCTTTTTGTTGCGCTGTGGGTCGGCTTGAGCGAGATTCTAATCGCCTGCCCGGCAAAAGCCATGATCACCGCTATGTCAGGCGGGCATGACCGTTGCGAGAATTGAAAATTATGAAGGCAAACCAAGCCTGAACAGGCGCATGCTGCTCAGAGCTGCCGGCCTTGGTGCCCTTGCCGGGCTCGCCGCCTGCGCAACCGCCGTGCTGCCCACCGGCGAAGGCGCCGGTGTCTCTGCTTCCGCGGCCGGCACCCTGAGCGGCATTCGGGCCTCAGCCGGTCTTGGACCGCTTGTCGCCGATCCTCGTCTCGAACAGGCGGCCTTGCAGCAGGCCGGCTACATGGCGCGCCGCGGCCGCATGAATCACACCACCGGCTGGGGCAAGGACTTTGCCTCGCGCGTCAAAGACAATGGCATTGCCGGCGCCGCCGCCGAGAACATCGCCGAAGGCCGCTTCGACCAGCAGAAGCTGTTCGATATCTGGGTGCATTCGCCAGGCCACCGCCGCAACATGCTAGACCCGCGCTTCACCCGCTTCGGCCTCGCCTATGTACGCGACGGCCGCGACAACACGCTTCGCTACTGGTGCCTTGTGCTCGGAAGATAGCACGGTTTCGCCTTTGGTCGGCGGAGTCCGTGCCGGATGATCGAGCCGTCAGTCTTTGCGGCCGCCGAGCAACTCCTTGATGTCCTGCGCACAAACCGGTCTGCTGAAATGATAGCCTTGCATTTCGTCGCAATTGTTCCTGCGCAGGAAGGCCACCTGATCATCTGTCTCAACGCCCTCGGCGATGACCCTCAGGTTGAGATTTTGCCCCAATGAAATCACCGCGCTGGCCACAGCCTGATCGTTCTCGTCGGCGGCGAGATCCTTGATGAAGGACTTGTCGATCTTCAGCCGCGCCACGGGAAAGGTCTTGAGTGCGCTGAGGCTGGAATAGCCGGTGCCGAAATCATCGATCGAGATCTGGACACCCAGGCCTTGCAGGGCGTTCATGGTGGCGACCGCCAGCTCGATATCCTGCATGATCAGGCTCTCGGTCACCTCCAGCTCGAGATACCTGGCCTCCAGGCCGCTGCCCTTCAGCGCGCTGACGATGCGATCGATCAGGTTGCGCTCCCTGAATTGCCGCGCCGACACATTCACGCAAACGGTCAAGGGCGGCAGTCCCGCGTCTTGCCAGGCTTTGTTCTGCCGGCACGCCTCACGCAGAACCCAGTCGCCGATCGGTACGATCAGACCTGTCTCCTCGGCGGTCGGTATGAACATCGTCGGCATTACCGTGCCAAGCGTTGGATGGTTCCAGCGTATCAGCGCCTCGACCGCAAAAACCCGACCTGACCGAAGGTCCACCTGCGGCTGGTAGAGCAGCGTGAATTCCGAACGCGCCAAGGCGTTTCGCAACTCTTCCTGAAGCACGAATTTTTCATGCGCCCTGGTGTTGAACTCCGGAGCGTAAAACTGGAAATTGTCGCGGCCGAACTCCTTGGCGCGATACATGGCCGCATCGGCATTTGCCAGCAGCGTATCGGGATCCGTTCCATCCTTGGGATAGTTGGCAATGCCGATGCTGGCCGTCGCCCGCACCAGATGTGCTCCGAGCCGAACCGGCTCGGCGAGTGCAGCCCTGAGCTTTTGCAACGTCTCGGAAACGAGATCGACGTTCGCCGGCTGGTCGAACAGCACGATGACGAATTCGTCACCGCCAAGCCGCACGACGGTATCGGTCGCCCTTACGCAGTCGACCATGCGGCTAGCGACGGTCTTCAGAAGCTCGTCGCCGGCATTGTGGCCGAGCGTGTCGTTGACGAATTTGAAATTGTCCAGATCGATGAACACCACCGTCACCCAGCGATCGTATCGCTGGGCGTACAAGACCGCCTGTGAAAGCCGATCCTCCAACAAGGCGCGATTGGGAAGCCCGGTCAGCACGTCATGGTTGGCCATGAAGTGGATCCGGTCTTCGGCCTGTTTGCGTTCGATGGCGATCCCGGCGATGCGCGTGGTGAAATCGATGAGGCGAGTCTCGGCCTCGGTCGGTTCGCGCACCGTCATCGAATACATCGCAAAGACGCCAAGCACGGCGCCCTGATGCGACAGGATCGGGGTCGACCAGCATGAACGCAAACCGTGCGGCCGCGCGAGTTCGCGATAATCCTGCCAAAGCGGATCGTGCATGATGTCAGCGACGATCACCGGCTCGCGCCGATAGACTGCGGTTCCGCAAGACCCTGCTCCGGGGCCGACCGCGGCGCCGTCGACGGCGTCGGTGTAGTCTCTCGCCAGGCTGGGCGCGGCGGCGTGACGCAAGTGGCTGCCATCCTTGTCGAGCAGCAAGACCGAACCGAATATCCCCGCCAGTTGGGATTCGACCAGACGCATGAGCCGCTCGAGCACATCTTCGAGGGGAGCGCTCTTTGCGATCATCTCGAGGATATGCGCCTGCCCGTCGCGCAGGATTTCGGCCTGCTTGCGCGCAGTGATGTCGCGGGCAATGCCGACGAGGCCGAAAATGTTGTTTTGAACGTTGCGCAATGGCAGTTTCGTCGACAGGAACCATTTGCCGGTGCCTGACGCATCGACGACGAACTCCTCCTCGTCGATCATCGGCTGTCCGTCGCGCATCAGTTGCTGCTCGATATGGCGAAACTTCTGCGCAAGTTCCGGCGCATGAAGGTCGAAGTCGCTCAGACCGATCATGTCGCTCGTGCTGTCCCGACCGCTATCGGACGCAATGGCTCGGTTCGCGACGACGAAGCGGCTTTCGGTGTCCTTCACCCACATGTAGTCAGGCACCAGGTCGATCAGCGTCTGCAAGGAGATACGCTCGTCAACGACCAAGCGATTGGCGCTGAGCTCGCTGATGTCCTCGTGGGTGGCCACCCAGCCGCCGTCAGGCATCGGTTGATGGCAGACCTGAATTGTCCGGCCATCGGCGAGCTCGGCTGTCCAGTTCCCCGAAGCCGTGCCCGAATTGACTGCCCGGGCCAACCCCAGATAGGCGTCCGCATTCATTGCCGAGGTCCCGACAGCGACGCGCCGCTCGACGATTTCGCGCAGCGCCACACCCGGCTGCAATTGCTCCGGTGCAAGGCGATAGATTTCCGCGTAGCGTCGGTTGCACAGGATCAGCCGTTCATCGGCGTCAAAGAAACAGATGCCTTGCGAGATGTTCTCTATCGCGGTCTGGAACCGCAATGCCTGGTCCTGAAGCGCCGCAATCGTGGAGCGAAGTTCGCGCTCGAGGACTTCGTACGAGGTGGTCGCCAGTTTTGCCAACGTCGTCAGATTGGCAGACTCGGGCGCTTCGGCGGTTTGCCTGGATGATTTCGTGGCCAAACACAATTCCTCCCGCTGATGCTTGAGGCAAGCAATGGAGGCTCGCCTTCAACCCAAAAGCGAGTGCATATTGGTCCGGATATACTAATGGCAGGTGAACCTAGCTCAACGCCGACGCGACCGGGACAGCCAACGGAAGCCTCGAGCCGGTCGTGGTTGCCGTAAGCCCTGAGGCTTAGTCCATATGCGCGGCAGGCGCCCCACCGGCGGGCGGCGCGGCCTTTGGCTTGCGCAGCAGGAAAACAAATGGAATGGCAAGCAGCGTCATCATCATCAGCAGCTTGAAGTCATTGACGTAGGAGATCATCATCGCCTGGACATTGACCATGCGATCCATCAGTGACAGCGCCGTCGGATCGCCGCCCGCCGCTGCCGGCGATGCCGCCCAGAGGTTGGGATTGAACGGATTGATGTAGGCCGAAAGCTCGGCATGGTTGATCTGCGTGTTGCGTACCAGCAGAACCGTCACCACCGACACGCCGATCGACGAGCCAAGATTGCGCACCAGGCTGAACAACGCCGTGGCATCGGTACGGAAGCGTGCGTCAAGCGTGGCGAAGGCTACGGTCGACAGCGGCACGAACACCATGCCCATTCCCAGGCCCTGGATGACGCCGGAACTGAGGATTAGCCAGTCGTCCATCTGCGGCGAGAAGCTGGACATCGTGTAGAGCGACTGCGCGGTCAGCAGAAAGCCGATGACGACGAGGATCCTGGCGTCGATCCTGTGCATGATCCGCCCGACGAACAGCATCGCGATCATCGTGCCGACACCGCGCGGTCCCAGGACAATGCCGATGGTGAGGGTCGGATAGCCGAAGATGGTCGACAGCATTGGCGGCAGCAGCGACATGCTCGCCAAGATGAGCACGCCCATGACAAAGATGAACGCCAGCCCGGTGACGAAATTGCGATCGAGGAAGATCTTCGGGTCGATAAAGGGGTGCTCCGCCGTCAATGTGTGGATGGTGAACACCCAGAAGCCGGTGATGGAAAGACCGAGCTCGATCCATATCTCGATCGAGGAAAACCAGTCGACCTCGCCGCCGCGATCGAGCATCAGCTGCAGCGCGCCGACACCGAGCGAGAGCATGGTGAAGCCGAAGAAATCGAAGCTGCGCACCCGCCGGGCAACGCTGGGAAGATACGCCGCCATGCCGAGGAAGGCGATGATGCCGACCGGCAGGTTGATGAAGAACACCCAGCGCCAGTTGAAGTTCTCGGTCAGCCAGCCACCCAGCGTCGGGCCAAGGATCGGTCCCAGCATGATGCCGGCGCCCCAGATGGCCATGGCTTGGCCGTGGCGTTCCCTAGGGTTGATGTCGAGCAAGAAGGTCTGCGACAGCGGCACGATGGCGGCGCCGAACACGCCTTGCATGAGCCGGAACAAAACGATGGTCTCCAGGCTCCAGGCGATGCCGCACAGCATGGAGAAGACGGTGAAGCCGACCACGGCCGTCAGGAACAACTCCTTGCGACCGAAGCGGTCGGCAAGCCAGCCGGTCACCGGCGTCATGATCGCGGCGGCAACGATGTAGGAGGTCAGCACCCAGTTGATGTTGTCGGGGGAGGCGCCGAGATCGCCGGTCATGGTCGGCAGCGCAACGTTGGCGATCGTCGTGTCGAGCGCCTGCATGATCGTCGCAAGCATGAGCGCGACTGTGATCAGGCCGCGGTGCGGTACTTCGCGAAAGGGTTCTGGGCTGCTCATGACGTAAAACTTCCAGCAGGTAACAAAAACGTGTACATTAGGTTTCCGGACGGCGAGGCCCTCGCCGTAGAGAGACCCTCATCGCGGTGGGACGCGAGCATCGATGTGGGGGTTACATCAACTGAGCGTCTCGACAAGCGGACGCCCGCCGCCCGGAAACCTGAGGACCGAAGATCCTGCGCCGAGTTGTCTGCTCAGGCAGGCTACAGCGCAGCCCGTTTACGCATTCAACTTTTCCTGCGCCTTCTTCGGATCAATCCTGCTTCCATCTCACTGTTTGCTATGCGGCCGCTGTTCGGCCTCCTTACTTGGCCTCGCCTGCCGTGGCGCCGCGGAAAATGCTCGGCAGCCCGCGGGAAACGCCGGTGTCCACCGTGACCGTAGCGCTCATGCCGGTGCGCAGCGCCGCCTTGGCGTCGGCATCGGCCAATTCCAGGCGGACCGGAATGCGCTGCGTGACCTTGACCCAGTTGCCGGTGGCGTTCTGCGCAGGCAGCAGCGAGAACTCGGCCCCGGTGCCGGCGCCGATCGCCTTGACGGTGGCTTCGAACGTCTTGCCTGGATAGGCATCGACCACGATTTCGGCCTTCTGGCCTGGCTTCATGTCGGTGAGCTGGGTTTCCTTGAAATTGGCGTCGACCCAGGTGTCGCCGGTCTCGACCAGCGAAAACAGCGGCGTGCCCGAACCGACATACTGGCCGACCTTGAACGAAGCGGCCTGGCTGATGATGCCGTCGGCAGGCGCCTTGACCTTGGTCTGGACCAGATCGTAAGCCGCCTTGTCGCGTGCGGCGAGCGCCGCCATTACCGTCGGATGCTTGTCGGTTTCGATATCGGGATTGCCGCCAAGTGCCGCCTTGGCGCTGACGATCCCCTGCTGGGCTACGGCCAGCTGCTGCTTGGCCTTGTCGAGGTCGTTCTTGGCTTCGTCCAGCGACGACTTGGCGTTGATGCCCTTCTGGGCAAGGTCGGCGGCGCGGTCATATTGCGACTGCGCGTACTGGACCTGGCTTTCGTCGGACTTCTCCTGCGCCAGCGCCTGGCTGTAGGCCGCACGCAGTTGCTCGACATTGAGCCGCGCGCCGGCCACCGCCGCGTCGGCCTGGGCCAACGCGATCCGATAGGGCTCGGGATCGATGGCGAACAACACGTCGCCCTGCTTGACAGACTGGTTGTCGAAAATGTCGACCTGAACGATGCGGCCCGCCGTATCGGCGGCTATCGACACCTTGGCCTGCTGCAGATTGGCGTTCTCGGTCTCCTGATAGCGGCCGCCGGTCACCCAGACATAGCTGCCGCCGGCGATCAACGCAGCGGGCAGCACAAACATCAAAAGGAAGCGGCCGGCACGGCGCTTCTTCTTCGGCACCACCGGCGCCGGAGCTACCTGCGGAGCGACCGTTACCGGAGCTGCCGCCGGCTTCGCGGGAGCTTCCATCTCCAGCTTGGCCGCATTCTCATCTAGTTTGGCTACCGCGTTCATGCTGCTGCGCCTTCCGTATTCTTCGTTTTTTCCGAGGGCGGCGTCTCACCATCTGCAAGATTCTGCACCATTGTTTCCAGCGCCTTGACCAGGACGCGGCGATCTTCCGGCGAAACGCCGACGAGCGATTCCTCATAGACCTCGCCGGCAAGGCTCTTGACGTGGGCGTAGGCCGCGTTCGCCTTGGCGGTCGGGAAAATCATGCGCACTCGCCTGTCGGTTGCGTCGGGACGGCGCTCGATCCAGCCGCCCTCCTCCATTCGATCGACAAGACGCGAGACGCTGATCGGCTCGATTTCGAGAAGCTCGGCAAGCCGCGCCTGCGCGACCCCCGCCTCCTTGGCGACACGTACCAGAAGTCGCCATTGCGCCGAAGAAAGGCCGAAACCACTGGCGCGCGCCTCGAAGCGCTTGCGCATCAGGCGCTGCACGTCGTGGATCAGAAAGCCCAATCTGTCGATGCCGTCGGAAACCATGAGCGACATATATAATAAGCGTGCTCATAATTCAAGGAGCCCGATTGTGCCAGAAGCCGGTAAGTGTGCATGGCAATCGGTGCAGGGCGATCGTGGTTAGCAATTTATTACGCCGGGCGCTTGTGACGAGCATGCGGAAGATCGGCGTTCAGATGCTCAGACTATCGATCTCACCCAGGCTGAAAAGGCTTCGATATGCGCTTGTCGGGGGTGATTGGCTACGCCAGCAAGGTAAAAGCCATAGCCTGGCAGAGAGAGATCATGTGCCTTGACCAGCCTGCCAGCCTCGAGTTCGCCACTGACGACCACATCGCTGCAGATAGCGATGCCTTGGCCTGCCGCTACCGCGTCAATCGCGTGCAGCTCTTCGCGGAAACTCAAGTCCCATGCCCGGTTGGCATTCGGGATGCTGGGATCGATCGAGCGTGCGATTGCCAGCCATCGCTGCCAAGTCGGCGCTTCCGGGTCGCGGTTCGTCCAATTGAAATGGATGAGCGGGTATTGCAGCAGATCGGCGGCGCGCTCGATCTGTCGGTCGCCTCCTGCGAACAGATCCGGGCTGCATACCGGAAAGAATGCGTCCCGAAAAATTTCCTGCGCGGGAACGTCCCGCGGCATCCTGCGCGCATAGCGGATCGCAACGTCGGCGTCACCGGCTTGCAGGTCCAGAACGGCGTCTGTCCCGATGATCTCCAAGGGAATGTTCGGATGCTGTTCGCGCCACTTCGACAGGCGCGGAACAAGCCATCGGCTGGCAAATGCATTTGGGCTCGTCACGCGCAACGGGCGTTGGCCAACACCGGCCGAGGCTGATGCGATTGCCGCAGCGAAAGCGTCGAAGCCGCTGCAAATTACCGGGAATAGCCGTTCGCCCACGCCTGTGAGCACGAGCGGTCGTGGGCGCCGCCGGAACAGCAGTTGCCCACAGACCTCCTCCAGCAGTCGAATCTGGTGGCTGATGGCCGTCGGCGTCACTCCGAGTTCCGTCGCGGCCTTCCTGAAGCTCATCAGCCTGGCAGCGGCTTCGAAGGCGCGAAGCGATCCGAGCGGCGGAAGTTTTCTCATCCACGCAGTTTAGATGAATTTAGCTCATCCAGCGACTGAGATATTCGATTTTGCAGCGAATGGCGCCGCATGAGATCATTGTGGTCCGGCGCATGTCGGTGAACGAAAGCGGCCTGTCCAACCGTGCCGGATCACGAAGGGTCGATGAGCATGTTCAAGCTTATGGACGGTTCCGAGCCGACGTTGCAGGCGCCGGACATCGCTCGGCTCAGGCAGGCGATTCGCGGCGATCTGATCCTTCGGGACGACCCTGGCTATGACCAGGCGCGCAGAGTTTGGAATGGCATGGTCGATAAGAGGCCGGCGGCTGTGTTCTATTGCGCCGAATCCAGCGATGTCGTCACGGCGGTCAACTTCGCCCGATCGCAAGGCTTCCTCGTCGCCGTCCGCGCCGGTGGCCATAACGTCGCCGGCAGTTCGGTATGCGACGGCGGCGTGGTGATCGATGTGTCCCGCATGAAGCGGATCGAAGTCGACCCGATCCGCCGTGTTGCGCGCGCAGAAGCCGGCTTGAACCTGGGCGAGTTCGACGCAGCCACTCAGGTCCATGGTCTTGCGACGACCATGGGTGTCAACGCGGATACCGGCATAGCCGGACTGACACTCGGCGGGGGGTTCGGCAAGCTTGGCCGCAAACATGGACTGAGCTGCGACAACCTTGTCGCTGTCGAAATCGTGACGGCGGACGGCCGGTTGCTCACGGCAAACGCGGCCGAATATGCAGATTTGTTCTGGGGCATCCGGGGCGGCGGTGGCAATTTCGGAATAGTCACGACCTTCGAATACAAGCTCCATCCCGTGGGTCCGCTCCTCATCGCGGGATCGATGCTATACCGCTACGAAGAGGCACGCGATGCGATGCGGTTCTATCATGCATTCTCGAGCGGCGCCCCGGATGAGCTGAGCCTGGATGCAGCACTTGTGACGGCGCCCTCGGGCGAACGCTTCTTCAGCATATCGGCGTGCTACATCGGCCCACTCGAGGAGGGCCAGCAAATCATTCAACCTCTGAGAGAATATGGCACGCCGGTTGAGTGCCAGATTGCTCCTGTCCCCTATCTTCAAATTCAATCGGCCGGGGATAGCCTCTTTCCGCGCGGGCGGCGCTACTACTGGAAGGCGCAGTTCATGCGCGAAATCACAGATCAGGCGATCGATGCCATGCTTGCGGCTTACATGACCGCACCCCGCGAGTCGCTTCTGGTCCTGCAGCAGGTTGGCGGCGCCATCTCGCGAGTACCGATGGATGAAACGCCCTATGCCAACCGAGATGCTCTTTACGATTGCTTCCCGATATCGATCTGGGACAATCCGTCTGACGACGAAATGCACATCCGATGGGCGCGTGACCTGTGGGATGCAATGAGACCGTTCTCGACCGGCGGCGTCTACGCCAATAATCTCGGCGAAGAGGGCATTGATCGGGTTCTGGCGGCTTACGGCGAGAATTATCCGAGGCTGGCCGCGCTAAAAAACAAGTATGACCCCACCAATCTCTTTCGCTTGAACCAAAACATTAAGCCTGCGACCTGAGCGACCGCAGGCCGATGCTCGAAATTCTGCGGCGCTGCTATAACTCCAAATTCCAATTCTGGCCGACAAGGTCCTTGCCGAAGGAATGGTGGCGCTCCTCGTCGGTCAGCTTGAACCCGGCCGCCTCGTAGATGCGGCGCGCCGAGGTGAGCACGTCGTTGGTCCACAGCGTCAGTGTCCTATAACCCTTGGTTCGAGCAAAGCCGATGCATTCCTCGACCAGCCGCCTGCCGATGCCGAGGCTGCGCGCCGAAGGCTCGACATAGAGCAGGCGCAACTTCGCCACCTCGTCCGACTGGTGCACGACGAAGACCGAGCCGACGACCTCCCCTTCCCGCTCGGCGATCCAGCTGCTTTCCCATTTCGGATCAAAGGATTTGACGAAGGCACCGAGGATTTCGGCGACCAGCGCTTCATAGGTTTCGTCCCAGCCATATTCCTGCGCGTAGAGCAGGCCCTGGCGATGGATGATCCAGCCGATGTCGCCGACTTGCAGAGGCCGCAGCATATAGGGAATTCTGGGCTCGGCACTTCCGCCCAGTAGACGCTGCACCGTCTGCATGGCCCTGACCAGCCTGTCCTGTTCGGCAGCCGAAAGCCGTTCGAGCAAAGCCGCGACCTGTTCGTGCGAACCCTGGTTCAGCGGGGCGAAGGCCTGCCGCCCGGCCTTGGTCAGCGCGATCGACGAGCGCCGCGCATCCGCCTCAATCGTGGCGCGCTCGACCAGATCACGCTTCTCGAACTTCTTCAGCAGCCGGCTGAGATAACCGGCATCGAGGCCGAGATCGCGCGCAAGCTCGGTGGCGGTCAGGCCATCGCGATGCGCCAGCTCGTAGAGCACCCGCGCCTCGGTCAGCGAGAAGGTGCTTTTCAGCAGCCCTTCGTCGAGCAGCCCGATCTGGCGGGTGTAGAAGCGGTTGAAGGCCCGCACCGCGTCGATCCGCTCCTTGCCTGGGTGATGATGAATGGTCATGGCATCCTCCTGCCCGGCAAGATCAGCCATTTAGTTGACTTAGTCAAGTATCCGTTTGAAGCAATCGTCCTGAGGATGCCCACCGGGCGTCTTGACTCGCGCGAGCTGCCAGCCTATTTCAGCGCCACGTTAGCACTCCCCCAAGATGAGTGCTAACCACATGTCCGGCGCCGCCGGACGGAGGAACTGTTCTCACCATTCTCATCGAGGAATAAAAAATGGCAAAGTCGAAGTTCCGCCCGCTTCATGACCGCGTGGTCGTTCGTCGGGTCGAATCCGAATCCAAGACCGCGGGCGGGATCATCATCCCCGATACGGCTAAGGAAAAGCCGCAGGAAGGCGAGATCATCGCCGTCGGTTCCGGCGCCCGCGACGAAGCCGGCAAGCTCGTCCCGCTGGACGTCAAGGCCGGCGACCGCATCCTGTTCGGCAAGTGGTCGGGCACCGAAGTCAAGCTCAATGGCGAAGACCTTCTGATCATGAAGGAATCCGACATTATGGGCATCATCGGCTGAATATCGGCCTCACCCTCATTTAAATCTTCGGGCTTAATCCAAGCCCCTGCCAGGAGCTAAAAATGGCTGCCAAAGACGTAAAATTCTCCCGCGACGCTCGTGAGCGCATGCTGCGCGGCGTCAACATCCTCGCCGACGCGGTGAAGGTCACGCTCGGCCCCAAGGGCCGCAACGTCGTCATCGACAAGTCGTTCGGCGCACCGCGCATCACCAAGGACGGCGTTACCGTCGCCAAGGAAATCGAGCTTGAAGACAAGTTCGAGAACATGGGCGCGCAGATGGTCCGCGAAGTTGCTTCGAAGACCAACGACATCGCCGGCGACGGCACCACGACCGCGACCGTTCTGGCGCAGTCGATCGTCCAGGAAGGCCACAAGGCGGTTGCCGCCGGCATGAACCCGATGGACCTCAAGCGCGGCATCGACCTCGCCGTCGCCGACGTCGTCGCGACGCTGATCAAGAACGCCAAGAAGATCAAGACCTCGGAAGAGGTTGCCCAGGTCGGCACCATCGCCGGCAATGGCGATGCTTCGGTCGGCTCGATGATCGCTGAAGCGATGCAGAAGGTCGGCAATGAGGGCGTCATTACCGTCGAGGAGGCCAAGACCGCCGAGACCGAGCTCGAAGTCGTCGAAGGCATGCAGTTCGACCGCGGCTATCTCTCGCCCTACTTCGTCACCAACGCCGAAAAGATGGTTGCGGATCTGGAAGACGCCTACATCCTCCTCCACGAGAAGAAGCTCTCCAACCTGCAGGCCATGCTGCCGATCCTCGAGGCTGTCGTGCAGACCTCGAAGCCGCTGGTCATCATCTCCGAAGACGTCGAAGGTGAGGCCCTTGCCACGCTGGTCGTCAACAAGCTGCGTGGCGGCCTGAAGATCGCTGCCGTCAAGGCGCCGGGCTTCGGCGACCGCCGCAAGGCCATGCTGGAAGACATCGCCATTCTCACCGGCGGCCAGGTCATCTCCGAAGACCTCGGCATCAAGCTCGAGAATGTCGGCCTCAACATGCTCGGCCGCGCCAAGAAGGTGTCGATCTCCAAGGAGAACACCACCATCGTCGACGGCGCCGGCAAGAAGGCCGAGATCCAGGGCCGCGTCGCCCAGATCAAGCAGCAGATCGAGGAGACCACCTCGGACTACGACAAGGAGAAGCTGCAGGAACGTCTCGCCAAGCTGGCGGGCGGCGTTGCCGTGATCCGCGTCGGCGGTGCGACCGAAGTGGAAGTCAAGGAAAAGAAGGACCGCGTCGATGACGCCCTCAACGCGACCCGTGCGGCCGTCGAAGAAGGCATCGTTCCCGGCGGCGGCGTCGCACTGCTGCGCGCCTCGCTGACCATCAAGGCAACCGGTGCCAACTCCGACCAGACCGCGGGCATCGCCATCGTGCGTCGCGCGCTACAGGCTCCGGCCCGCCAGATCGCGTCCAACGCCGGTGCGGAAGCATCGATCGTTGCCGGCAAGATCCTCGAGAACAAGGGCGCGACCTTCGGCTACAACGCCCAGACCGGCGAATATGGCGACATGATCGCCATGGGTATCGTCGATCCGGTCAAGGTTGTGCGCACGGCTCTGCAGGACGCGGCCTCGGTCGCCGGCCTCCTGGTCACCACCGAAGCCATGATCGCGGAGGCTCCGAAGAAGGAGTCGGCTGGCGGCGGCATGCCTGGCGGCATGGGCGGCGGCGGCATGGGCGGCATGGGCGGCATGGACTTCTAAGAAGTCCATAAAGCACGCCCTTGAACTCACGTTGCTCAAGCCCGCAAGCGGGCTTGAGTGGCGGCATGGATTTCTAGTCCAGCCCATCTACCTTCAGATACGGAAAGGGCGGCCGAGAGGTCGCCCTTTTTGTTTGCTTTGCTTAGCGGTTTGCCCGCTCAGACGGCGGCGTCAATCCGCCGCGAGGGTGAGATTTTGGCAGGCAATGCACCCTCAATCAGCGCCGCGACTTCATCGGCTACTGCCAGCACAGGGGCACGGTCGTGGGTGGCGCGTGCGATCACCATCAGCCCTTCCAGCGATGATTCGACCAGCAATGCGAGCGCGTGCGCGCGGCGCTCGGGCACCCCTGCCCTGACGAAGGCGGCCCTGAGCAAGCCTATCCACTGCTCGAAAGCCGAGCGGCACAATTCGGCCAGTTCCGGCACGTCTGCCGGCGAGTCCAGCACCACGGGCGCGATCGGGCAACCGAGCGTGAACTGGTTGTCTTCCAGCATGCGCGCGACCGACTGGTAGATGTGGTGGACAGCCACCGCCGGGTCCTTTTCGGCGGCGAGCGCGGCGTCCAGCCTCTGCGTGACATCGGCGACGCTGTCGCGCGTCACCTCGATGACCAATTGGTCCTTGCCGCCCGGAAAGTGAAAGTAGAGCGAGCCTCTCGGTGCGCCTGAGGCGCTCAAGATGTCGTTGAGCGACGT
Source organism: Mesorhizobium sp. M0136 (assembly GCF_040322515.1). NCBI lineage: Bacteria > Pseudomonadati > Pseudomonadota > Alphaproteobacteria > Hyphomicrobiales > Phyllobacteriaceae > Mesorhizobium > Mesorhizobium sp. M0136. Next base: position 40,315 of record NZ_JAMYTP010000021.1, read on the forward strand.
GCCGTGGTAGCCGCGCTGCCTCAGCAGCCGCGCCGTCGTCTCGATCATGCGGGTGCGGGTGTCGTTCGCCATGTCAACCTCTGTCAGGAGTGAACACTATAGGCCTTGCCTCGAATATAGCAATCGGTCTACATAATATGTAGATCAGTCTACATATTCGAAAGAGAAGGCCGATATGCATAGTTATCGCCTTGAAGGAACCGGCGGAATCGAACGCCTAGTGAGGCGCGACGAGGCGCAGCCGGCGCCGAAGCAACACGAGATCGCCGTGCGTGTGCGCGCCGCTTCGCTCAACCGCCGCGACACGATGATCCTCAACGGCAACTATCCACTGGCGCCACGCCAGGGCGTTATCCCGCTGAGCGACGGTGCCGGCGAAGTCGTTGCCGTCGGCGATTCCGTCACCCGCTTCGCCGTCGGCGACCGCATCACCGGCAGCTATTTTGCGCGCTGGATCGACGGCCGCATCAATGCCGGGCTGATCGACCAGCTCGGTTGCACGCTGGACGGGATGCTGACCGAATACGCGGTGCTCGATGAGCAATGGGCGGTGCGGCTTCCCGATCATCTCGACTGGCATCAAGCGGCGACGCTGACCTGCGCCGGCCTGACCGCCTGGAATGCGGTGACGGCGGCCGAGATGCCGAAGCCCGGCCAATGGATTCTTGTCATCGGTTCAGGAGGCGTCGCGCTGTTTGCGCTGCAATTCGCCAAGCTGCTCGGCTGCCGGGTCGTGGCCGTCAGTTCGCGCAGCGAGAAGCTGGACCGGCTGCGGGCGCTGGGCGCCGACCTCGTCGTCTCGACAGCCGGCATGCCGGAATGGGGTGCTGCGGTGCGCGAGCAGACCGGCGGCATCGACCTCGTCGTCGAGACCGGCGGCCCGCCGACCTTTGCGCAATCGATGATCGCCTGCGCGCTTTACGGGCGCATCGTGCTTCTGACCATACAGGATGCGAAAGGCGGGACGGTGCAGATCCCCGGCCCGGTCTACCAGCGCAGCCTCGCCACCATCAGCCGGCTGTTCGTCGGCAATCGCACCAACCTCGAAGCCATGCTGCGCGGCATCTCGGTGCATCGGCTTAAGCCTGTCATCGACAAGGTGTTCGCCTTCGACGAGGCCCAAGACGCCTATCGCTATTTCCAGCAAGGCGACGTCTTCGGGAAAGTGGTCGTCGACGGCGCCTGACTGGTTCACCCCCAAAATTCGATCGAGCCTCAAACTAAAAGGAGAGACGCAATGACCATTCGTGAAGCAGAAGCTCAATGGCAGGGATCGTTGAAAGAAGGTTCGGGCCGGCTGAGGCTAGGTAGCGGCGTCTTCGAAGGCGCCTACTCCTTCCCGTCGCGTTTCGAGAACGGTCCCGGCACCAACCCGGAGGAATTGATTGCGGCGGCGCATGCCGGCTGCTTCTCGATGGCGCTAAGCGCCATTCTCGGCCGCGAAGGCTACACTCCCGCGCGCATCCACACGATCGCGAAAGTTCATCTCGGCGCCACCGCGGCCGGGCCGACGCTGACCCGTATCGAGCTGGAGACCGAGGCAAGCGTCGCCGGGCTGGCGGAGGGGGATTTCGAGCGGCTGGCACAGACGGCCAAGGAGACCTGCCTCGTATCGCGGGCGCTGGCCGGCGTCGCCGTGATCACGCTCAAGGCCCGCCTCATCGAAACCGCTACTGATCACTGAAGGGAAAGGAATATCCAATGACACAGGAACTCATCATCGACATCGCCGCGGCCAAACGCTCCGCCGAAACGGCCGAGATCATGCGACGCTACAACGACGTCTTCCAGCGCCACGACCCATCGGCGCTCGACGATCTGGTGGCGGAAGACTGCGTGATCGAGAACACCACGCCGGCCCCGGACGGCGCCCGCCGCATCGGCAAGGGCGCCTGCGTCGAACTGTGGTCGGCGATCGCGACCGGACCCGGCACGCGCTTCGACATCGAAGAAACCTTCGTCGCCGGCGACCGGGCGACGATCCGCTGGCGCTATTGGATGGCCGACGGCAATTCCATCCGCGGCGTCAACCTGATGCGCGTGGCGGACGGGCAGATTGTCGAGGCAATGGGCTACGTGAAGGGATAACGCTTGGCGCGACCAGCTGCATTCAGCCAAGCTGCATTCAGTGAGGCCGCGCTCAGGCCCAGCCCGGAATCCCCAAAGTTTAGGATTCCGGGCAGGGCGCGATTACCGCACGACTTTGTGAAGCTTCACGAAGGTCTTGGGACTGCGCTGGATCGTCTGGAAGATCACGCAGTAGCGATCGGTGAGCTCGAGCAGGTCAGTCAGCCGGTCTTGCGCAACGTCGGTCTCGATGTCGAACCGCAGGCGGATCTCCTTGAAGCCGACCGGCACACCTTCGGTGACGCCGAGCGTGCCGCGAAGATCGACGTCGCCCTCGGCGGAGATTTCGGCCGACTTGATCGGTATTTCGAGAACGGCGGCCGCCGCCCTCATCGAGACGCCGGCGCATGCGACAAGGGCTTCCAGCAGCATGTCGCCGGAACAAAGCTCCTGCCCGCTGCCCCCGGCCTTCGGATGGATACCCGCCAGCGCGAGCCCACGTCCTGTCTCGACCTTGCAGGTGACCTTGGAGTCGTCGGCACTGCCCTTGGCCTTCAGCGTAAGAAGTGCCGCGCGCGCATCCTTGCGATAAAGATCCTTGATCGGCTCCTGCGTGGCGCGAAATGTCGTGATATCCATGCGTATTCTCCTGTCGTGAGATGTGGCTGATGGAAATCGTGTGTCATTGCCGGGTTACTCCGGCACGCTCACGCCCGAGCCCCCGAGTTCGGCGGGGAAGTCTTTCAGCTTCGGCAATCCGTCCTTCATCGGCAGGACCGTCTCGGCGTAGTTGACGTGAACCCCCGGCGTGAACTTCACCGTCGGTATCGTGGCCGCATAGACGTCGACCAGTCCGAGCGGCGGATGATCGGTCATCAGATGGCCGCCGCACTTCGTGCAGAACTGACGGTCGCTCATGTTTGACTTCTCGAAGCCGGACAGGAACTCCTCGCCCTTGGTGACCTTGACGTTTTCCGGCTTCCACAGCGTGAACGCGTTCACGGGAGACGCCGACCACGAACGACAGGAACTGCAATGGCAGTAGCCCATTGCCTCGGCCGCTCCGTGCACTTCGATTTCCACGGCGCCGCAAAAACACCCGCCCTTATGTATCGTCATAACTTAGATCCTCATTTTTCTTGAGTTCGACTGCGCTCAGCACCTGATTTGAGACAGAGCTCAGCGCCGACGGGTTTAAAGCTTCCGGCAATGAACGGAATGACGGGGCGTCCGCCTCACTTGACAGCGCGTCCGGAACTCGAAAGGGATGTCGCGCCGGGTTGCCGCGCAACTTACGGGACATGGATGGAATGGCCGGGGACCCTCTGTCTGACCTCTTGAAAAAGGTGCGTCTAACCGGCGCGACATTTTTCGACATCGCGGCCCAGGACCCCTGGGCGGTCTGCTCGCCCTCCCCCGCCTCGATACTGCCGAGGATACTGCCGGGCGCGGATCACCTGATTTCCTACCACGTGCTCACGGCCGGCCGCTGCTTCGCCCGCATCATCGGCAAGGAGGCGATACCCGTGGAGGCCGGCGAAGTCGTGGTCTTCACCAGGAGCGATCCGCATATCATGTCGAGCAATCCGGCCCTGCGCGCGGATCCGCCGACCGCGGATGTGCTGGATATCGCCGCCGCCAGCCAGACACCGTTTCCCATCAACTACGTCAAGGACGGATCGCTGTCGGCCCGGCTGGTATGCGGCTATCTCGCTTGCGATGCGCTGCCCTTCAATCCGCTACTCGAAGCGCTGCCGCCGGTCATCAAGGCCGGAGACGTGAAAGGCGACGGCGGCTGGCTCGGCCAGTTCATCAAGCTGGCGGTGTCGGAGGTCGCGGAAAAGCGTGCGGGCAGCGAGACGGTGCTCACCAAGCTCAGCGAATTGATGTTCGTCGACGTGCTGCGCCGTTATGTGGAGTCGCTGCCGCCACAACAAACCGGCTGGCTGGCGGGCCTGCGCGATCCGCATCTGAGCAAGGCGCTGGCGCTGATCCACGACCGGCCGGCGCACAATTGGACGGTGGAGGCGCTGGCGAAGGAGGCCGCGCTGTCGCGCACCGTGCTGGCCGAGCGCTTCACCAGGCTCGTCGGGATGCCGCCGGTGCACTATCTCGCCAAATGGAGGATGCAGATTGCCTCGGAACTGCTCAGCACCGGCAACAGCAACGTCGCAAACATAGCGGCGGAAATCGGCTACGAGTCCGAGGCGGCGTTCAGCCGTGCGTTCAAGAAGATGATCGGCGTCCCGCCATCGGCCTGGCGGCTGGGTGTTCGCGCTGCGCCCGGTTTCGGAGGCAGCGAGGCTTCCGAAACCGCAGGCGGGCCGGCCGATCCGCAGCGGTAAGCAATTCCAGGAAAGGTGTGAAAACGGTTTCCCGTCCGGAATTGCGTCAAAAGAGCGAGAGCTACCGGTCCGCCAGCGCCAGCTTGGCGCCGAGCATGACAAAGGCTCCGGCGAAGGTACGGCGCATCCAGGTCAGCACCTTTGGCCGCGACACGACATGGCTGCGGATCGACGCCGCGAAAACGCCGTAGCCGACAAAGACCAAGAAGGTGAGCAGCATGAAGACGCTGCTGAGTTCCAGCATCTTCGACAGCGCATGCGGTTCGGTGGTGCTGACGAATTGCGGGAGGAAGGCAAAGAAGAAGATCGACAGCTTCGGATTGAGGATGTTGATCAGAATGCCGGAGGCGATCACTTTGCCGGCGGATCGCGGCGCGACATCTTCGTCGACGCTCAGGCCGCCCTTCTCCTTCAGCGTGTTCCAGGCCATGTAGAGAAGATAGGCGACGCCAAGATATTTCAGCGTTTCGAAGGCGACGGCGCTGGTGTGCAGCAGTGCCGCGAGGCCGGTGATGGCGGCCGCCATGTGCGGGATGATGCCGAGCGTGCAGCCGACAGCGGCAGTGATGCTGGCGCGCGCACCACGCGAAAGCCCGGCGCTCAGCGTATAGAGAACGCCGGTGCCGGGCGAAGCCACGACAATCAGCGACGTCAACAGGAATTCGATGCTCACGGATGGTCTCCCGGCGTTGGCCCTGCCGCCGGCAGCGTAATCAGCGAAACGTGTGGGCACAAGCCAGCCTGAGAGCCTATGCGCATTCAGATCATGCTGTTGGCGTGCAGCTTGCTGTCCGCGATGGGCTGCCGAACTTCCCAGTGTTCGACGAGCTTGCTGTCCTTCAGCCTGAAAATGTCGACAATGGCCAAGCCCTCCTCTTGGGGTTCACGTTTTGCGTGCATGTGCACGATGACGAAATCCCCTTCGGCAAAAATCCGCTTCACCTCTCCCCTCACGAGGGGAAATGACTGTTTGAGCTGTTGAAGATAGGCTTTGAAGCCGTCTGCACCATCCGCAATGTTCGGATTATGTTGGATGTAGCGTTCGCCAAAATGCATCGAAGCAGCGTCGATGTTGCCTTGGTTTACTGCTTTGTCGATGAAGTCCAGGACGATCGTCTTGTTGGTCTCGAGCGAATTAAAGCTCTTGGCTGGAACTGGATTTGATGGTTCGTCACGCATGTTTTTGCTCCGTGGGGTGCCTGCTTTTGCCTGGCATGGACAGGAGTCCGCAGGCCGATATTGCCCAACATGATCAGCCACGCTTGTGAGATGGTCGATACGCTATTCGCCTGGATTCTTATCCAATCGTCTAATATCGTCGTCTGGTTCATTGTCGGAGGATGGTTCTCATGGACGCCTTGTCCGAAGTTCTTGCTTCGCTGCGATTTGGCAGCGCCATGATCGGCAGCGCGACCCTGCATCGGCCATGGGGTATTTCAGTCGATCCGACAAGGAATGCCGCCATCCACGTCATACAGAACGGCGAATGCTGGTTGCGGCTAGCCGGTGAAGAAGAGCCGATCCGCTTAGGCGAGGGAGACGTCATCCTTGTCGCGAGCGGTATCGGGCATGCCCTTTGCAATCCGGCGGGTGCACCAACGGCATCTATATCCGCCGTCCTTTCCGCAAATCGGAGCGGACCAGAACCGAAAAGCGAGAGCGGCGCGACAACTCTTCTTTGTGCGAGGTATTCACTCGACGGCGTCGGGCCATATCCGATGGTTTCGCTGTTTCCTCCGCTGATTCATTTGACCCGGAATCAGATCGCCACCAGCGACCCGCTGCGGCTTGCCCTGGAACTTCTGCAGGTCGAAGCGAAAGGCAATCTCGGCGGCCACGACATTGTCGCCCCACGCCTTCTCGACAGCACGTTGATCTTCTTGTTGCGTGCCTGGATCGAACATCAGCCACTCGGAACAGGGGGATGGTTTGGCGCCTTGCGCGACAAAGGCATTGCGCAGGCCTTGCGCCTGATCCACGAGCGGCCGGGCAATCCCTGGACCATCGCTTCCCTTGCCAGCGGCGCGGCACAATCCCGAGCCACCTTCGCGCGTCGCTTCGTTCAACTGGTGGGACAGCCGCCGCTGTCCTATGTGACCCGGTGGCGGATGAACCTTGCCGCCAAGGCTCTGCGCGAAACGAACCAGAACATCGGCGAGATCGGGCGCGCCGTCGGATACGAATCCGTGCCGTCGTTCTCGCAGGCGTTCAAACGGTTGACCGGACGATCGCCCGGCCTCTACCGCAGCGACTTTCGATGATATGACTGACGAATTTCAAACCTGAGACGCCAGCCCGTGTGCTGTCATTACAGCGTCGGCAGTCCGTGAGCCCGGCGCGCCATCAGGCAGTCGTCATCGCCCGGCATGCACGCGCGGCAGACGTCGGGACGGATCTCGTAGATTCCGCAGGCGGTCGACTTGCCGACTTCGCCGCACAGTGCCGAACAGCGCGCGCCGTCGCAGCGCATGCCGGCTTCGTCGGCAGCCACGTATTTTTGCGGGATAAGGTCGAGCTGAGCGTCATCCTCGGTTGAAAAGCGCGGCCATCTTGACGAGTAGGCGCAGCAGGCGCCACAGGTCTGGCAATCGAAGGCAACCGGGTCGGGACCCTCTTGTGGCGACGAAAAATCCTCTGCGACCGCCAGGGCAAGCAGCCTTGGCGCCGATTTCCGGCCGGCATTTTGCTGCAAGGGCGCTATTTCTTCTTTGGCTTGCGCGGCGACGCTTCGGCCGGCGACCTGAACAGATCGGTGCCCGCTTCGGCGGCTTCGCCGGTTTTTGGCGCGGCGGCCGGCTTGGCCGGCTTCACGGCGGCAGCAGGAGCTGCCGGTTGCCCCTTGGCGGAAAACTTGATTGCCATATCAATCCTCGTCAGAGAAACGCGATGATGGCGCGTTCGGATTGCGAAGGCGGCCGATGAGCGCCGAAACGGCCGTGATGTTCATTTCTTCGGGCGACCAGTTCCTGGCCTCCTCGATGTGCCGGGGCGCCAGCTCGCGATGCGTGCTGCCGCTGTAGGCAGCATCGTGGTAGGTCACGCGCTCGCGGGTCTTGGCGTTTTCCCGGACGTATTCGATCAGATAATTGGGGCATTCGGCGCGGCCGCGCACGCCGAGCCGCACCTGGGCATCGCCGTGGACACGCCGGCAGCGCTCGAGCTTTTCGAGCACGCGCCGGACATATTCGACCGGCTTGTCGAGTTCGCCCACGACATCGGCAATGGTCGAATCGGCGGCGATCGCCTTTTGAGGCACACGTTTGGTGGCCATCAGCGTTTGCCCGCGCGTTTCGGCGAGGCCGCGAGCGCAACCGCCGCCGCCATGTCGTCGGCTTCCTTTTCCAGGCGCAGTTCGCGCAGCCGTGCGGTCTTGGCTTCGCGGGCCTGGCTGACGGCATCCCGTTCGGAATTGATGCGGTCGAGCGACATCGACTGGGTCCGCGTCTTGCTGAAGATGGATTCGGCCTGGTCGCGAGGTTTTTTTGAAGGTTCGGTCAAGGTCTTTCTCCCGGTTCGGAGCGCGCCGCCCAAAAGGTGACGAGACTGGTCTTCGGCCAGGATCCCGCACAAAGCAATACGGCAGCCGGTTTCAAATTGCTGAAGCGTCCTTAGCACGTCCGGGCCGTCGAGCAGCGCTCTTTCGGCGGTCGAAGCGCAAAAATGAAAAAGGCCAGGCACCGCCTGACCTTCCATGAGAGCGCCCGCGCATCCCGAGAGACGCGCAAAGAGACGCTCTTCTCATGCGCATGAACTGGGGACTTAGCCTCCCGCGATCATGCGCTGGAATTAGCCATTCACCGGTGCCAGTACATCCGTGGTCACCGGTGAAGCTGAATTCCGTTTTACGCCGCCTTCAACTGGTCGGCGGACATCTTGCCCGACTTGTTGTCGCGGACCATCTCGTAGCCAAGCTTCTGGCCCTCGACGATGTCGCGCATTCCGGCGCGCTCGACGGCTGAGATGTGGACGAAAACGTCGGCAGAACCGTCGTCAGGCTGAATAAAACCAAAACCCTTGGTGGCGTTGAACCATTTAACTGTGCCTGTGCTCATAACGAACCCTTTCCATGGCAAATATTCGTTCGTCGTCATGCGGATGCACAACAACGTTTGTCTCGATTTTGATGGGGAAGTTCGTCAAAGGCGCGCCTTGGCACGCGGATAACAAAAGTCGGTCAAACAAACATCGACAAAGTTCTTATAGACTTCTTTGCGCGCCGTGTCAATTTTTTGATTTGCGACACTCGCGGAGACGCGCGGCGGCGACCGGCGCGCCGGCAAATCCGACAGCAAAAGCCGGGCTATTGCCTGCCAAAAACCACTTGGAGCTCTTTGTTTTTGCGCAATTCCGGACGGAAAATCGTTCACACTTGTCCTGGAATTGCTCCAGCCGGGAACCATTTCGGGGCCAGGGCATTTTTTTCGATGTCGAAAGCCGTTCTCGAAAGAGCGATCTTGAGAAAGGCGGACGACAAACAGGACGCCCCCCGCGCAGATAAAAGGCACGAGGGGCGTTCCTGTGAGATGCACGCAATCGTGCCGTCATCACCTGCCCCTCACAGCATGCCGCGGCTGAGCCCGCCATCCACCGGCAACGCCACGCCGGTAACATAGGCGGCGTCGTCGCTGGCCAGGAATGCGGCAACCGCGCCGAATTCGGCGGGGCTGCCGTAGCGCTTTGCCGGGATCTCGGCCTGACTCTCGGCGGCGACCACCTCAACGGCGACACCCCTGTCGGCTGCGTCCACGGCGTCGAACTGTTTCGTCCGGTCCGTTGCAAAACGGCCCGGCAGCAACAGGTTGACGGTGACGCCGTCCGCCGCCACTTCGCCGGCCAGCGTCTTGGCCCAGCCGGCGAGCGAGGCACGCAACGCGTTCGAAGCGGTAAGGCCGGGGATCGGTTCGCGGACAGAAGTCGAAGAAACAGCGATGATGCGTCCCCAGCGCCGCGCCTGCATGCTTGGCAGGAAAGAAATGGCGATGCGCATCTGGCTTAGCACCATGCTGGTGAACTGTTTCTCCCAGACGCTCACATCGAAGACGCTGGCCGCGAAGGGCGGCGGGCCGCCGCCATTGAGCAGGACGATGTCGATCCGCTGATGCTCGTCCTCGACGGCATGGATCAGCCGGGAGACACTGTCGTGGTCGGAGAGGTCGGCGCTGAAGGTCGAGCAGATGTGGCCGGCGGCGTCGATCGCGCGCCGTGCCGCATCCAGGGTCGCCTCCCCTCGTCCGACCAGGATGATCTCGGCACCTTTCGCCGCGAGCGCTTCGGCAACGCCGAAACCGAGGCCCTTGCCTCCGCCGAGGACAAGCGCCTTCCGCCCCTCAAGATTTGCGCTAATCAAGCCAAGTCTCCTCCTGGTTTTTGTTTCACTGCGCAGCCTCGGGATCAGGCCCGAGGGCATGCTTTGGGGGTGCATCAGCGGACATGCACGATAGCGTCGGCTTCGACCGGAACATTGGCCGGCAAGCCGGCCATTCCGAGCGAGCAGCGGGCGTGCTCGCCACGCCCGCCGAAAACATGGAGCAGAAATTCGGATGCTCCGTTGCCGACCTCCGAATAGGCCGAAAAGCCGGCCGCCGCATTCACATAGACGGTCAACTTGGCGAATTTCACGACGCGGTCGAGATTGCCGTCCAGTTCCCTGTCCAGCCAATAGACGATGTTGGCAGCGCAAAGCCGGGCGGCGTTCTGCGCAGCAGCCAGATCGATCTCTGCGCCAACCTGGCCGATCGCGGCGATCTCCGGCCCGATCTCGGGTATTTGGCCGGAGACATAGACGATGTCGGCGACGCGAACCGTCGGCGAGAACGGCAAAGCGGGCCGCTCGAGCGACGGCCAGGCGACGCCGAGTTCCTCAAATCTTCTTCTGTAGGACAGGGTGGCTGCTCCTGTTTTCGTTCGTGCGAGCAGACCTTGAATTCAGATCGGGCTTTCGGATAGCCTGATAGTGCTGACACAGCTATCAGGAATTCTTATGACCGGAGATATCGACGTCAGACTGCTGCGCGCCTTCGTCACCGTGGCCGATACCGGGACGGTGAGCCGGGCAGCCGATCGGCTTGCCCGCACCCAGGCGGCGGTGAGCATGCAGCTTCAGCGCCTCGAGGGCGAAGTCGGCGCCGAGCTGCTGCACCGCTCGCCGCGCGGCGTGACGCTGACCGAGGCCGGCGAGATCCTGCTCGCCTTCGCCCGCAAGGCCATCGCGATCGGCGACGATGCCAGGCGTGAGATAGAAGGCCGCAGGCTGGTCGGCCGTGTCCGGCTGGGCATCGTCGAGGATTTGGCGGTAACGCGGCTGCCGTTGATCATCGCCGACTTCCGGCGCCGGCATCCTTCCGTGGAGATCGAACTGACATCGGCCAGCAGCAGCGATCTCAGCAAGTCGCTGGGCGAAGGAAGATGCGACATCGTCATGGCCGATCCGGCGCGCTTCACAATGGCGCCGCGAGGCCATCTGTCACGACAGCTGGTCTGGGCGGCAAGCCGCATGATCGAGATCGACGACGAGGTCGAGCTGCCGCTGATCATCTTCGAAGGCGCCTGCTCCTGGCAGGACAGGATGCTGGCTTCGCTCGCCGAGGCCGGGATCGGCTGGAAGATCGGCTGCCGCGTGTCGACCTTCGCGACACTGATCTCGGCGCTGAGGGCCGGGCTTGGCATCGGGCTTCTGCTGCATGAAGGACTGCCGCCCGACTGCCAAAGCCTCAACGGACGCTTCAACTTGCCGCCGGCGCCGATGGCGGATTTCGGCGTCTACCTCGCGAGGGACCCGTCGCGGCTGGTCGAGGAATGTGGCGATTTCCTGCGGGCGGGATTTGAGGCGTAGCGAAAGATCCGACGCCGTTCATCGTTCCTGGTCGGTCGGGCGGATGACGATCTCGTTGACGTTGACGTGTGGCGGCTGGCTCACGGCGTAGAGAATGGCCGCGGCAATGTCCTCGGCGGTCAGCGCCTCCATGGCGGCGAGCCGCTTGTCCAGATCAGCCTTGAACGCCGGATTGGTGATGTGGTCGCCGAGCTCGGTGCGCACCAGGCCGGGCTCGATAACGGTGACGCGAACCTTGTCGGCGTAGACTTCGCGGCGCAGCGATTCGGAAAAGCCGACGACGCCGAACTTGGTTGCTGCATAGCCGCTGGCCCCCGGATTGGCGACACGGCCCGCGACCGACGAGACGTTGACGATGTGACCCTTGGCGGCCCTGAGATGCGGCAGCGCCGCCTTGGTGACCCCCATCAGCGCCAGCAGGTTGAGCTCGACCATGCGGCGCCAGTCGTCGAGCACGGCCTCGGCGGCCGGCGACAGAAGCATCACCCCGGCATTGTTGACGAGGATGTCGAGGCGGCTCCATTCGTCGACAACCTTGTCGACCATCCCGGTGACATCATCGTTGCTGGTGACATCGGCCTCGATGCGGAGCGCCGCGCCGCCGGCCTCTTCTATACGCGCGGCCAGCGCTTTGAGGCGATCGGTGCGGCGCGCCGCAATCGCCACCTTGGCCCCGGCGGCGGCCAGAGCCGCAGCCGTCGCCTCGCCAATGCCCGACGATGCGCCGGTAACGAGTGCGACCTTGCCGGCCAATGCGGAAGGAACAGATATCATTGTGAAGTCTCCAAGGCCCCAGCCCGATCTTCAGATAGGCCGCGGGCGGCGAAGTGGAAGACCAGCTTTGCTCGGCTCTATTCGTCGGGGCCGGGCTCCGGCCAAGGCTCTTTCGCCGCCTCGGCATACCAGTAGCGCATCGCCGGCATCGAAAGCACGGCGTCGACATAGGCGCGGGTATCGGTTGCCAGCGTGCCGCCATAGGTGTCGAAGCGGGTGACGACCGGCGCGTACATGGCGTCGGCCGCGGTGAAATGGCCAAACAGGAACGGGCCGCCTTTGCCGTATTTTTCGCGGCATTCGCGCCATAGCTCCTCGATGCGCGCCCGTTGTGCCTCACCTTCGGCGTCGAGCGGCTTGTGGCCTTTTGGCCGGCGCAAATTCATCGGCCAGCCATAGCGGACCTCGCGAAAGCCGGAATGCATCTCTGTCGCCGCCGAGCGGGCCAGCGCGCGGGCGCCGATGTCGGCCGGCCAGAGCTTTTTCCCAGGAAACAGCTCGGCGAGGTATTCAAGGATGGCAAGGGTTTCCCAGACGATCCGGACCTCGCCATTCGGCAGCCGATGGTTCAGCACCGGCACCTGGCCTGTCGGCGATATCCTGGCCAGATTGGCCGCGGTCTCGGGCGTGCGCAGGCGCACAAGACCTTCCTCGAACGGGATCTCCAGATACTTCATCGCCAGCCACGGCCTCAGTGACCACGACGAAAAACATTTGTTGCCGATGAAGAGCGTGAATTCAGCCATTGTCCCTCCGGCCCCTGTCTGTTCGGGCGTCCTGGCGCACCCTATCCTGTCGGCTTCGCGGCCGGAAGCTATCGCAATCGACGGGCCGAACCCGGAACCTAAGCGATCCGCGACCGTTTCTCCAGGCGAACGGTTCAGGAGATGCGAGATGGTGAACAAGGATCAGGTTGCCGGCGTTGCCAAGCAAGCCAAGGGCTCGGTCAAGCAGACCGCCGGCAAGGCCACCGGCAACAGGCGCACCGAGGCCGAAGGTGACGTCGACAAGGCGACCGGCAAGATGCAGAAGGCTTACGGCGACGTGAAGCACAAGGTGAAGAAGGCGCTTTGACGCCGAGGCTTCGCAAACCAGAAAAAGGCGGCTCGGCCGCCTTTTTTGGGCCTCTCCTGCCCGTCAGAAAGTCAGACTTTTGCTGTACGCATTGGTGAAGGCGACCTCGCCATGATCTCCGGCGGCTTCGCCCAGAACCACATCCATGCTGCTGCCGGTCACCCGCGCCAACGCAAAGCCGCCCATGAAGGCAGCCTTCGGCTTGAACAAATCGAGCCCGTCACGGTGATAGATCATCGGCGTCGCGTGCTGGTGGCCATGGAAGATGCCGACGACGTTGTAGCCCTTCAGCACAGCCAGCAGCGCCTGCCTGTCGGCTTCGCTCCACCAATGCGGTGGGCCCGTGCCGTTGTCGTCGAAGGTCTTCTCGGCGGCGTCCCATCTTTCGATCGAAAAATTATCCCAGCCATAATGCTGGAACAGGATGACCGGGCGGCCGTCGCCGGCATAGGTCGCCAGGTCCTGCTTCAGCCATGGCAGGCTGCTGACTGCGCCATGGCCGGTATCGCCGGCAAAACGGTGCGTCTGGACAAGATGCAGACCGCCCCAATCCCATGAATAGCAATCGGTCTCGAGATCGTAGTTGGTCGCCGGCGCGGGCGGCTTGAAGAAAACGCCGGGGCGGTGATTGACCTCGACGTAGTCGCGCATTTCGCGGCGGTACCAGTCGACATGCGAGCGCGGGCCGTTCTGGTCGAGGTCGTGATTGCCGAGGCCGACATAGACCGGCATGTGCACGCGGTCGGGGCCAACGCCCTGCTGGTAGCGCTGGCTGAACTGGAGCAGCTGCGTGCCTTCGCTGGGCTGGGTGATCTGGCCGCCACCATCATCGGTGATGTCGCCGCCAACGACGAGGCCGAGCGGCGTGCCGATATTGCCCGTCGAATGCAGACCGGTGGCCACGCCGTTGATTTCAGCTGGCCATTGTCTGTCGGCGACGCCGTTGAGTGCGGCGACATTGCGCAGCAGGGCGGCGTCGGTCTTGCCTTCCTGCTCGCAGTGCGGGCTCAATCCGTTCGCCATGCGACAGGCATGGACATCAGCGATAAACAGGAAGGTGGCGTCGATCGGCGGAATGCGCTGCCCGGTCTGGCCGAAGGCCGGGCGCGAAACGGCGCCGGCCGCGGCAACGGCCGCTGCCTTCATCAGGAAACTGCGCCGGGAGACCGGTCGGGCGGAAATGCGATGCATCATGCGCTAAAATTCAGCACGACGCGAACCGGCAGTCCAGTTGCTCGCAAAGTGTGTCGACACGTTCTCCCAGGTCTGGCATTGCTTTCGGCATTCAACTTGCGCGGGCAGAGGAGGACGCCATGAAAACTGCATCCATCGGCATGACAATGGCGATCCTGGCGATGACGAGCGCAGCGCACGCCTCCGCGTGCATCGACGCCAAATCGGCCAAGGCCGGCTTCGTTCTCGAAAGGCCTGGCATCCACAGCGAATTTCGTCCGGCGGCGGGCGGAATGGTGGCGGTTGCCAATAAATACCAGTCGCAATCGCCGCAGTCGCAGTACCTGTTCGGCGGGCTGATCGAAGTGTTTCGCGACAGCAGCACAGGGCAGATGGCGATGATCCCGTTCTCCGATCTCAGGAAGGTGTTCCCACTGAAGGCGGGGGCCAAGAGCAAGATCGTGTTTGCCCGTCTTGCACCGAACAAGCCGCCGAAGGCCACCGAGACGCTGGAGATCAACGTCAAGGGCAAGGAGACGTTCAGCCTGGGTGATTGCAAATACGCCGTGCTCGCGGTCAAGCAGACGATCAGGAGCGAGGCCGGCGAGACGCGGGACGAGTTCACCGCGCTTTACGCACCCGATCTGCAGGCAGTTGTGGCCAGGCGCTATGACGAGGGCACCAGCGCTGAAAGCGTGGTCGGCTACGAGCTGATAAAGCCGCTGCCGAATTAAGAGCTCGGCCTCCCCGCCTCGGTCATAGTGAGCGACTGTCCTGCCGGCGTCAAAGGGCTCTGTGCAGTATCCTGCTACGTCGCCTCGTTCCTGCTTTGGACGACATAACTCCCTGCTCCAACCCCATCAGGCAGTCGCGCAGCACGCTTGCGTCCTGTGCGGTCTTGGCCATCGACATGGCGCCCGAATAGCTGGCGACAGCAAGCGCTGCGAAGCGCTGCGGATCAGTGCCCAGCTCCCGTCCCGCCCGCTGGTCGGCGCTGATCTTATCGGCGATCGCCTGGCGCCAGGCCGAAAAAATGCCGGCAAGGGCAATGCGGAAATCCGGATCGGCAAGCGACAGCTCATGCGCCAGGTTGTTGAGCGGGCAACCGCGCACGAAACCTTGCCGCTCCAGCTCCGCCGCGACGGCCGCGAACACGGAGCGCACGCCCTCGCGCGCTGAGGGAGCCATCCGCACCGGTGCGATCCATGTCTCTTCGACTGCGGCGGCGACCCGCTCCTCGATCACTGCAAGCGCCAGCGCCTTCTTGGTCGCGAAATGGTGGTGCAGCGCACCACCGGTGACGCCCGCCGTCGCCATCAGGTCGCCCATGCTGGATGCATGATAGCCGCGTGCCTGAAACGCCTCCTCGGCGACGTCGAGCACTTTCTTGCGCATGCGTTCGGGGTCGTTGGTGCGTTTTTGAGCCCGCGACCTTGGGCGAGCGGATATCTCTGCTGACATCTTCACACGATAGCAGATTGACAAAACAGGACAACCGGTCTGTTTTGCAAAACAGGATGACTGTCCTGTTTTGGAGCTCGCGCGATGAACCTGCCTTTGAACGCCATACCTAATCCCGATCTGCTCGCCTCGCCCGTCGTCGAACTCAGGCAATACACGCTGAAACCCGGCCGGCGCGAGACGCTGATCGGCATCTTCGACAATCACCTGATCGAGGGGCAGGAAACCGCGGGAATGACCATCATCGGCCAGTTCCGCGATCTCGACCGGCCGGACATGTTCGTCTGGCTGCGCGGCTTCGACGGCATGGAAGCGCGGAAAAACGCTCTGACCGCCTTCTATGACGGGCCGGTCTGGGCTGCCTGGCGCGATGCCGCCAACGCCACGATGATCGATTCCGACGACGTGCTGCTGCTGAGGCCGGCCTGGCCCGGCGCCGGCTTCGACCTCTCGGGATCGCAACGAGCAATCCAGACGGATCTCGAAGAACCAAGCGCAAGCAGTGCTTTGCAGACAATTGTTGTCATCAAGATTCATCATTTGCGACCAGGCCTGGAAGCCGGCTTCGCCAGGGACTTCCAGACCGCGGCTCTTCCGGTGCTTGCCGCATTTGGCGCACACCCGCTGGCCGCCTTCGTCACCGAACATGCCGAAAACAGCTTTCCGCGGCTGCCGGTGCGGGCCAGCGAAAACGTCTTCATCAGCGTCACGGGTTTCGCCAGCGCCGAAGCGTATGCCCGGCACGAAGCGGCCTTGGCCGCCTCCCCGGACTGGCAGGCGCTTCAGCAGACCGTACAAGGGGAATTCGCCAGGCCCGCGGGGGTTTTGCGTCTGTTACCGACGGCGCGATCGCTGCTCGGGCAGCACCCAATTTCGGTATGAACCAACATCGTTGACGCCCCCTAGGTCGCCGGAGCCTCCTGGTTCATGCCTGAAAGTGTCTGGCAGGATCGCCTGGTAACGCGCCGTCCATGCGGTTGCCTGCTCCAGGTCAAGGGAAACGCGAAGCAGCCGGTGGTCCTCGTTCTTGCGGCCAATAAGCTGAATGCCAATCGGCAGGCCGCCCTTCGACTGAAAAAGCGGCAGGCTGGCGGCCGGTTGCCCGGTGACATTGAAGATTTCGGTGAAGGGCGCAAAGCCGTAGGCCCGGCTCGCCCAAGCCTCGTAATCGAAGAGAGCACCATCGCCATGGATGGCGCCAAGCCGGGGCGTAAGCTCGGCCGTCGTCGGCGTCATGATCAGGTCGAACCCATCGAACGCCATCGCCATCGCCAGCGAAGCGCTGTGCACATGGTCCTGCGCCCTGAGATAATCGGCGGCCGAGGATCGCCGAAAACTGTCGAGAGCGTGACGAGTCAGGCTTTCGATTTCGCCGGCCCCCGGCATCCGCCCGATCTCATCGGCGCGCTCGTCAACCAGCCGCGCGACCTCCGACATCCAGAAGATGCTCCAGTCCGCTTCGGCACTGGCTTCCCGCGGGAAACGCGCCTCTGTGACCTCGTGCCCCATGTCCTCGAGGAGGCTTATGGCTTTCTGGAATTTTTCCCCGATCTCGGACGCGACCGGCGTGCCATCCGGCCGGTGCGCCAGGCACGCGATGCGCAGACGCTCGCCGGGCGAAAACAGCCAGTCCAGGTAGGATGGCACCGATTTCAGCACGGAGTAAGGCGCTCCTTGTTCTGGACCGGCAGTCATGTCCAGCATGGCGGCGCTGTCCCGAACGGTGCGGGATAGGACACTGTCGGCGTAGAGCCCGGCGCCGACCTGACCTCGATAGGGGCCGACAGGCGTGAGCCCGCGCGACGGCTTCATGCCGAACACGCCGCAACAGGCAGCCGGCACCCGGATCGAGCCGCCGATGTCGGAACCGTGGGCGGCCGGCACCATGCCGCTTGCCACCGCGGCGGCAGCTCCGCCGCTTGAGCCGCCCGCCGTCAGCGAAGGATCCCAGGGGTTCAAGGTGGGGCCGCGAAAGCTGGGTTCGGTGACGAAGTCGTTGGCAAATTCAGGCGTGTTTGTCTTTCCCAGCAAGATCAGACCGGCGGCCCGCCAGCGCCGGACGATCTCGCTGTCGGGCTTCGGCGCGACATCCTTGAAGTAGAGCGACGAGTGCGTTGTCGGCCACTCCCGTACATTGACGCCGGTGTCCTTGACCAAGAAGGGAATGCCGGCGAGTGCGGCCTGCCGGTTGCAGCTTGCCGCCGCGGAAAGCGCCCGGTCCGCATCGATCAGTGTCACGGCATTGATGGCGGGATTGATGCGTTCGATCGCTTCGATAGCCGCCTCAACGACCTCGACAGCCGACAGTTCACCGGAGCGAACATGCCGGGCCAGGGCGACGGCATCCAACGCCACGTATTCGGAAAGGTTCATGACTGCTCTCAGCCCAGATTGCCGGTCGCTTCGAGGTCGGCTTCATTCCAGACCTTGAAATACCGGGCGATGGCTGCCGCAACCAATGCCGGATCCTCCCAGTGCGGGTTGTGTCCGCATCGCACCGCGCTAACAAACGCGGCGGCGGGGATTTCTTCGAGGAGCCGCCGTTGGTGCGTTTCGTCGAAGAGCAGGTCGCGCCCGCCCGCAATGACAAGCACCGGCAGGCGCAGCGTGCGCGCCTTGTCGGTCAGATCGACGCGCCGAACCTGCTCCAGGATTGCGCACCAAAGTGCCGCCGGCATGGCTGACGCTTCCTTTGCAGCAATGGTCAGGAAGTCCGCTGGAACCTCGGCCTCGCAGGCATGCCAATATTCATAGAACGGATCGGCCGGCGATATCGGGTCTCGAAGTGCCCGCACACCAATGGTCATCGGGTGATCCTCACCGATCTGCGGCCGCAGCGTTCCGGCCATCAGCACCAGGCCACCGATCATCTCGGGGTAGCGCGCGGCTGCCTCGATCGCCACCATGCTGCCCAGGGAATGCCCGACCAGAACCGGCCGCTCGAGCCGCAATCGCTCGATCAAACTCGCCACATCTTCCGCGAAATCCGCCGGGGCGAAGCCGCGTGTCCCGGCCGGCGAGGCGCCATGCCCGCGCAGGTCTGGAATGATACGCCGGCGCCCGGCGAGATGCGGCGCCAGCAAGGAGAAGCTGCGGCTCGTGTCGGAGAAGCCGTGCACCAGCACCAGCGCGGGCTCCTGCCCGGCGATTTCGACGCAGGCCGTTTCAGCACCGACCTTGCGCTTGCGGCCGTTCCAGCCCGCCTGATCGGCCGATATCACAGGCCGAGCTGCTGCTTGACTGCGTCGAGCGCGGGCTTGCCATCGAATGTGGTGACACCGGCAAGCCAGGCGCCGAGCCTATCCGGATTCTCCTTGACCGCCTTCAGGCCGGCTTCCTCCGGCTTCATGCCGTCATTGATGAGATAGCCCATGCCGAGATTTTCGAAATCGATGTCGAAGGCGAGATTCTTCAGCAACTGCCCGACATTCGGGCATTGCTGCAGATAGCCCTTGCGCACCTGCGTCGTCACCGTCGCGGCGCCGAAGTTCGGGCCATAGAACTTGTCGCCGCCGCTCAGATATTTGAAGTTGTACATCGTGTTCATTGGATGCGGCGCCCAACCCTGGAAGACGATGAAGCGCTTTTCCTTGATCTCGTAGCCGACCTCGGAAAGCATGCCGGCTTCACTCGATTCGACGACCTGCCAGCCATCGAGGCCCAGCGACTTATCGGCGATGGCGTCCATCATCAGCTGGTTCGAGCCCGGCTCGATGCCGTACATCTTCCTGCCGAACTTGTCGGCGAACTTTTGCAGGTCGGCAAAATCCTTGACGCCGGCCTCCCAGACGTAAGTCGGCATGGCAAAGGTGTATTTGGCGCCGACGAGATTGACGCGCACATCGTCCACCGAGCCGTCCTTCTTATAGGGCTCGTAGTAGGTGATCATCGCCGGATCCCAATAGCCAAGGAACACGTCTAAATCATTGTTCTTCAAGGATTCATAGATGACGTTGATGCCCAGAAGCGAACTTGCCGGCTTGTAGCCGAGCGCATCGAGCAAGACGCTGGTGACGCCGGTGGTGAAGGCAAGGTCGTTCCATCCAGGCTCGGCCATGCGCACGACCTTGCACTGCTCGGGTTCAGCCGCAATGGCCGGCTGGATCGCCAGCAGGACGCAGAGCGAGGCGCCTATTCCAAGGCAACGAAGCATTTCGGTTCTCCTCATTTCACCAACGATGTTGACCATTCGGTTTTTAAATTGTCCCAACGGTCAATCATTGATCTCGGCGGACAAAAATGTCAACGTCGGTTTTCGATGCATGGATCCCGGCCCGTGAAACTCAAGCGTCTCAGCGACATACGCCGCAAGGAGCTGCGGCAAGCCGCCTTTGCCGTGCTTCAGCGCGAAGGCATAGCTGGCGCCACCATAGAAAAAGTGGCGGCACAGGCCGGCGCATCGAAGGGCATCGTGCTGCACTATTTCAACAGCAAGCGGGAGCTTTTCGAGCATGCCATGCGCGAATCGAACCTGGTGCTGCGTCATGCGGTGGTGGAGCGATTGAGGCAGGCGCGTACGCCAATGCAACGGATAGATGCCATCATCGAAGGCAATTTCGAGCCGCATCTCTTCCAGCCGTCCCTCTGCCACGCTTGGCTTTCGCTTTGCGCGGAGGTGCCGCGCGACGAAAAGCTTGCCCGCATCCAGAAGGTGATCCATGCGCGCATGCGCTCCAACCTGCTGTCCGGCCTGCGCGTTCTGGCGCCGGCGCGCGATGCTGACGAGATCGCGTTCGGCGTCACCGCCCTGATCGACGGGCTGTGGTTGCGGCTTGGCCTGCAGCCCGGCAGCGTTACGCGTGAACAGGCCATTCATCAGGTCAAGGATTTCGTCGCTACCCGCCTGGCTGTTCGGCGCGGTGCAGCCGCTGCCGAATAGACAGGCGCATCAGCCGAAAGTTCATATTGTAGGATAGCCCGGCGGCTTGACCACAATTGGCAACGGCGCTGTTCTCCTTAATCAGACAAGACGGCAATGCGCGGGAGTGTTGAATGAGACTGGGCGGCAAACGGGCACTGGTCACCGGCGGCTCGGACGGGATTGGGCTGGCAATCGCCGATGCCTTCTTGCGCGAAGGCGCTGGCGTGCTGATCGTCGGCCGCGACGGCAAAAAACTCGACGCCGCCCGCGAGCAGCTCGGGAATAATGTCGAAACGCTGTCGGCCGACCTGTCGGCCAGCGCCGGCATCGACGCCGTGGTCGAGCATGCCAGGCGCGGCCCACCTCTCGATATCCTCGTCAACAACGCCGGCGTGGCATTCCTGGTACCGTTCGAGACCGTCAGCGAGGACCAGTTCCAGCAATCGTTCGCGCTCAACGTCACGGCGGTATTCTTCCTCACGCAACGGCTGTTGCCGCATCTCGCGCCGGGCGCGGCTTCCGTGATCAACATCTCGTCCTATTTTGCGCACAAGATGATCCCGAAGCGGCCGTCCAGCCTCTATTCGCTGTCGAAGGGCGCGCTCAATTCGCTGACCAAATCGCTCGCCTTCGAGCTCGGGCCGCGCGGCATAAGGGTCAACGCCATCGCGCCCGGCACGGTCGACACAGCGATGCGGCGCAGGTCGATCGAAAACCTGCCGGAAGCCGCGCAAGCCGAGCTCAAGGCCTATGTCGAGCGCAGCTATCCGCTCGGCCGCATCGGCCGGACCAGCGACCTTGCCGGCATCGCGGTCTATCTCGCCAGCGACGAGGCGGCATGGACCAGCGGCGGTATCTTTGCGATCGACGGCGGGTATACGGCGGGGTGAGGAGCGCGCCCTCCTCCTCGCTTGTGGGAGAAGGAAAAGGCGCGGCTTCAACCGATTTGCATCTCCATCGCCCGCAATCTCCGCTTGAAGGCGTTTGTGCAACGCGATACGCCGTTTGCAAATTGCAAACCGGAGAGATTTCGTGAGCGCGCCAGAGACCAGAACCGAAACCGACACGTTCGGTCCCATCGAGGTCGCTGCGGACCGCTATTGGGGCGCGCAGGCGCAGCGTTCGCTGGCCAACTTCAAGATCGGCTGGGAGAAACAGCCGGCCTCGATCGTGCGGGCGCTGGGCATCGTCAAGCGGGCGGCCGCCGAAGCCAACATGGAGCTGAAGCGACTCGATCCGGCGATCGGCAAGGCCATTATCGAGGCCTCTCAGGAGGTCATCGACGGCAAGCTGAACGACCATTTCCCGCTGGTCGTCTGGCAAACCGGCTCAGGCACGCAGTCCAACATGAACGCCAATGAGGTGATTTCCAACCGCGCGATCGAGCTTTTGGGCGGCGTCATGGGGTCGAAGAAGCCGGTGCATCCCAATGACCACGTCAACATGAGCCAGTCATCGAACGACACCTATCCGACGGCCATGCACATCGCTTGCGCCGAGCGCATCATTCACGACCTGCTGCCGGCGCTGAGACATTTGCACGCGGCACTCGACGCCAAGACCAGGGCTTTCGCCCACATCGTCAAGATCGGCCGCACCCACACGCAGGACGCGACGCCGCTGACGCTCGGCCAGGAGTTCTCCGGTTATGCGGCGCAGGTCGCCTCGTCGATCAAGCGCATCGAAATGACCCTGCCCGGCCTGCAGGAATTGGCGCAAGGCGGCACCGCGGTCGGCACCGGTCTCAACGCTCCGGTCGGTTTTGCCGAAAAGGTGGCGGCGCGCATCGCCGCGATCACCGGCATCGATTTCGTCACTGCGCCGAACAAGTTCGAGGCGCTGGCCGCCCATGATTCCATGGTGTTCTCTCACGGCGCCATCAATGCCTGCGCGGCGGCGCTGTTCAAGATCGCCAACGACATCCGCCTGCTCGGCTCCGGCCCGCGTTCGGGCCTCGGCGAATTGTCGCTGCCGGAAAACGAACCGGGCTCGTCGATCATGCCTGGCAAGGTCAATCCGACCCAATGCGAGGCGATGACACAGGTTTGCGTCCAGGTGTTCGGCAACAATGCGGCGATCAGCTTCGCCGGCAGTCAGGGCCATTTCGAACTCAACGTCTACAATCCGCTGATGGCCTATTGTTTTCTGCAATCGGTACAACTGCTGGCCGACGCTTCGGTGTCCTTTACCGACAATTGCGTCGTCGGCATCGAGGCCCGCGAAGACAACATCAAGGCGGCGCTCGACCGTTCGCTGATGCTGGTGACGGCGCTTGCGCCGACGATCGGCTACGACAACGCCGCCAAGATCGCCAAGGCGGCACATAAGAACGGCACCACGCTGCGCGAGGAAGCGCTGGCCACCGGGCTGGTCAGTGAAGCCGACTATGAGCGGCTGGTGCGGCCGGAGGACATGACGCATCCGGGCTAGGCGGCGTGGACAAATTTGAGCGGCCTGCAAATCGCTCGTTGTGTGATTTTCATCGCTTTGGTTAGATGAGGCATGCAAGCAGCCACACGCTCCTCTTGGAAAACGCTCCCCCTCCCAGCGCAGCAAGATCGGATAGATCTTGCACTGCTGTATTCGGACGCCGAAGGCGAGAAGATCAGGCTTGGGCACGTTCCGCGGGATATGGACGATAAGTGGTTCATATTTTTTGAGAATGGCTGGCTCTATTTTCATCGTTCGTGGACAGGAGCCTGCATCTATGGCGTCCGTCTCGAGGGTTCGCCGAATGGTATTCGTGCGACTGATGCATGGGTCAGCGGGGATAAAGAGTGGTACCAATCGCCCGGCCCTGAGCACGACGCACGTTTGATCCAGCAACTCATCTCCGGCCGCCTGCTGTCGTAAGGTCGACACGCACTGCCAAGCCTTGCGCAGCGGCTATTGACGACGTCTCACTGTATTGATTCAAGGCTGCTTTTGGAGGCGGGCTTGAGCAGAGGCGATCTGACAGAGGCGGAATGGCGAATTCTGAAAGGATTGCTGCCGATCAATGGTCCATACCGCCACCGCCAGATACCGGCTAAATTTGTCCATGCCGCCTAGGGTGTTGAGATGCCTGGATCACAACACCCATGTTCATCGCGAAAACGTTACCTGGGTGAACAATCCGTAACCAATCTGACGTCTTTGGTGAACAGTCGACCTGCGCTAACTAGGCGGGTATCCCAAGCCGTTTGGCCAAACCCTTCTGGAGAGTTACGCATGTCCACCAACACGTCCACCAACAATTCGTTTGCCGGTTCCGGCGCCGCCGCCGGCGCCTCGGGCACGATCCTGCTCGGCCGCATCCTGCTTTCTGTCATCTTCCTGCTTTCCGGTTTCGGCAAGCTGACGGCGATTGCCGGCACCGCCGGCTATTTCGGCAGCCTTGGCCTGCCGCTGCCGATGGTGACCGCCATTGTCGTCGGCCTTATCGAACTGCTTGGCGGCCTGGCCATCCTCGTCGGCTTCCAGACCAGGATCGTCGGCTGGGTAATGGCGATCTTCACCGTCGCCACCGCGCTGGTCGCCCACACCGGCTGGGCCGATCAAATGCAGATGATCAATTTCATGAAGAACCTCGGCATTGCCGGCGGCTTCCTCGTGCTCGCCTCCTCGGGCCCAGGCGCGTATTCGATCGACGCCAAGCGCGGCTGAAGCAGTCCAGCGTTCCTGAACAAAGGGGCGCGGAATTTTCCGCGCCCCTTTTTCGTTGTCGGTTCATATCCGCTGGCTGGAACTCTGCTAGGATCGGTCGCCGATATCGGAGGAGACCATGCCTCGCAATGCGCTGCTCTTGCTTTCCCGGCTGCTGCTCGCCGCGCTGTTCGTGCCGTCCGGCTTCCATGCGCTTGCCGACATCGCGGGCACATCAGGCTATTTCGCCGGCCTCGGCCTGCCGCTGCCGACGCTGGTGGCTTGGGCGACAGGCCTGTTCGAGTTGATCGCCGGGCTGCTCATCCTCGTCGGCTTCAAGACGCCGGTCGTGGCGCTGCTGCTCGCTGCCTTCTGCATCGCGGCGGGCTTCCTCGGTCATTATGGCCAGGGCGGCGACGATCCGACGCTGACCTTCATGCATTCACAGATGCTGATGAAGGACATCGCCATAGCAGGCGGTTTCCTGGCGCTGGCAATGGCTGGTGCGGGCGCCTGGTCGGCCGACGGGCGGCTGGTTGCAGCGAGCGCCTAAGCTGCCGCCCGGTTTATTCGGTGTTCAGAAAAACGAACTTTGCCAGACGGCTCACATTGACGGGCCCGCGAAGAGGACGAAGATCCCGGCAACCAACAGCTGCAGAACCTGCCTGGATTTCACGGCGTTTTCCTTCTTTCCTCAACGGTCGCGACGCGACAGCGCGGGCGTCTATTTGACAGACATGCTAGGCCCGCCCTCGACCGCCAGCACCAGCCGGCGGTTGGTGACCCTTGCCAGCTGTGCCAGCCGGCCGGCCGGCCGCTCGCCGTAAAGATCGGCCAGCGCTGCCGGCAGCACCAGCGCCAGTACGCCATTGCCGCGGTTTTCCCATTTCAGTCGTGGCATGACGCCGGGCATTGCCGCGCTCAGCAAATAGACGACGCGCAGCAGCGCGGCCAGCACGCGGGCGCGCTCGAGATAGCGCGGTGTCGCCAGCCCGCGGATTTCCGGAGCGGCTTCATTGAACACGCCCTCGTGGCGAAACAGGCTGACAAGCGCCAGGAAAGCGCGGCCGGGATGGTCGACGCCAATAAACGAGGCGTGAGCGATGATGTTGAGCGATTGCTTGCCGCGATATTCGGGATGGGCACGCCAGCCGATATCGGCGAGCAGGCAGGCGGCGTGGCGGTAGCGCGCCTCATCCCTGGTTTCGTCGATGCCGAAGGCGGCGAATGCCTTGCCGGTCCATTCGACAAGCTCATGCGCGTGGTCGACCGAGCGCGAGCGCAGGCGGGCAAGCTCTTCCGCCGCCGAGATCAGCGGATCGGCCTTCTGCTCGGCCTTGTCGAGCAGCGAATAGAGAAAGCCCTCGCGCACGCCCAGCGCCGACACGATGATCTTCGACGGCTGCATCGCCGCCATGATCTCCTGCAGCACGATGGCGCCATAGGGCAGCAGCGAGCGGCGGTTCTTGGAGATGCCCTCGATGCCTTTGATCTTGTCGATCTCGGCTTTGGCGACCTGCCGGAGGAAGTTCGCGGCGCTTTCGATGCCGATCTCGTAGTGGTGCATGACGCCGAGCGGGTAGTTGGTCATTTCCATGTGCAGCCGGGCGAGGTTTCGCCAGGTGCCGCCGACCGTGTAGAAGGCCCTGCCCTGCCCGCCCTTCAGCAATTTCGCCCGCGCCAGTTGCTCGCGCGTGATCCTTGCCGCCTGGGCCAGCGAGTTCTTCGCCATGTCCTGCAGGCGCAAGCCGCCCAACGGCAGCGTGATGCCGTCACCGATCGTCTCACCGTCGATATCGATCAGTTCGAGGCTGCCGCCGCCAAGGTCGCCGGCGATACCGTTGGCCGGGTGGAAACCGGAGATGACGCCGAGTGCCGAATAATGGGCTTCCTCGCGGCCGCTGAGCACCTGGATCTCGGTCCTGAGCACATCCCCGGCGCGGTGGATGAAGTCGGGGCCGTTGACCGCCTCGCGAGCGGCGGCGGTCGCCAGCACATACATGCGCTCGGCGCCGGCCTGGTCGGAGAGCGCGCGGAAGCGGCGGAACTCTTCCATCGAACGCGTCACCGCCTCGGGATCGAGCTTTCCGGTCGAAACGATGCCGCGGCCGAGGCCGGCCAGCATCTTTTCGTTGAACAGCAAGGTCGGCGAGCGCGCCAGCCCCTCATAGATCACAAGACGGATCGAGTTCGACCCGATATCGATGATGGACAGCGGTCGGCGGTCCTGGAGCCGGCCCTGGGACGCTGAAATCATCAGCCCGTCGCTGCGTTCTGTTTCTTGCGGCGTTTGAACTGCGCGATGCGCTTGGGCGCATGCGACTTCAACGCATCGCCCCGTCCGGACAGGCTCGGATTGGTCATGAAATATTCCTGCGCGTTGAACGGTTCCTCGCCCTCTTCCAGCACGACGCGCCGGGAGGTTCCATCAGCCAATACGTCGAAACTTTGCTGGTTGTCCATGATGTTGCCGAGCATGATCTGGCCGAGCACCTGCTCATGCACAGTTGGATTGGTGATCGGCACCATGGTCTCGACGCGGCGGTCGAGATTGCGCGGCATCAAATCGGCCGAGGAGATATAGACGATCGCCCCGTCCGAGGGCAGGCCGTGGCCGTTGCCGAAGCAATAGATGCGGCTGTGCTCGAGGAAGCGGCCGACGATCGACTTCACCCTGATGTTCTCCGATAGGCCGGGCACCTGCGGTCTCAGGCAGCAGATGCCGCGCACGACGAGATCGATCTCGACGCCGGCGCGGCTGGCATCGTAGAGCGCGTCGATGACGATCGGGTCGACCAAGGCGTTCATCTTCATCCAGATGCGGGCCGGTCTGCCCTCCAGCGCGTGACTGATCTCATCCGAAATGTGCTGGAGGATGCGGTCGCGCAGCGTGAACGGCGAGATGGCCAGCCGCATCTGCTCGGCCGGCTCGGCATAGCCGGTGATAAAGTTGAACAACTGGGCGACATCGCGCGCGATTGTCGGGTCGGTGGTGAAGAAGGACAGATCGGTGTAGATGCGGGCGGTGACCGGGTGGTAGTTGCCGGTGCCGAGATGCACGTAATTGCGCAGCCTGCCGTCCTCGCGCCGCACGACCAGCGACATCTTTGCGTGGGTCTTCAGTTCGAGAAAGCCGAAGACGACCTGGACGCCGGCGCGCTCGAGGTCGCGCGCCCAGCGGATGTTGGCCTCCTCGTCGAAGCGCGCCTTGAGCTCGACCAGCGCCGTCACCGACTTGCCGGCTTCCGCCGCATCGACCAACGCCCGTACGATCGGGCTGTCGTTGGAGGTGCGGTAGAGCGTCTGCTTGATCGCCACCACTTCCGGGTCGGCCATTGCCTGGCGCAGAAACTGCACCACCACGTCGAAGGATTCGTAAGGGTGGTGGACGATGATGTCCTTCTCGCGGATCGCGGCAAAGCAATCGCCGCCATGCTCGCGGATGCGCTCGGGAAAGCGGGGATTGTAGGGGGTGAATTTCAGATCGTCGCGGGCGACGGCGACGATCTCCGAGATCTGGCTGAGCGCCAGCGGACCGGTGAGCACGCTGATCCGGCTGGCCGAGACGCCGAGCTCGCCGGCGACGAAATCGCGCAATTCGGCCGGCATCGACCTGTCGAACTCGATGCGGATGACCGAGCCGCGGCGTCGCCGCTTCAGCGCCGTCTCGAACAGCCGCACCAGATCCTCTGATTCTTCCTCGACCTCGATATCGCTGTCGCGGATGATGCGGAACGTGCCGGAGCCCTTGACCTCATAGCCGGGAAACAGCTTGCCGATATAGAGACTGACCGCCTCTTCGAGTGGAATGAAGCGGACATGATGCTTGCGATCCGGCAAACGGATGAAGCGCCTCAGCGCCACCGGCAGGCGCAGAAGCGCGCTCATTTCCTCGCCGTTCTTGCGATGGCGCAATTGCAGCGCCATCGAGAAACCGAGATTGGGAATGAACGGAAATGGATGCGCCGGGTCGATCGACAGCGGGGTCAGGACCGGAAATACCTGCTCCTGGAAATGG
The DNA here is from genome assembly GCF_040322515.1 of Mesorhizobium sp. M0136. Classification (NCBI taxonomy): domain Bacteria; kingdom Pseudomonadati; phylum Pseudomonadota; class Alphaproteobacteria; order Hyphomicrobiales; family Phyllobacteriaceae; genus Mesorhizobium; species Mesorhizobium sp. M0136. Next base: position 68,544 of record NZ_JAMYTP010000021.1, read on the forward strand.
TCCTCGAGCCAGGTCTTCTCGTCCTTGGTCAGCGCATCGCGAGTGATGCTTTCGATGCCTTGTTTGTCGAGCAGCAGCATCAGCGCCGAAAGGCTGTTCTGCTGGTCCTCCTGCAGGCGCTCGACCTCGCGCAGCAATTGTTCGAGCTGCTGCTCGGGTGTGCGACCATCCGGGCTCTTCAGCACGATGCCTTCGCGCACCTGGCCGGCAAGACCGGCGACGCGGACCATGAAGAACTCGTCGAGGTTGGCTGCCGATATCGACAGGAAGCGCACGCGCTCGAGCAGCGGATGATTGGCGTTCAGCGATTCCTCGAGCACGCGCCGGTTGAATTGCAGCCAGGAAAACTCGCGATTGACGAAGCGGTCGGGATTGCCGCCTTCGCGGCTCGCGGCCTCGACGGTGATGAATTCGCTCTGCACCGGCTTCAGTTCGTTCATGGTTTCCGCTCTTCCCACACCGTTCGACGACCACAGCCTTAACCGGCTTAACTTATCCTCTGACAGGCTTTTGCGACAGTTTCATTTCATCGATCTTGCAAAGAGATGGGTTATGATCCAGATGCAATCGACAAGATCAGGAGACGACGATGGCAGGCGGTTCCATTCCCCATTTCCAGAACGATGCGGGCTATCCGGCAATCGACATCGGCGTCAAGGAATTCATGTGCACCGGCGCCAATCCGCCTTTCGACCATCCGCATGTATTTCTCGATATGGGCGACGACAATGAAAAAGTCTGCCCCTATTGCTCGACGCTCTATCGCTATTCGCCCAAGCTGAAGGCATTGGAAACGCAGCCGCCGGGCTGCCTCTATATCGACCAGGCCGCCTGATTCTTCCGCGACAAGCCTGATGCGAGAAACGCAGTCCCGGCAGGTGGTCATCGCCGGGGCGGGCGTCGCCGGGCTGACCGTGGCACTGGCCTTTGCCGAGCGCGGCTATCGGGTAAAACTGTTCGAACAGGCGCAGCACCTCGAGGCTGCCGGCGCCGGCATCCAGCTTTCACCCAACGCGACACGCATCCTTCGACAATTCGGCATACTCGATCGGCTGCTGCCGACGGCGGTGCGGCCGGAGGCGGTCGTGCTCAAGGATGCCGTCACGCTTCGCGAGCTGGCGCGCGTACCGCTTGGCCAGGTGGCTGAAACGCGCTGGGGAGCACCCTATCTCGTCGCCCACCGCGCCGATTTGCAGTCAGCGCTGATGGCGGGGATAGCCGAGCGGTCCGAGGTCGAGCTTGTCACTGGTGCCCGCGTCGGCGGCGTCGCAACCGGACCGAATGGCATCACCGCAACAGTCGAGATTGCCGGCACGACCATCGAAACCGAAGCATCGTTGCTGGTCGGAGCCGATGGCATCTGGTCGTCGGTGCGAGAAACGCTCGCCCGCGAGGGGGCCGATTTCCGGAGAAGCAGCTTCTCGGGCGAGCTGGCCTGGCGCGCAACGGTGGCCGCGGACAGCCTCGCCGGACAAGCCTTCAGGGTGATCGGTGCGCCCGATTGCGTTACCGCATTCCTCTATCCAGGCTTCCATATGGTCGCCTATCCGGTCGGCCGTGGCGCGGTCTTCAACCTCGCGGCCTTCACCAAGGGCGAGCGCATCGCCGAGAGCTGGTCGGGGCATGCCGACCCCGCCATCCTCGCCAGCGCCATGCGCGGTACCGCGCCGGCGCTGGTCCGTCTGGCGAGCGAGGCCGCGCCATGGACGGCATGGCCGATCCATACCGTCGAGCAGCGGCGGTGGACGACGCCGCAGGGCATAGCGCTGATCGGCGACGCGGCGCATGCGATGACGCCGTTTGCCGCACAGGGAGCGGCGATGGCGATCGAGGACGCGGTAACCCTTGCCGGTTTCGTTGCCACCTCGCCTGCCGACCTCAGCAGCGCGCTTGTCGCCTGGGAACAGGCGCGGCGGCCGCGCGTAGCCCAGGTCGCCCGCCGCGGCGCCCTCAACCGCCTCGCCTGGCATGCGGCCGGGCCGGTGGCGATGGCCCGCAACCTGTTCCTGGCGATGCGCTCACCCGAAAAACTCGCCGCTGATCTCGACTGGCTCTATGGCTGGCAGGCGGACGCTCGGCGGTCCTAAGTCATCGGAGGCTTGTCAATTGTAAAGCCGCATCGACAGGCTCAGCGAGGCCGGCAGCGGGTTCCACCAGCCGGTGCGCAGGCCTGCGGTGCGCAGTGCCACCGCCGCCCAGGTGTTGCAGCCGACCAGCGCGTTGAAATGGCCATTGGCTTCGAAGAAACGATCGAAACGGGAATAGGCCGCATTCTCGATCGGCATGGCCCCGTTCGGTCCCTGCTGAAAACTCGCTGCAATGAAATCGAGCAGCGCCGCAAAGCGTTCCTCACTTACGTCGAAACCGGCGACGTCGGGATGCGGCTCGGCGATGTCGCCTGAAATGTCGACATGCATCACCGAGGCATCGACGGTCAGCGCCTTCATCACCGGCACTGCCTTCAGTTCCGACCAGGTCGGCGTCTCGAGATAGAAGGCGCGGCCGCCCCAGCCGAAGACGATGTAGCGGACCTCCGCCATGTCGGCCGGAATGCCGGCATCGACCAGGAACTGGAAGCGCCGGCGCACATCGTCGTCGAGCGGGATGGCGATGTCGGTGTGGATCGGGTTTTTCAGCACCAGGATGCGGTGGCTTGCGCCGATCCGATCGGCAGCGGCCGCCGGCCAGAGCGGGCGCGGCAGCAGCGTGCCCAGCGCCACCGCAAGGGCTGCTGCAACGACCAGCAGGCCGAGAAAACGAGCAAGCTTCTTCATGGGGAAGGCATAAGCCAAGCAATGTTCAAGGTGAAGCCTCTCCGGAAATTGCACAGCTGACTTAGAGCTTGACGCGTATCCTCCTGGGGAGGATATGCAGAGGCATGTCAGATCACCTCCACGCTTCGCATCCTTCCATCATAAAGCGCCTGAAGCGCGCGCAAGGCCACCTCGCGGCGGTGCTGGCGATGATCGAGGCGCATCGCCCTTGCGTTGATCTGGCGCAGCAGCTTCATGCCGTCGAACGGGCCATCAGCAGCGCCAAGCGCGAGCTGATCAACGATCACATCGAGCATTGCCTGACGGACAGCGTCGAAACCGGCGGCAACTCGCTGGCGGAACTCAAGCAGCTGGCGAAATATCTATGAATGCCATCGTAGCCCGCATTCTGGAATGGCTCGGGTTCGGCCCGCACGCCGCACATCATCACGGCGATCACGGTCCGCACGGCCACAGCCATGGCGTCATCGATGCGACAATTGCCACCACCGATCGGGGCATCTGGGCAATCAAATGGTCGTTCGTGATCCTGGCGATCACCGCAGCATTGCAGATGGTCGTGGTTGTGCTGTCGGGGAGCGTGGCATTGCTGGCCGATACGATCCATAACATCGGCGATGCGACCACGGCGATCCCGCTATGGATTGCGTTCGTGCTGGCGCGGCGCAAGCCGTCGCGGACCTTCACCTATGGCTTGGGCCGGGTCGAGGATCTGGCCGGCATCATCATCGTGCTCATCATCCTGTTCAGCGCTGTAGTCGCCGCCTACCAAGCCATCGACAGGCTGATCAATCCACAAGCGGTGACGCACCTGGGCTGGCTGGCGGCGGCGGGCATTGTCGGCTTCCTCGGCAACGAGGCGGTTGCCGTGTTCCGTATCCGTGTCGGCCGCGAAATCAACAGCGCGGCACTGATTGCCGACGGCTATCACGCCCGCACCGACGGACTTACCAGCCTTGCCGTGGTCATCGGAGCCATCGGCGTCTGGCTCGGCTTTTCCTTGGCCGACCCGATTGTCGGCCTGCTGATCACGATTGCGATCTTCGGTATCGTCTGGCAATCGGCCCGCTCGGTGCTGACCCGCATGCTGGATGGAATCGAACCCGGTGTGATGGATGAAATCCGACATGCCGCCGAGCACGTTCCGGGCGCACGCATTGTCGATGCCAAGGCGCGCTGGATCGGTCATAGATTGCACGCCGACATCGCAATTGCCGCAGACGAAACCCTGCCGCTCTCGGAAGCGAACAACATCGCGGCAGCGCTGAAGGACGAACTGTCCCAGCATATGCCGGCCTTGGCTACGGCGAATGTGCGGTTTTCAACCGAACGTGGAGAGAACGACCATCCTCACCCTCACGAGACGTGCATGACGAAAACCACGGCCACGAGCACTGACGCTCCCTTTTAGACGGCTACGGTCAGGTGACATCGATGACGACCATCAGCCCGCCGCCGCCCTTCTCCTCGACATTGTTGTTCGTGGTGTGATGCGGGATATGGCAATGGATCAGCCATTTGCCCGGACGCTGCGCCTTCCAGATCACGTCGTAGCGCTGACCCGGCCCGACATTGACCGTATCGGCAAGGAAGCGACCCGAGGCAGGGATCGTCTCGCCGTCGCGGGCAACGACCTCGAACGGCCCGCCATGGATATGCATCGGATGGATGAAGCCGTTGTTGGTGCCGATGAGCCGCACCTTGAGCGTCTCGCCGACCTTCATTTTGATCGTCTCGGTCGAGGGATAGGCCTTGCCATTGATGGTGAAGAAATTCGGCATGCCGCCGTCCATCGGCATCGACGGGTAGGTCAGCCCTTCCCGCACCAGCCATTCCTGAAGCTCGATGACGTGATCATGGTCGGCCGCGACCTCGTCGGCGGGATTGGCGGGATCGATGATCAGCGCACCGTAGAGGCCGAGCGCCTGGGTCCGGTCCGGCTTGGCATGGGGGTGGTAGAAATAGGTTCCGTGCTGGGTCGCCGTGAATTCATAGGAATACGATTGTCCAGGCTCGATCGGCGGTTGGGTAATCTCAGCCGGTCCATCCATCTGGTTCGGCAAGATCATCCCGTGCCAATGGATGGTTGTTTCCTCAGGCAGGCCGTTGGTGACGTTGATCCTGACCCGATCGCCCTGGCGGATGTGGATACGCGGACCAGGAATCTGGCCGTTATAGGCGTAGGCATCGACCGCAATGTTCGGCAGGATTTGCCAGCGGATCACCGATGGCCTGAGTTCGAACACCTTCACACCGTTCTCAATTCGAAACGGCAGGTCCTGGTCACCCCTTACCGTCAGGCCATAAGAGGCGGCCACGAGGCGCGGATCGGTGGCGGCCATGTCGCGCATCGTATCGGCCGGCGTGTCGCGATCCATGATCATGCCTCGCGGCATGATCACCCCGCCGACGTCGCGTGCCGACAGCGTCAGGTTCAGCCAGTTCGCCGGCGCGATCATGCCGATGCCGAGCGCCAGCAGGGAGACGGCACCCAGGGCAGCGACCTGCGGCATCGTGGCATCCGTCTCCATGTGGTGGCCGCCGCCTTTGCCTTTGTGGGAAGCCATATCGTGGCGCTGCCCGCGATGGCCGCTGGCGTCGGCCTGCTGCATTTGCATCTGCGCATATTGTCTCGTTGCAGGCTGCTCCCGACCATCGATGTCGGCTGCCTGCGCGCGCTGCGTCATCAGCCCATGCTTCAGCCCCCGCGCGACCAGCCAGACATTGGCCGGGTAGGCAAGCGCAAAGCCGGCGATGACGCCGATCGACATCACGCCCCAGAACAACAGCTCCGTCGGTTCCATCGCGCGCATGTCGCGGCCCATCATCAGGAAGCTCATGACCGGTGCCATGCCGGCCATCATGAAGTTCATGGAGATGAACTCGGGCAGGAAGCTCTTGCGCACGTTCTCCCAATAGGTGCCGCCCATCATCGATTTCATGAACAGCGATTGGAAGATGAACAGGCCGAAGGCAAAGCCGGCCAGATATTCGACGATCAGGTCGATCCACATCGGCAGGCCGAGCGCCGCCGTGACGGCGGCGGCAAGAATGATGCCGGTGGCATCGCCGGCGACGCAGTGGATAGTGGAGCCGACGCCCTGCTTCCAGAGCGGCCGGGTGAAGAGTTCATGCTCGCCCGGCTGGGGCTCCTTGTCGGCGAGCACGTAGAGCAGCAAGCCGAGCGGCCCCATATAGAGGGTGACCAGAATGAAGCCCCATTTCATCACCACCGGCTCGGGATTGTTGCGATATTGGTCGAAGCCGACATAAAGCGTCGAAGCCAGCGCCAGCGCGAACCAGACGACGAGGAAATAATCGATCGGTTGGATGAGCATCAGGATGAACCCGTGACCTGCCGCCGCACGCGCCCACGCGGCTCGCTATACAACTCCCAATGGCAATGAACGCAGCCGGCGCGCTTATGATCCGCGCCGGCCTTAGTTACCAGGTTGCAACGTGACCACTCGAACGACCTGAAGCACGCTTGCTATCTTCTCGCGCAACGCAAGGTCAGCGCTCGTCGAATATGCTCGGAGCCGAGCAAGACAGAGAGGCTTGATCCGCCGCTCTTGTCCCGAACCCGGCGTACAGGATCAATGCAGGATCTGCGACAGGAACAGTTTCGTGCGCTCGTGGCGCGGGTGGTCGAAGAACTCGGCCGGCGTGTTCTGCTCGACGATCTGGCCTTGGTCCATGAAGATCACCCGGTTGGCGACTTTGCGCGCAAAGCCCATCTCGTGGGTGACGCAGAGCATGGTCATGCCTTCCTCCGCCAGCCCGACCATCGTCTCCAGCACTTCCTTGATCATTTCCGGATCGAGAGCCGAGGTCGGCTCGTCGAACAGCATGATCCGCGGGTTCATGCACAGCGAGCGGGCGATCGCCACGCGCTGTTGCTGGCCGCCGGAAAGCTGGCCGGGATATTTGTTGGCCTGTTCGGGGATCTTGACGCGCTTGAGGAAATGCATGGCGATTTCCTCGGCCTGTTTGCGCGGCATCTTGCGCACCCAGATCGGCGCCAGCGTGCAATTCTCCAGAATGGTCAGATGCGGGAACAGGTTGAAGTGCTGGAACACCATGCCGACCTCGCGGCGCACCTCGTCGATCTTCTTCAGATCGTTGGTCAGTTCCTTGCCGTCGACGATGATCTTGCCCTTCTGGTGTTCCTCCAGCCGGTTGATGCAGCGGATCATCGTCGATTTGCCGGAGCCCGACGGGCCGCAGATGACGATGCGCTCGCCGCGCATCACCTTTAGATTGATGTCCTTCAGCACATGGAATTCGCCGTACCATTTGTGCATGGCGATGATGTCGATGGCGACATCGGTGGTGGAAATGTGCATCTTGGCGGCATTGACCTTGATCTCTTCCGCGCTGACGGCGTTTTCTATGGCCATGACAAGGTCCCCTTTTTAGCGTTTGTGGCCGGTGTCGAGACGGCGTTCCGTGTACATTGAATAGCGCGACATGCCGAAGCAGAACAGCCAGAAGATGAAAGCCGCGAACACCAGGCCGGATCTGGCCGTCTGCGGCGTCGCCCAACTGGCGTCGGAGAAGTTCTGCTTGACGATGCCGAGGAGGTCGAACATCGAGATGACGATGACCAGGCTGGTGTCCTTGAACATGCCGATGAAGGTGTTGACGATGCCGGGAATGACCAGCTTCAGCGCCTGCGGCATGACGACCAGACCTATCTTCTGCCAGTAGCTGAGGCCGAGCGAATCGGCGCCCTCATACTGGCCTTTGGGGATCGCCTGCAGGCCGCCGCGCACCACTTCGGCCATGTAGGCGGCGGCAAACAGCGACACGCCGATCAGCGCGCGCAGGAACTTGTCGAAGCTGACGCCGGCCGGCAGGAACAGCGGCAGCATCACGCTGGCAAAGAACAGCACCGTAATCAGTGGGATGCCGCGTACCGTCTCGATGAAGATCACGCACAGCAGCTTGACGATCGGCATGTTCGAGCGCCGGCCGAGCGCCAGCACGATGCCGACCGGCAGCGACACGGCTATGCCGACGAAGGACAGGCTGAGTGTCACCAGCAGTCCACCCCAGAGCGGGGTTTCGACATAGGGCAGGCCGAACATGCCGCCGACCAGCAGAACGAAGGCGACGACCGGCAGTACGAAAAAGAGAAGAATGGCGTTCAGCCCCTTGCGCGGTACGCGCGGAATGAGCAGCGGCACCAGCAGCGCCACGAACAGGATGGCCACCAGGATCGGGCGCCAACGCTCTTCCAGAGGATAGCGGCCGAACATGAACTGGCCGAACTTGGCGTTGACGAAGGCCCAGCAGGCCCCGGTCCAGCCGTCCGGCTGGATGCCGCCCTGCGCCACGGTGGCGCAGACCGTGCGGTCCGGTCCCGTCCACTGGGCGTTGATGAAAGCCCAATTGACGATCTGCGGCAGGATCATGGCAACCAGCACGATGCCGATGATGGTCAGGATGGCGTCGCCGGTCGATGCGATCAGATTCTTGCGGACCCAGGCGGTGAGGCCACGCTCGCTCGATGGCGCCGGTTGGGCCAGCGCCATCTCCGTCCGCACCCAGGACATGTCGTGTTCCTGCATGTCCCTACCTCTCCACCAGCGCCATCCTGGCGTTCACGACGTTCATAATCGCCGACGTGATCAGGCTGAGCGCGAGATAGACAGCCATCATGATCACCACGCCTTCAACCGCCTGCCCGGTCTGGTTCAAGACCGTGCCGGCAGTCGCTGTCAGGTCCGGATAGCCGATGGCGATGGCGAGCGAGGAATTCTTGGTCAGGTTGAGATACTGGCTAGTCAGCGGCGGAATAACGATGCGCATCGCCTGCGGCACGACGACAAGCCTGAGGATCGATCCCGAGCGCAGCCCGAGTGCCGCGGCCGCCTCGGTCTGGCCTGCGCTGACGCCCCTGATGCCGGCGCGCACGATTTCGGCGATAAAGGCGGCCGTATAGCAGGACAACGCCAGATAGAGGGACAGGAACTCGGGCCTGACCTGAAAACCACCGACGAGATTGAAGGTCGACTGCTTTGGAAATTCGAAGCTCAGCGGAAAGCCGCTCAGCGCGTAGGCCAGCAGCGGCAGGCCGACAATCAACGCTATGGATGTCCAGAACACCGGGAATGGCTGTCCCGTCGCCATCTGCCGCTGCCGCGCCTTGCGGGCCACGAACCAGGCCATGGCGATGCCGAGGAGCAGTGCGACCAGGATCAGCCAGGAGCCCTCGCCCCATATAGCGCGGGGAAAATAGAAGCCGCGCTGGTTGAGGAAGGAGCCGAACGGCAGATTGATGCTCTCGCGCGGCGGCGGCAGCACGGCGAGCACGCCGGAATACCAGAAGAAGATGACCAGCAGCGGGGGGATGTTGCGGAACACCTCGACATAAACGGTGCAGATCTTCCTGATCAGCCAGTTATGCGACAGCCGGCCGATGCCGACGATGAAACCGATGATGGTGGCGGTGATGATGCCGACGACGGCCACGATCACGGTGTTGATAAAGCCGACCAGGATGGCACGGAAATAGGTCGAATCCGATGAATAAGCGATGGCGCTTTCGCTGATGTCGAAACCGGCGCGGCCCTTGAGAAAGCCGAAGCCGGAAGCGATGTGCAGCCGCGTCAAATTGGCGATGACGTTGTGGGTAACCCACCAGACACCCGCTACCAGCAGGACGAGGACCAGCGCTTGAAAGAATATGCCGCGGACGCGCGGATCATTGATGAAGGAACCGCGGCTTGGCTCCTCGCGAAGAACTTCCTGCGATGCCATTCGACAGTCCCCTGGAAAGAGAGACCGGAAGGCAGACGATCTGCCTTCCGGATCCATTTTCGATCAGCGGATCGGCGGAGCGTACTGCAGGCCACCCTTGGTCCACAGCGCGTTGATGCCGCGGGCGATCTTCAGCGGGCTGCCGGAGCCGACATTGCGTTCGAACATCTCGCCGTAATTGCCGACGGCTTTGACGATGTTGACGACCCAGTCATTGGAGACGCCGAGATCGGTGCCGATCTTGGTGTCGGCTTCCTGGCCGAGCACGCGCTTGATCTCGGGATTGTCCGAGTTCTTCATCTCGTCGACATTGGCCTGGGTGATGCCCAGTTCCTCGGCGTTGAGCAGCGCGAAATAGGTCCACTTGACGATGTGGTACCACTGGTCGTCGCCCTGGCGCACGGCCGGCCCAAGCGGTTCCTTGGAGATGATCTCGGGCAGCACGACGTGGTCGGCCGGCGAGCTGAGCGTCAGGCGAATGCCGTAGAGACCCGACTGGTCGGTGGTGTAGACGTCGCAGCGGCCGGCGTCATAGGCGGCGTTAACCTCATCCAGCTTTTCGAAGACGACGGGGTTGTACTCCATCTTGTTCGACTTGAAATAGTCGGCAAGGTTGAGCTCGGTCGTGGTGCCGCTCTGCACACACACCGCCGCGCCCGAAAGCTGCAGTGCCGAATTCACGCCCGGAAGCTTCTTGGCGTTGATCATGAAGCCCTGACCGTCATAATAGGTGACGCCGACGAAGTTCAGGCCAAGCGCCGTGTCGCGGTTGATGGTCCAGGTGGTGTTGCGCGACAGGATGTCGACCTCGCCCGACTGCAGCGCGGTGAACCGCTCCTTGGCACTGAGCGGCGTGAACTTGACTTTGCTGCCATCGCCGAAGACGGCGGCCGCCACGGCGCGGCAGAAATCCACATCGATGCCTTTCCATTCACCCTTGTCGTCAGGCGCCGCGAAGCCAGCAAGACCCGTATTGGTGCCGCACTGGATGAAGCCTTTCGCCTTGACGTCGTCGAGCGTGCTCGCCGACGCAGCCGAAGCCGCGAATCCAAACGCGGCGGCGCCCAAAACGCCGATTGCAATGTGTTTCATGACCCACAGACCCTTTTCTGTTTTTTCCAGGCGAACCTGACTTTTTCCCGTGTGAACGCAGCTATGTAATCCCGGCCCATCACCGGAATCGCGCATCGTAACCGACGCGCTGCCTCCCATTCACGAACAACATCGAAGGCGATTATTCCTGTGAGGTCAAGGGAAATGACCAAATCCGAAAGACTTTGAAAACCAACCGCCTGAAATGCCTGAATTGCAGACAAACGCGCTCGCAAATTGGTCAGCGCGCCAATTAAGCCGGCAAAGTCCGACCGTGACCTGCCAAGCGCACCTGGCAGCCGTTCAGAGGATCTACGGCGCATTGCTGAATTGGCATATTCAAGACCTTGGCCTGGCGAGTGCGGTGCGGTTGCGCGGCCAATGCCGCCGCACTATGGCTAACGACCAACCCATGGGACGAAAAGCAATGGCAAAAGACGGCAGCGAGATGGGCGTCAACACGCGGCTCGCCCATTCCGGCAACAACCCGCATGACTATTTCGGCTTCGTCAATCCGCCGGTGGTGCATGCCTCGACCGTGCTCTATCCCAATGCGGCGGCGATGGCTTCACGCAGCCAGAGATACACCTACGGCACGCGCGGCACGCCGACCACCGATGCGCTGAACAGCGCGATCGATGCGCTGGAAGGTTCGGCAGGCACGGTCGCGGTACCGTCCGGCCTGGCGGCGGTGACGCTGCCGCTGCTCGCCTTCCTGTCGGCCGGCGATCATCTGCTGATCGTCGATTCCGTTTATCATCCGACCCGCAACTTCGCCGACACGATGCTGAAGCGGCTGGGCATCGAGGTCGAGTATTACGAACCGCGCATCGGCGCCGGCATCGCGGCGCTGATCAAGCCCAACACCAAGGTGGTGTTCACCGAATCGCCGGCCTCCAACACTTTCGAGGTGCAGGACATACCGGCCATCGCCAAGGCAGCACATGCCGCCGGCGCCATCGTCATGATGGACAACACCTGGGCGACGCCGCTCTACTTCCGCCCGCTCGACCACGGCGTCGACATCTCGATCCACGCGGCGACGAAATACCCGGCCGGCCATTCCGACGTGCTGCTCGGCACGGTGTCGGCCAATGCAGCTTGCTGGAATCAGCTTTGCGAGACGTTCAACACGATGGGCTGCTGCGCCGGACCGGACGACGTCTACCAGGTGCTGCGCGGCCTGCGCACGATGGGCGTGCGGCTGGAGCATCATCAAAAGAGCGCGCTTTCCCTCGCCGGCTGGCTGGAGGATCAGCCCGGCGTAGCGCAGGTGCTGCATCCGGGGCTGCCCAGTCATCCCGACCACGCTATGTGGAAGCGCGATTTTTGCGGATCGAGCGGCATCTTCTCGATCGTTCTCGCGGGCGGCGGACAGAAGCAGCAGCACGCCTTCCTCGACGCGTTGAAGTTTTTCGGCCTCGGCTATTCCTGGGGCGGCTATGAGAGCCTTGCCGTGCCGGTATTTCTTGGCGACCGCACAATCGCCAAGGGCCCGTATGACGGGCCGCTGGTGCGCCTGCAGATCGGGCTCGAGGATGTCGAGGATTTGAAGGCCGACCTGGCGCGCGGGCTGGCGGCGGCCGCTGATGCCTGAGCCAGCACCATTCCAGACTGAGTCAGAAAATCGGCGTAACAGCCTGGAAAAATTGCGATCCTGAGCGATATCACGGCGACCGATCGGTCGACTCTACAAAACAGGGGCGGCAGTGTGGTGAAGGCGGTAGAATAGTCTCTGCCAGTCCTTGAAACGGATCGAGGTTGGCCGGCGGGATCGGTCGGGAACCTTTTGTCGGCCGATGCATCCAATGTCGCGATGAGAAGCCTATCAGGAGATCGGCCATGCCTGCTGCGTTGACGGCAACGCCCGCCGCTTCCGGCGATATGCAGCTTGTCGGCCGCGCGCTGGCACGTGATGGCGATGCATTTCGCACCATCATCAAGACGCACAACCAAAGGCTCTACCGCATCGCCCGCGGTGTTGTGCGGAACGACAGCGAGGCCGAGGACATCGTCCAAGAGGCGTATGTCAGCGCCTTTGCCCATCTCGAGTCCTTTCGCGGCGATGCCTCGCTCGCCACATGGCTGTCGCGTATCGTCATCAACGAAGCCCTCGGCCGCTTGCGCAAAAGGCGGCGAATGGTAGCGATGCCAGAAAACCCGCAAGCCGAAATCATCCGGTTTCCCTTCAATCCGAGCGACGATCCGGAGCGGACGATGGCGCAACGGCAGATCCTTGAGCTTGTCGAACGGGCAACCGACAGTCTTCCCGATGTCTACCGGATGGTGTTCGTGGCGCGCGTCATCGAGGGATTGAGCATCGAGGAAACCGCCGAACTGCTTGGCGTGCGACCAGAAACCATCAAGACCCGGCTGCACCGCGCCCGCGCGCTGGTGCGCAAGGCGCTGGACGACCAGATCGGCCCGGTGCTGCTCGACGCCTTTCCGTTCGCGGGCCGGCGCTGCGAACGGCTGACCAATGCCGTGATGCAGCGGCTTGGTCTTTCCGGATAGGCCGCACCGATTTTCGCGGGAACGTTTTCCCGTGACCTGCATCCAATGAGCATCACTGAAAACGAAGCCCGATGCAGTTCCGCGTCGGGGCGAAGGAGAGCATCATGTTTATTCGATCGACTACGGCACTGGCCGCAATTTTCCTGCTTGGCGCGGCGCCCTTGTCGCAAGCTGCCGACAAACCGACCGATCCGCAGATCGCACATATCGCCTACACAGCGGGCGTGCTCGACGTCGAGGCGGCCAAGCAGGCACTGAAGAAATCGAAGAACAAGGAGGTCGTGGACTTCGCCAAGGACATGGTGCGAGATCACGAGGCGGTCAACAAACAGGCTCTCGACCTGGTCAAGAAGCTCAAGGTCACGCCTGAGGATAATCCGACCAGCAAAGCGCTGACCAAGGCGGCGGCCGAGGAACGTGCCAAGCTTGCCAAGCTCAAGGGCGCAGCGTTCGACAAGGCCTATGTCGCGAGCGAGGTGGCCTACCACAAACAGGTCAATGGCGCGCTCGAAACTCTGCTGATCCCGTCCGCCAGCAATGCCGAGCTGAAGAGCCTGCTGGAAACCGGCCTGAAAATATTCCAGGGCCACGAACAGCACGCCGAACACGTCGCCGGCATGCTGAAGTGAGGATCGAGCCAATGATGTCGCGGCGGCATCTGTGGGTTGCTCTGGCATTGGCTATGGGTGCCGCGCCGGCCAAGGCCGAAACCATCGAGGTGACGATCGAGAAGCTTGTGTTTTCGCCGGCGATGATCGAGGCGAAGGTCGGCGACACGATCAGGTGGGTAAACAAGGACGTGTTCTCCCACACGGCAACCGTCAACGGCGCCTGGGAAGTGATGATCCCGCCGAAGAAGGCGGCGAGCCTGACGGTAAAGAAGGCGGAATCGGTCGATTATTTCTGCCGCTTCCATCCCAACATGAAAGGCCATCTGACGGTGATATCGCCCTGACCGGCTAATGCATGCCGCGCAAAAGTGTGCAGCGGTTTTGCGACAACGACATGATGAAAAAGAGCCTAATGCGCGCCGCATGAGGTCGGTCGAATGCGACGCGCTTCTAGGCCGCCAGCCATGCCGTCCCGGCAAGAAGGGTGACCAGCGTCAACGGCAGGCCGACCTTGAAGAAGGCGATGAAGCCCAGCGGTTTGCCGGAGACCCGCGCGTGCTCGGCAACGATCAGATTGGCGACCGAGCCGAGCAACGTGAAATTGCCGGCCAGCGTCGAGCTCATGGCGACGACCAGCCAGGCCCGCTCGGGGTTTTCCAGTCCGGGCACGAACGGCTTCAGCGCCAGCACGGCCGGGACATTGCTCATGATGTTGGACAGCACCGCGGTGAAGCCGGACAGCCGCCACACATCATTCAGCCCAAGGTCTTTTGCCGAAGCGACGATGTCGGGCGTAAGCAGCGTCTTCTCGGCTCCGGCGACGACGATGAACAGCCCGGCGAACATGAACAGCAGCGGCCCATCGATCTCGCGATAGATGCGCTCAGGTTTGATGGCGCGGGTCAGCAACAGAATCGCGCCGCCGATCAGCGCCGCCTTGGCAACCGGAACGCCGGCAAAGAAGGCGATGGCCAAACCGATACAGACGACCACCGCCTTCAGCACCTGTCCCGGCAGCATGCGGCCTCGGTAGACTTCGGGGCTGAGCTCGGCCTTGCGCGAAAATTCGGCATGGTAAACGATGCGGACGATGACGATGACGGCGACGAGGCCGAACAGGGCCACCGGCGCAAGCGCCGCCGAGAAGGCCGGATAGGAAATCCCCGACAGGGCGCCGATGACCATGTTCTGCGGATTGCCGGTGATGGTCGCGACACTGCCGCAATTGGATGCGGTCGCCGTGGCGATCAGATAGGGAACCGGGTTGCGGTTGATGACGCGGGTGACATGGACGACGATCGGCGCCATGACCAGGCAGATAGCGTCGTTGACGAGGAATGCCGACAGGACGCCGGTCAACAGCGTCACCATCACCAGCAGCATGAACGGCGCATGCGCATGCTCGATGGCGAACCCGCCGAGCGCGCGAAAGGCGCCGGACACTTTCAGATGCGCCACGACGATCATCATGCCGAGCAGAAGCGTGATGGTGTCGAAGCTGATGGCGCGGTAGGCGTCTTCCATGTCGAGCGCGCCGATGGCGATCATCGCCGCACCGCCGAGCAGCGCGATACCTGCCCGGTCGAGGCGCAGCCCGGGTACCCTGCCGACGGCAACGCCGGCATAAGTCAGGACAAGGATCAGCAGCGCCGCCGCGCCCATCGCTGTCATATGTTGGAAATCCTATGCGACTGGCGAGTGAACCTGTCCCGAATGGACCTGTGAGATATTGGCGATCCCGACAGGATTCGAACCTGTGACCATCGGCTTAGAAGGCCGGTGCTCTATCCAGCTGAGCTACGGGACCGCTGGCCGGCCGCATGACCGGCGGATTGTGCCGGCAGGGCCGGTATGGGATCAATGCGTCCAGGGCGTCCTGCGGTCATAGCGGAAATTCTCCGCATAGGAAATCTGGCGGCGCTTGATTTCCTTCGGCTCCTCGACGCGGAAAGCCAGGCCTTCCTTCTCGGCATAGGCGACCGCCTCTTCTCTTGTGTCGAAGGTCAGCCTGATCTGGCTTCGCATGTCGCCGGACGTGGTGTAGCCCATCAGCGGATCGATCTTCTTGCGCTGCTCCGGATCGAATTCCAGCACCCAATGGCCGGTCTTGGCCTTGCCGGACTGCATCGCGGTTTTGGTTGGGCTGAAAATGCGGGCTGACATGACCACCTCATTGCTGGTTGCAAGCGCACGACCGCGACACCAGATTACTGTTCTCTGGCCATGCACTTGCCCGTCATTACTGCGCAATGCCGCCGGCAGCAAGGCCGATGGCTTTTTACGCTTGCTTTGGTGGGCTGAAATCACTAGGCAACAGACCGTTCGGAGTGTAGCGCAGCCTGGTAGCGCATCTGGTTTGGGACCAGAGGGTCGGGAGTTCGAATCTCTCCACTCCGACCATTCATCAAGCGAATCTCGTCGGCAGCGCAAGCGGATCACGCTCGAGCGGACGGACAGCACGAGCCTGCGCTGCCCGTCCGATACCCAAGCCGTCAGCCCTGGATGAAGGCCAGCAGATCCGGATTGATGATCTCCGGATGTGTAGTGCACATGCCGTGCGGCAGGCCCTTGTAGACCTTGAGCGTGCCATGCTTCACCAGCTTGATCGCAAGCAGCGCGGAATCTGCGATCGGCACGATCTGGTCGTCGTCGCCGTGCATGATCAGCACGGGCACGTCGAGCTTCCTTAGATCGTCGGTGAAGTCGGTCTCGGAAAAGGCCTTGATGCAGTCGTAATGGGCCTTGGCCCCACCCATCATGCCCTGGCGCCACCAATTGTCGACGGCGCCTTGCGAGACCTTGGCGCCCTCGCGGTTGAAGCCATAAAACGGGCCGGCCGGCACATCCCTGTAGAACTGGGCGCGGTTAGCGGCCAGGGCGGCGCGGAAGCCGTCGAAGACTTCGATCGGCAAGCCGCCGGGGTTGCTGTCGGTCTTGACCATAATCGGCGGCACGGCGCCGATCAGCACCGCCTTGGCAACACGGCCGCCGCCGCCATAAAGCGCGACGTAACGCGCCACCTCGCCGCCACCGGTCGAGTGGCCGATGTGGATCGCATCCCTGAGATCGAGATGCGCCGCCAGCGCCGCAACATCGGCGGCGTAGGTGTCCATCTCATTGCCGGTCGCGGTCTGCGACGAGCGGCCGTGGCCGCGGCGGTCATGTGCGATGACGCGGTAGCCCTTTTCGAGGAAGAACAGCATCTGGTTGTCCCAGTCGTCTGAGGTCAGCGGCCAGCCGTGATGGAACACGATCGGCTGGCCCTTGCCCCAATCCTTGTAGAAAATCTCGGTGCCGTCATGGGTGGTGAATGTGCTCATCGTCCTACTCCTTGATGGAAAAGTTGGGGGTAACAGGGAAGCTTTTAGCCCCCTCAGCTGGAAAAATTATAACAGTGCGGTCAGGGTGAGCATTGGCAAAACGGACATTCAACATGGCAAAACTGACAAATGACGGCTGCGCGTGATCTGATCGAAATCGGCCTCGTCTTGTATCCCGGCGTGCAGGAAGCAGCCGTGCTCGGCCTGACCGATCTTTTCATGCTGGCAAACCGGCTGGCTGTCGAGCGGTCGCCGGACGCGGCGAGGCTTCGCGTCAGTCATTGGCAATTGGAGGACGCGGGCCACACCGTAGCCCGCAGCTTCGACAGCGAGCCCGGCGCCGACAATGAACCAGCCATGGTTATCCTCCCGCCGACGTTGGGGGATCCGATCGCTCGGGAAGCAGCCGCGCCCTATGCCGCCTGGCTCAGGGATCGCCACACGGCAGGCGCGACGCTCGGTTCGGTCTGCGCCGGCGCCTTCGTGCTTGCCGAGACCGGCCTGTTGTCCGGTCGCGCCGCGACGACGCACTGGGCTTATCGCGACGCGCTGGCGCTACGCTTCCCAGACATCCTGCTCGACGCCGACAGGCTGGTCATCGACGATGGCGATATCATTACCGCCGGCGGCTACATGGCCTGGACCGATCTCGGCCTGAAGCTGGTGGACAGAGTGCTCGGGTCAGCCGTCATGATGGACACGGCGCGTTTCATGCTGGTCGATCCACCGGGCCGCGAGCAACGTTTTTACAGCCCGTTTGCGCCGCGATTGACCCATGACGACGAAGCGATCCTCAAGGTGCAGCACTGGCTGCAGGCGAACGGCGCGCGCGACGTGACGCTTGGCGCCATGGCCGACCATGCGGGGCTGGAGGAGCGGACCTTTCTGCGACGCTTCCGCAACGCCACTGGCCTCAGGCCGACCGAATATTGTCAGCACCTGCGGGTCGGCAAGGCGCGCGAGATGCTGGAAACCACGATGCGATCGATCGACCAGATCGCCTGGGAGGTCGGCTATGACGATCCCGGCTCCTTCCGCAAGGTATTCGCCAGGATAACCGGCCTGGTGCCCGGCGATTATCGCCGGCGCTTTGGCGTGGAACGAGCCGCGATTGCAGGAGGTGAAAGTTGAGACCTGGCCGCCGCAATGGCGCTACCAGATGCATCTGACGGCAAGCTCGCCGGGCGAGAACCCCAACCACTCCATCCCGGCGAGCCTACTACCTGATTTGATACGCAATCAGGACCGGGATTAGCCGGCAAGCTCTTTCTTGCAAGACAGATGCCAGCCTTTTTTCCCAAAATGGGACGGCGGCTGAACTGGAATCCTCTAAATCTCGAACTCGCCCTGCCCTTCATCCATGGCGCTGACGGTCTCGGCTGCTAGGGCGCGGGTGATCGGCGTCTTGCGCTCGAGCGCGGTGCGGTCGAGCCGTTCGACCACCCGCATTGCGGTGGCCAGCGAGCGTTCGATGCGGCGCACCAGATATTGCACGACATGCGGCTCGACCTCGACCTGTCGATCGGCGAACAGCTTTGTGATGACGCCGGCCAGCAAGAGGTCGTCGGGCTCGTGGATCTCGACGGTAGCCGCCGCCTTCAGCCGCGATGCCAGGTCGGGCAGCCGGACGCCCCAGGCAGAGGGAAAGCGGCGCGCCGTCAACAGTAAGGTCGAGCCGGCGCCGCGCACCGCATTGATCAGGTGGAACAGACCGTGCTCGTCGACCGGGCCGGCATCGACATCGTCGATCAGGGCCGGATGCGCGCCGAGATTTTCGATGCAGTCGCCGATGCGGCCGGCCTCCACTTTCACCGCGTCGGCGCGGGTCCGCCAGATCGAGGCCAGATGGGTTTTTCCGGAGCCGGCCGGCCCGGCCAACACGACAACCGGCGACGGCCAGTCCGGCCAGCGGTCGACAAGCGCCGCCGCCTGGCTGTTGGTGCTGGAAACGACAAGCTCGTCGCGCGAATAGCCGGTGCCGTGGCCTAGATCGAGCGGCAATTGGCGCGGCGGATCGATCTTGTCCGGCATCTGGCTCAACCGCGCGCGCCCCCGCGGCGGCGCACCTGCAGCGGCGGCACCGGCTCGTCGGCGTGGCCCTTGTAGAGCGGCGATTCGAGATAGCGCGCGATGGCGAAGCGCACCAGAACGGCAACGGCGGCGGAAGCCGGAACGGCGATCAGCAGGCCGACGAAGCCGAACAGCGCGCCGAAGGCAAACAGCGCGAACATCAGCCACACCGGATGCAGACCGACGCTTTTGCCGACCAACCGCGGCTGCAGGATATTGCCCTCGATGAACTGGCCGACGAAGAACACGCCGGCCACCGCCGCGATCATGGTCCAGTCCGGCCAGAATTGGACGAAGGCGACGCCGACGGCCAGCACCAGGCCGGTCAGCGAGCCGACATAGGGGATGAACGAGATCAGCCCGGCAAACAGGCCGATGAGGATGCCGAAATTCAGGCCCGTCAAAGTCAGGCCGGTGGCATACATGGCGCCCAACACCAGGCACAGCGTGCCCTGTCCGCGCACGAAGCCGGCGGTTGCCGTGTTGATATCCCTGGCGATCGCCCTGACGGTCTTGACATAGTCGCGTGGCACCCAGCTGTCGACGATTGCCACCATGCGGTCCCAGTCGAGCAGCATGTAGAAGGCGACGACCGGCGTCACCACGAACAGGCTGACGACCGAGACCAGCGCAACGCCGGAGCTCCAGATCGAGGTGAAGACGGTGGTCAGGAGGCCGAAGCCGGAGGTCAGCAGCGAGTTCAAGCCTTCACGCAGGCCATTGGCGTCGACGCCGAATTTCTCTTCCAGCCATTTCGGGTCGAAACTGGTGATCAGGCTCTGCAGCCGGGTCAGATAGTCCGGCAGCTTGCTGGCGAAATCAGCCATCTGCGAGGCGAGCACCGGAACCAGGATGACGACGGCCAGCACCAGGACGACGATAAAAGCGACGAGGATGACCACCGTCGCCATCAGCCTGGACAGGCCGAGACGCTCCAGCCGGTCGGCGACAGGGTCGAGGAAATAGGCGAGCACCATGCCGGCAACGAAGGGCAGAAGGATGCCGCTGAAGACGTAAAGGAAGACGGCGAGGATGATGGCGCTGACTAGCCAGAAGCGGATCTGCCGGCGAAACGACGCCGATGCCGCAGCCTCCGCTGCCGCGGCTTCGGCCTCGACGTCGATGGACCGTTCGTCAGGTGCCCGATGTTCAGGTGCCGGGTGTGGAGCCTTCGCCATAGCCGCTCATATGCCTCAGCCAAGCCACGAGATAGGCCGCGGCCGAAGCCACGGTCAAGACCCCGGACAGCAATATGAGGGCCGGCCTCAGCGGATCGAGACGGATGTCGAAGGCCAGTTCACCCAGCACCACTGCCGCCAGTACGATCTGGATCGCGGTGTTGGCCTTCGACACCAGGAGCGGCTTCATCTCAACCGGATGCGCCATGACGGTGGATAAAAGCACGGCGCAGACGATCAGTGCGTCGCGCGATACCATAGTAACGACCAGCCACAGCGGCAGTTCGCCACTGAAGCCCAGGACCACGAAAACCGAGACCAGCAGCAGCTTGTCGGCCATCGGATCGAGATAGGCGCCGAGCCTGGAAAACTGATTGAAGTGGCGGGCGATGAAGCCGTCGACGCCGTCGGAAATGCCGGCAATGAGGAAGCCGGCAAACGCCCAGTCCCAGCGTTCCTGCAGCATGGCCAGCACCACGGCCGGCACCAGCATGAAGCGCATGATCGTGATCATGTTGGGGATGGTCAAACGCATATCCCGTCGCTCTTGTTTGTCGATACATGATGGAGAAGGAGGGTTACGGCAAGTGAGAAGCGACATAGAAGCTGCCAATCACCCCTCGAGGGCGCCAGCAATGAAATAGGTCAAGACAAATGAAATAGGTCAAGACAGATGTCGATTTCGGGGAGGCTCATTCGTCTCACGATGGGAAGCCGAAGAATTCGCCCAGACCTTCCTGGACCGCGAGCAAGGAAAACGGACGCGATGACAATCACTATCACAGCTTTTGAACGATCGCCCGATGGCGGCAAGGGACTGGCGCGCGATACGCGCGTTCGCTGGGCGCTCGAAGAAGTGGGGCAGCCGTATGAGGTTCGTCTTGTTTCCTTCGCAGAAATGAAGGCGCCTGGCCATCTGGCCATCCATCCGTTCGGCCAGATCCCCACCTATGAGGAAGGTTCTCTCTCGCTGTTCGAAACCGGCTCGATCGTCTTTCATCTTGCTGAGCAGCATACGGGATTGCTGCCGAAGGATCGCAATGCCCGCGCGCGTGCGATCACGTGGATGTTTGCCGCACTTAACACCGTCGAGCCGCCGATCCTCGAATTAACGACGGCAAGAATATTCGAACGTGACAAGCCTTGGAGCGAGGAGCGCTTGCCGTTGGTAAAGGACCGTGTTCGGGCTCGTCTGGACAAACTCTCGGCCTACTTAGGCGTCGCCGACTGGCTCGATGATACGTTCAGCGCGGGCGATTTATTGATGGTGTCAGTGCTGCTGCGACTAAGAATGTCCGGCATTTTGGACGAATATCAAAACTTGGCTGCCTATGTAGCGCGCGGGGAAGCACGGCCGGCTTATATCCGGGCTTTCACCGCGCAATTTGCGATCAACGCAGAGGGCGTGAAGGATAGCCAGCGTTGAACTACCAAATGGAAGCGAGCCCGAAGCGCGCTATCCTTTGGCGACGCCAGTCAAGAAAGGTGGTACGTCTCCCGTATTCGAGGGGCACTATGTCGATCAACATCTATTCTACTGGGGGCCGAGGAGAAAGGCCCACCTCGTGAACCTGTCGTCGGCTTCGCCCAAGGCCCGGAAGTGTGGCGGGTTGGAACCCAAGCCATATTCAATATGCCTTGTTCACCGGGAGGACGCGGCACGATGAGCGGTTTATAGGACAGCAGCAAAACCCTCCCAAGGGACGTCGCCTCTGGACGGAACAGCGGTACTTTTCCTGGAGGAGACGTAGAGCCCGGTATTCCGCTGCCGTCCTTGCAAGACGCTGCTGCCCATGCGAAGAACCACTGAAAGCAATAGCTTATTTTCCTGCTGCCGAACGATGATGGCGCTGAGAATCACAATCGCTTGGCGAGTAACGCTTTGCTACCTGGCCGGACTGACAGAAAGTCTGCTGGCTTTCGCATCTTTCGGAACCCCGCACCGCAACATAGCGACGCAAGATCTCCTGTGGGCCTTCGCTCTTGAGCTGGCCGTGGGCGTGGTCGTCTCTTGGCCCCTCTGGCTGACCGCCGCTGTCATCGCGTTCGTTTTCTCAAGGTCAGTCGCTGCAAATCCAGGTCTGTGGACTGCCGCGGCGGCTTTGATCTCCGCCGGCTTCTCGTATGGAATCCTGCCCTTCGACGGTGAAATCAGGTCTCTTGCCACCGTCGGCGGCCTCGCCGCAATTCTGGCGGGGATTTCTTTTTACTGTTGGAGTATATCGCGCCCAGTTCCGCCGGTATCCAACTGAAAACACCATCATCGCGCGCTTGCCTTGCGGGGCAAGACCGTTCATGCGAAGAGCCCGCAAGCGAATGAAACCAGCGACAGGCAAGCGCAACAGATGAGCAGGCGCCGGAAATGAGCAAGCGCAAGAACGGGCTCACCTATGCCGAAGCGGGCGTCGACATCGACGCCGGCAATCTCATGGTCGAGAAGATCAAGCCGCTGGTGCGCGCCACCCGCCGGCCGGGCGCCGATGGCGAGATCGGCGGCTTCGGCGGCCTGTTCGATCTCAAGGCAGCCGGCTTTACCGATCCGGTGCTGGTCGCCGCCAATGACGGCGTCGGCACCAAGCTGAAGATTGCCATCGATGCCGGCAAGCATGACACGATCGGTATCGACCTCGTCGCCATGTGCGTCAACGACATCGTCGTGCAGGGCGCCGAACCGCTGTTCTTCCTCGACTATTTTGCCACCGGCAAGCTCGATCCCGACCAGGGCGCTTCGATCGTCGGCGGCATTGCCGCCGGCTGCCGGCAGGCCGGCTGCGCGCTGATCGGCGGCGAGACGGCGGAAATGCCCGGCATGTATCACGACAAGGATTACGACCTCGCCGGCTTTGCCGTCGGTGCCGCGGAACGCGGCCAGTTGCTGCCGACAGACGACATCGTCGAGGGCGACGTGCTGCTCGGCCTTGCCTCATCGGGCCTGCATTCGAACGGCTTTTCGCTGGTCCGCCGCATCGTCGCCGTAAGCGGCCTTGGCTGGGGCGATCCGGCGCCGTTCAGTGACGAGGCGACGCTGGCCGAGGCGCTGCTCGAGCCGACGCGCATCTACGTCAAGTCGATCCTCAAGGCGATCCGCAACACGCATGGCATCAAGGCGCTGGCCCATATCACCGGTGGCGGCTTTCCCGAAAACATCCCGCGCGTTCTGCCCAAGGATTTTTCGGCCGAGCTCGATCTCGGCGCCATCGAGGTGCCGCCGGTGTTTTCGTGGCTGGCCAAGACCGGTGGCGTCGCGCCGGAAGAGATGATGCGCACCTTCAATTGCGGCATCGGCATGATCCTGGTCGTCGCCTCGGGCCAGGCGGCGCAGGTCGCCGCCGTTCTGCAGGAGGCCGGCGAGACGGTGACGCCGATCGGCCAGATCGTGCCGCGCCGCGATGCCGGCGTCATCTATCGGGGCTCGATCGGCCTATGACCAGAAAACGCACCGTAGTGCTTATTTCGGGGCGCGGCTCCAACATGACGGCGCTGATCGCGGCGGCAAGCAACCCGGCCTATCCGGCCGAAATCGTCGGCGTCATCTCCGATCGCGCCAATGCCGCCGGCCTCGGTATCGCCGCGGCGCGCGGCATCGCCACCAGGGTGATTTCGCGCTCGGACCATGCCAGCAAGGAAGCGCATGACGGGGCGATCGACGCGGCCCTTGTCTCTTTTGGCGCCGAGATCGTCGCGCTGGCCGGCTATATGCGCATTCTCGGCGCGCGTTTCGTCGAGAAGTGGCAGGGCCGCATGGTCAACATCCACCCTGCCCTGCTGCCTGCCTTCAAGGGGCTGGATACGCATGCGCGGGCGCTCCGCGCAGGCATGCGCATCCATGGCTGCACAGTGCATTTCGTCACGCTCGACATGGATGATGGGCCGATCATCGCCCAGGCCGCGGTGCCGGTGATGGTCGGCGACAATGAGGATACGCTGGCCGCGCGCGTGCTCAAGGCCGAGCACCAACTCTATCCGCTGGCGCTGGGGCTGGTCGCCGAAGGCAAGGCGCGGATGGAAGGCGGCCGCACGGTGTTTTCGCGCTTCGCCGACGATGCCGACAACGCCACGTCGGTGGTGATCGCGCCCGACCCGCTGCGCGAAGAGACCGATCTCGAGCACCTGGCGCGGATCACCCCGTAAGGGTCCGTAGAAAAAGCCAATAAATCGTCGGGTCGGCAGAAATAGACCAATGGACGTTTTCGACAGCGCGATCCGGACAAAGCGTGATCTGGCCGGCGTATTCGAGTACGACGAGGCGGACCATCCGAAAAGTGCCACGGCATATTTTCTCTGTCGGATCGAGGACGGGCGAGTAGGTCCTGTCGTCGGTGCAATTCACGTTCGATCGGGCGATTGGGCCATTACTGAAGCAGACATTTCGGTCAGATGGGATAAAGATGAACGGTGCGTAGGCCTGTTTATCTTTGGTGCGCTTTGGGCGAGTTTTGATACCGTCACGGGTGCAAGACATGGCGGCGGATATGGGAAAGACTTTCAGCCGGACATCCCTTGGACTTGAATTGAATCCATGAAGCAACTGCTGCTGCTGCGTCACGCCAAGTCGAGTTGGGACGATCCCGACCTCATCGACTTCGACCGGCCGCTGTCCGCGCGCGGGCTGAAGGCAGCGCCGCTGGTGGGACGCGAACTGGCCCGGCGCGGCTGGCTGCCGGAGCTGGCGCTGGTATCGCCGGCGCTGCGCACCCGCGACACGTGGCGGCTGCTCTCGGCGGAATTGCCGGCGAAGGTGCAGGCCAAATTTGCCCAGGCGCTCTACGAGGCAGCAGCGGCGGATATCCTCGCCAAGGTGCGACAGGTAAAGGCGGGAACCGGAACGCTGCTGGTGCTTGGCCACAATCCCGGGTTGGAGGAGTTCGCGCGCGGTCTTGCCGGAGCTGGATCGGATGAAGCGGCGCTGAAAAAACTGGCGGATAAATTCCCGACCGCGGCCCTGGCCCGGTTTGACGTCGATGGCGATTGGGCCGGTCTCACCTTCGGCGGCGCCCGGCTGACGCACTGCATCTGGCCGAAGGATCTTCGCTAGGGATTGCCTGGCAGGCCGGGGGATCGCCGACCTTCGGCCAAACCCGCTTCGCACCAAACAAGAGCGGCGGGCCAAGCCCGCCGCTCTTTGTGCTCCGGGGCCGTGATAATCAGCGGCCCCAGATGCCTTGGCCGGATTCAGGCGCCACCGACTCGGAAGTCGTCTTGGCACCGGTATGCTCGGAAGTAACCGGCTTGCGGATGGAGCCGGTAAACGTGTTGTCGACGTTGGCAGCAGGAGCGGCCGGCTGGTTGACGTTGTCCGAGCCATAGTGATCGCTGCCGGCAAAAGCAGTGCCTGTGGCAACAAGGATGGCGGCGGCGGTAAGAGCGATCTTGGTCATTTCGGGTACTCCGGTAGTCGTTGTTCTGTCCGTCAAGTGGCGTGCCTGGGGAGGAATTCGCGTCGCTCGGACCACCCCGAGATGGGTCGGCAAGTCTGTCGTTTCCAATCACGAAAATTTTGTACGGGTGCGCCAAATTGGCCGCTTGAAATTCGACATGCGGCTCCTTCCGCCACACTGTTCTTCTTTATTTTCAAGTGGTTACGGTTCGAGTTCTTCTACGTTTGGCTGATCAGCGCTTCAGCCTCAGTCGAGATGTCTGCCGACGGTCAGTGCGCGCCATGAAAATCACGCCGCCAGCTCAGCGCCGGTGGCATCATGCTTGGGCCGCGCGCTGGCCAGAAGCACGACGGGGCAATTGCAGGCGGCCAAAACAGCGCCGGCGGTTTCGCCGAAGAACAGGTCCCCACCCGGACGTTGGGTGACGCCCATCACGACGATGGCCGCGCCTTTGGCCGCCTCCCGGGTGATCGCCTTGTCGGGTGTGACGCGGGTATGGAACGCTGTGTCGATATGCAGGCCGTAGCGGCCCGCCAAATCGGCAATGTCTTTCAGCACGGCCTCTTCGCGGCTATGCGACACCGATGTCGACCTGCGGCCCTTGGCCGCCTTTTGCGAAACGTAGAGAACTTTGATCCGTGCCCGGTTTGGCCGGGCCAGCGCCAACGCCAAGTCGGCGGCGCGACGCGCCACCTGGGTACCGTTGACGGGGACGAGAATGCTGGTTCCGGCCTTCAGCGTCGGCATCTTTTCGGCAGCATTGCCGCCGTTCAGGACCAGGCAAAGCGGGCCGTCAAATCCTGCGGCAATGTCGTTGAGGGCCGGCGCGAAGGCGCCATCGGCGGTCAGCACATTGTCAAGGCCGACCAGCAACAGGCCGTATCCCTTGCGGGCCTCTTCGGCGATCGTCTCACCCGTGGCCTCCAATTCGGTGCGGGCAGTCAGGTGGACTTTGTCGACAAGCGTATCTTCGATCCGTTTGACCGCCTGAGCGCTTTTTTTTGCGCCCTTCTTGATTTCCTGCAGGGCGCGCTCCTGTCCCTTGCTGTCGGTCGGCCTGTCAACTCGGCCGTCTTTCGGCTGAAGCAAGGTGGTGGGCAGGCGAAGCAAGGTGGTGGGCATGCCGCTGCCTCCACCGACCAGTCCGGCGAGATAGGCAGTGAACTTGCCGATCCTGCTGTCATCGACCAACACCAGCAGCCGCTCCAGCCTGGAAATGAAGCCGTATTCGTCCAACGCCTCGCGCTCGACGCGCTGCTGCTCGTCATGCCCAACCGGCAGCCGGCCGAGCGCCCAGCGCAGCATCGGCGGCATGGCCAAGGTGGTGATCACGGCCATGGTGACGATCATGGTGAAGAGATTGTGCGACAGGATGTTCATCGACAGGCCGATGCTGGCGACGATCACCTCGGTCGAGCCGCGCGCGTTCATTGCACTGCCGACGGCGATTGCTTCCTTGAACGACATGGCGGCGAGCTTGGCGCCGATGAATGCGCCGCCAAACTTGCCGATGCTGGCGATGACCACAAGTGCGCCCGTCAGCATGGCAAGCGTCGGATCGGCGAGCACTGTGAGATCGGCGGAAAGCCCCGCCATGCCGAAGAAGATTGGCATGAACAGCGCGGTGATGACGCCGCGCAGCTGGCCTTCGATATGGCTGGAGAGGATAGGCGATTCCCCGACAAGGATGCCGGCGACGAACGCCCCCAGCACCGTATGGACGCCTATCATGTTGGTGATCAGCGCCATGACGCCCATGATGATAAGGATCGTGGTGATCACCGCAAACTCACTGCGGAATTGATCGTTGGTCCAACGGATCAAGGTGAAGACAAGACGGCGGCCAATGGTGAAGGAGAACACCATGAAAAGTGCCACGGCGGCGATGGTGGTCACCAGCGGTACGAGCTGCAGCCTGCCATTGGTGGCGATGCCGAAGGTTACGGCGATGACCAGCCAGCCGATCGTGTCCTCGATGATCGCCGAGGAAATAATCACCTGTCCGAGGTTGCGACGCATGAAGTTCATCTCGCGCACCACCATGGCGACGATCTTGACTGACGAGATCGACAGCGCGGTGCCCAGGAACAGCCCGGCAACGGTGCGTTGCGTCGGGTTGGGCAGCAATGCGTCCGGCAGGAACTGCGCCAGCGCGAAACCGCAGATGAAGGGCACCACGACGCCGGTAGCCGAAATGGAAAAACAGGCCGCGCCAACCCGGCGTACCAGCCGCAGGTCCGTCTCCATGCCGGTCAGCAAAAGCAGCATCAGGATGCCGAGCTGCGAGACGGCGTCGATCATGCCCTTTTGCGCGGGATCGGTGGGAAAGATCAGGTGCTGGGCCGACGGCCATAGCCAGCCGAACAGCGAAGGACCGAGCAGGATGCCGCCGATGAGTTGGCCCATGATTGCCGGCTGGCCATAGCGCTGCAACACTTCGCCCAGGCCGCGCCCGACAAGCAGCAGAAGCACGATCTCGGCGACGAAAGCGCCTTCGCCCGAGCCACCCATGCCGGAGGCCTTGGTCCCGGCAACAAGCGTCTCCGCTGCCCCGGCCGCGCCTGCGGGGACGAAAGCGCAAACCAGCAGCGCCAGGCTGGAACGTGTCGGAGCCTGCCAAGCCATGAAACCCCCATCGCCCAAATGCACGTGTCCAACAACGCGCGACAGGGCGTTGCGTTGCTAGACGTGAACGTCACCGAAGGAGAGTTCGCCGTCGTCGCTCTCTGTCAGAAAGGCTGTCACCAGCAGGCCTGCATAGAGGACGGCGACCAGCACGACGATGGCGCCACCAGGAACTGGACCCAGCGCAGCACTGGCGACGGCCTCACGCATCGACCCGACGAAGCCGATGGGGACGCCTTCGGTCAGAAGACTGGGGGTCGACAGTTTGAGGATCCAGGCCAGCAGCAGAATCAGCAGCATGTAGATGTAATTGCGACGCAGGCGGCGCGCCAAAGCCACGCGTTGCGAAATCAGGAATTTCGGCGCGCGCAGGCTCTCGCCGACGATCAACAGCCAATCGGACGCGAAGTCCGGCTGCGGCGAGAATATCTGCGCGAAATAGTGCCGTTCGAACTGGCGCACGCGAGCCCGATAGAAGTCGAAAAAGCGATATCGGCGGGCCTCTATCCACAGCAGCAGCAGGACAAGCAGCATGGCAAACAGCAGCACGCCATGGTGAGCGCTGGCCGTCGAAAGCGAAACGGAGAGCATCGCCGCGACAACGGTTATCGCCCAGTTGCTCGTCCGGTCCAGGCGGTCGCGCCACCCAGCCATGCGCGCAATCTCGGCGCGATGAAAGTGGGACATCGTGGTTACGAGTTCGCCGGACGACAATGTCCTTCCGATGGGATCCGGCGCCCGCAACACTTCTGCCATGACAATGCCTCCACCCGCCACGCGAAAACGGCCGGATGGAGATATCGTTCCGACGCTCAATCCGCGGGGCGCAGCCAGACCTTGTTGTCGTGGAAGGCGGCGCCGCCATAGGGCGCCGGCGCATCGGCGCCGGTCAGCACGTTGATGCCCTCGCCGCGCTCATGGGCGCTGTTCGGCCAGATACCTTCGGCAACGACCACGCCGCGCTTGATCCCGTCGAACAGTTTTGCGTGCAGCACCACTTCGCCACGCTGGTTGCCGACTTCGACACGTCCGCCGTCGGCGAGGCCGAGTGCCGCCGCATCATCGGGATGCAGGAGCAACTCCGGCCGGCGCTCTTTTGCCTGCGACACCGGCGTTTCGGCAAAGGTCGAATTGAGGAAATTGCGCGCCGGCGAGGTCGTCAGCCGGAACGGATGCGCCTCGTCGGCGACCTCGATCAGGTCGACATGATCGGGAAATTCCGGCAACTGCTCCACAGGCCCGAACAGGCCCATACTTTTCGGCGGCCGGTTGGGCGCCGCCTGCCCCGTCCAGTCGGCGCGAAAATGGAATTTCTTGTCGGCATGGCCGAAGCCGTCCAGGAAATGCGCGGCCGCGAAATCCGGCTGCAGGTCGATCCATTTTTCGTCCTTGAGGCTCGAAAAGCTGCCCAGCCCGCGCTTGCCCAGAATGATATCGATATGCTGCTGCTCGGTCATGCCGAAGCCCGGGCGATCGGCGACACCGAGCCTTTTGCCGAGCTCCTCGATGACGAAATGGTTGGTGTGCGGACCTTCCGGCGGGTCGATCAGCTTCGGCCCGAGCGTGATGTGCTGGTTGCCGCCACCCTTGTAGACGTCGTCATGCTCGAGAAACATCGTCGCCGGCAGCACCACATCGGCGAGCTTTGCCGTGTCGGTCATGAACTGCTCGTGCACGCAGGAAAACAGATCGTCGCGCAGGAAGCCCTGCTTCACCAGCCGCTGCTCGGGCGCGACATTCACCGGATTGGTGTTCTGGATCAGCAGCGCCGTCACCGGCGGACCGCCATAGAGCGCATCCTTGGCGCCGGTCAGCACCGGGCCGATGCGCGAATGGTCGAGATGGCGGATCGAGGGATCGCGCATCTTGGTGCCTTCCAGCAGCTCCTGGTTGAGCTTGAAGATACCGGAATTGGAATGGAAGGCGCCGCCTCCCTCATACTGCCAGCAGCCGGTGACCGCGGCGATCGAGGCCGCGGCATGCATGTTGACCGAACCGTTGCGCTGCCGCGAAAAACCGTAGCCGAGGCGGAAATAGGTCTTCTTCGTCGTGCCGACGAGACGGGCGAAGGCTTCGATCTCGACGACCGAAAGCCCGGTGATGTCAGCGGCCCATTGTGGCGTCCTTGTCTGAAGATGCGCTTCCAGACCGTGCGGATCGTCGGTGTATTTTTCCAGATAGGCGCGGTCGGCCATGCCGTCACGAAACAGCACGTGCATCACCGCGCAGGCCAGCGCGCCGTCGGTGCCGGGCTTCAGCACCAGGCCGAGATCGGCCTGCTTCATCGTTGCGTTTTCGTAGACGTCGATGACGACGATCTTGGCTGCGCGTTCCTTGCGCGCCTTGATGGCGTGGGTCATGACGTTGACCTGCGTGACCACGGCGTTGGTGCCCCAGATCACCACGCAGTCGGATTTGCCCATCTCGCGCGGGTCGGGGCCGCGCAGCGCGCCGGCGCCCATCATCCAGCCGGTCCAGGCCAGATTGGTGCAGATCGAACCGAAGAAGCCGGAATATTTTTTCGCATGGCGCAGCCGTTCGATGCCGTCGCGCTGCACCAGCCCCATCGTGCCGGCATAGTAGTACGGCCAGACCGTCTCCGAGCCGTACTTCGCCTCGGCGGCAATGAACTTCTCAGCGACAAGGTCGAGCGCTGCCTCCCAGCTCGCGTCCTTCCAGGCGCCGTCGCCCTTGGCGCCGGCCCGCACCAGCGGCTTCAGCAGGCGGTCGGGATGATGGACGCGATCGGCGTAACGGGCGACCTTGGCGCAGATGACGCCGGCCGTATAGCTGTTGGCCTTAGCGCCATGGACGCGGCCGATGCGCCTGGCGTCGAGCAGCTCGACCTCGAGCGCGCAGGTCGACGGGCAATCATGCGGACAGGCCGAGTGGCCGATTTTGAGCTTGGCGTGCTGATTCATGGGCGCAAACTAGCCGGTTGTGATAGTGGCGTGTAGGGCCAGTTACACGCCATCAATGCGCTTGAGCAAGGCGTTGTAGGCGCCGCATTTCGGACAATGTATGTGGCGCTCGACATGCGATGATCCGGCTCCGGCGTCGATGACCAGCAGATTGCCGTCTCCACACTCAGGGCATTTTACGACAGCTTCGGAATTGACGGCCAAAACCTTGGCAGCTTCGATCCATAGTTTTGCCGACATTCTCCTACTCCGCAGTGCCTTCCTCGTACTCCGCCGACATCGACAGCCATTTTTCCTCATGGCCGGCCAGCTGTTGCGCGAGTTGTGAGCGCTCCTTGGCCAGCCTTGTCGCGGTCGAGGGATCCTTTTCGTAGACGGCCGGGTTGGCGAGTTCATCCTCGATCAGGTCGATGCGCTTGCGGAGGCGGTCCATCAGCGCTTCGGTGGCGCGGATTTCCTTGGCCAGCGGCTCGAAGGCGGCGCGGCGCGCGGCTGCATCGCGGCGGCGGTCGGCCTTCGACGCTTTGTCCGCCTCGCGCTTGCCGCGGCGGTCGCCGGAGACGCCGGTGACCAGCGTCTTGTAATCCTCGAGATCGCCGTCATATGGATTGACCGCGCCGTCCTTGACCAGCCACAGCCGGTCGGCGGTCGCTTCGAGCAGATGGCGGTCATGCGAGATCAGTATGACGGCGCCGGGAAAATCGTTCAGCGCATGGATCAGTGATTCACGGCTGTCGATGTCGAGATGGTTGGTGGGCTCGTCGAGGATGAAAAGGTTCGGCCCCTCGAAGGCCGACAGGCCCATCAGGAGCCGCGCCTTTTCGCCGCCGGACATATCCTTGGCGGCGGTGTTCATCTTTTCGGTGGTCAGGCCGAACTGGGCGACACGGCCGCGCACCGTGGATTCCGGCGCATCCGGCATCAACCGGCGGACATGCTCATAGGCGTTTTCGTCGGGCCTGAGATCGTCGAGCTGGTGCTGGGCGAAGATTGCCACCTTAAGCCCGGGCGCCACCGTCATGCTGCCGGTCTCCGGCTTCAGCCGGCCGGCCAAAAGCTTGGCGAATGTCGACTTGCCGTTGCCGTTCGCGCCGAGCAGCGCGATGCGATCGTCGGCATCGATGCGCAGCGTCATCTTCTTCAGGATCGGCTCGCCCTCGGTGTAACCGACGTTGACGTTGTGGAGCGCAATGATCGGCGAAGCCACCGTCTTCACCGGCTCCGGAAAGGAGAACGGCCGCACCGTGTCGTTCACGATCGCGGCGATTGGCTTCATCTTCTCCAGCGCCTTGATGCGCGACTGCGCCTGCCTCGCCTTCGACGCCTTGGCGCGGAAGCGCTCGACGAAGGATTCCATGTGCTTGCGCGCGGCTTCCTGCTTGACGCGGCCCTTCTCCTGCAATTCGCGCTGCTCGGTGTATTGGCGCTCGAACTGGTCGTAGCCGCCGCGCCAGAAGGTCAGCTTCTTCTGGTCGAGATGGACGATCGAATTGACGGCGCGGTTGAGCAGGTCGCGATCGTGCGAAATCAGCAGCACAGTATGCGGGTATTTCGACACATAGTTTTCCAGCCAGAGCGTGCCTTCGAGGTCGAGATAATTGGTCGGCTCGTCGAGCAGCAGCAGATCGGGCTCGGCAAACAGCACCGCGGCCAGCGCGACGCGCATGCGCCAGCCGCCGGAGAAGGACGAGGCCGGGCGCCGCTGCGCGGCATCGTCGAAGCCGAGGCCGGCGAGAATGGTGGCCGCGCGTGACTCGGCCGAGTGCGCATCGATATCGGCCAGCCGCATGTGGATGTCGGCGATGCGGTGCGGGTCGGTCGCCGTCTTTTCCTCTTCGAGCAGGGCACTCCGTTCGAGGTCGGCCTTGAGCACGATCTCGATCAGCGGCTCCTCGGTGCCCGGCGCTTCCTGCGCGACCTGGCCGATGCGCGTGTTTTTGGGCAGGCTGACCGAGCCGGTCTCGGAGGCGACGTCGCCGGTGATCGCCTTGAACAGGGTCGTCTTGCCGGTGCCGTTGCGGCCGACAAGGCCAGCCTTGCTGCCGGCCGGCAAGGTCAGTGAGGCATGGTCGAGAAGCAGGCGTCCGGCCATGCGGAGCGAAAGGTCGTTGATGATCAGCATGGCCGGGCTTTTGCACGGGACAACCATGCTTCGCAAGGCCTTGAGCCCTGGTTCGCCGCATAAGGCGCGAAAACCGGCAAGCAGGTGACGTCGACCCCGCGCGCCGCAACGTCCCGCAAAACGCAAAAAAGAACCCGCTATCCTGAGGGGGGACAAGGAGAGCGGGCCCTTTCGTGAACGGCGGCCTTGGGAGCGTCCGATCGACATCCAAACACGCAGCAGCCCGCTTTGTTCCATGGGAAGAACGAACTATGTGATGAACAAACGCTGCTGTGGCCGGCAGGTTTGTCCACAGGGGCGTGCCATCTGTACGCTATCGCCCATGACGCTGCGGAAAGACTCAGCTATCCTTGGATGTGCGGCGGGCCTGATCTCCGCCTGGCCGGCGCCATCAGCTTCCTCCCAAGCGGCGCCGGCCACCTTCCTTGACCGGAGCCGACTCCATTTGAGGCGGTCATTGTTTCGGCGGCGTGCCGGGCTGATCGCCGCCGGTCGTCGATTTCGGCACCGGATTCTTGTCGACCTGCGGGTTCTGCTCGACGGTATCGCCAGGGGCCTTGGTCGGCTGGATGTTGTTGTCGCAACCCGCAACAGTCAGAGCTGCCATAAGCAGCAGGATTGAGCGCTTTTTCATCGCAATCTCCTCTTGCCCGACAACGAGGCGTCGGCGATTTGGTTGCGCGGCCGGTGTCGTTCCCGCATTCGCCGAGGAGCCGGGGAACAAAATGCCGCGTCTCCAGTTGCTGCACAATCAATGGAGGAAGGCATGATCCGTCTGCTCATCGCCGGGGCAATCGTCTATGTTGCCTATCGCGTCGCCAGGAAAGTGATCGACGAGGTGCCCGACGATTTCGATCCGCTGCTGTTGCCGCCGCCACAGGACGATCGCGAGGCGCTGCGGCGGCAATCGGCAAGCATGGGCGTCGAGCCCGAGCGTTAGTCGACAGGCCTGTCCACAAGGCTTCGTTCACGGGCCCTGTTCCGGCTCCGCAAACCGTTGCGAACAAAGCAGAAACGATGCTTGATGGGCGATGAACCTCGCCGCCCGTGATTCGTCCTTCCAGCCGGCCTATCTGGAGAAGCTCAACGCCGAGCAGCGGCTTGCCGTCGAACATGGCGACGGCAAGATTGCCGGGCCGTTGCTGGTGATTGCCGGCGCCGGCTCCGGCAAGACCAACACGCTGGCGCACCGGGTCGCGCATCTGATCGTCAGGGGTGCCGACCCCCGCCGCATCCTCTTGATGACATTTTCGCGCCGTGCCGCAGCGGAAATGGCCAAGCGGGTCGAGCGCATCGCCGGCGAGGTGCTGGGGCGCGATGCCTCGGTGATTACCGATGCGCTGAGCTGGGCCGGCACGTTCCACGGCATCGGCGCCAGGCTGCTGCGCGATTACGCGCTGGAGATCGGTCTGGATCCGGCCTTCACCATCCACGACCGCGAGGATTCCGCCGACCTGATGAACCTCGCCCGCCACGAGTTGGGTTTTTCGAAGACCGAAGCCCGCTTCCCGACCAAGGGCACCTGCCTTGCGATCTATTCGCGCGCCGTCAACGCACAGGCGCCGCTCGCCGAGGTGCTGGGTTCGGTGTTCCCGTGGTGCGCCGGTTGGGCCGAACAGCTGAAGCAATTATTCGCCAGATATGTCGAGGCCAAACAAGCGCAGAATGTGCTCGATTACGACGACCTGCTGCTCTACTGGGCGCTGATGGCCGGCGAGCCGGAAATCGCCGCGCATCTGGGTGCGCGTTTCGATCATGTGCTGGTCGATGAATACCAGGACACCAACCGGCTGCAGGCATCGATCCTGACGGCGCTCAAGCCCGACGGATCGGGGCTGACGGTGGTCGGCGACGACGCGCAGTCGATCTATTCGTTCCGCGCCGCGGAAGTGCGCAATATCCTGGATTTTCCCAAGCAGTTCGCACAGCCGGCGGAAGTCGTCATGCTGGAGCGCAACTACCGCTCGACCGAGACGATCCTGGCGGCCGCGAATGCGGTAATCGGCGAAGCGTCGGAACGTTTCACCAAAAATCTCTGGACCGAGCGCAAATCGGCGGAAAAGCCGAAGCTGGTGAGCGTGCGCGACGAGACCGAGCAGGCGAGCTATGTCTGCCAGGCGATACTCACCGAGCGCGAGGCCGGCACCGTTCTCAAAGCCCAGGCGGTGCTGTTTCGAGCCTCGCACCATAGCGGCCCGCTGGAGATCGAGCTGACGCGCCGCAACATCCCCTTCGTCAAGTTCGGCGGGCTGAAATTTCTCGATGCAGCTCACGTCAAGGACTTGCTGGCCGTGCTGCGCTTTGCCGAAAACCCGCGCGACCGCGTCGCCGGCTTTCGCGTGCTGCAGCTTCTGCCGGGCATCGGCCCTTCGGCCGCCAATGCGATCGTCGAGACCATGGCGACGTCGCTCGACGAGACAATGGGGCTTGCCCGCTATCGGCCGCCGCAGCGTGCCGCCGACGACTGGCCGGGCTTTGTCACGCTCTATTGCGGCCTGCGCGCGGGCGCGCAAAAATGGCCGGCCGACCTCGAGCAGGTCAGGCTCTGGTACGAACCGCATCTGGAACGCATCCACGAGGACGCAACGACGCGCCGGGCCGATCTCCTGCAGCTCGAGCAGATCGCTTCCGGCTATGCGTCGCGCGAGCGTTTCCTTACCGAGCTGACACTCGATCCGCCTGACGCGACCAGCGACGAGGCTGGCCCGCCGCACCGCGACGAGGATTATCTGATCCTGTCGACGATCCATTCGGCCAAGGGCCAGGAGTGGAAAAATGTCTTCGTGCTCAATACCGTCGACGGCTGCATCCCGATCGATCTCGGCGTCGGCAGCAAGGAGGACGTCGACGAGGAGCGGCGGCTGCTCTACGTGGCGATGACGCGGGCCAAGGACAGCCTGCACCTGGTCATGCCGCATCGCTTTTTCGTCCACGGCCAGGCGGCGCGCGGCGACCGCCATGTCTATGCCTCGCGCACGCGCTTCATCCCGCGCTCGATCCTAGGCGCCTTCGAACAGGTGGCTTGGGCCAGCGTCCAGGCCCCGGACGATCCGCGCCGCCAGCCGCAGGTGCGCGTCGACCTCGGCGCCCGCATGCGTGGCATGTGGAAATAGGCATCCGCCTCACCGCTGGCGCTGCTCTCCCGGCGACCGCTCCCGGAGCCAGCGAAAAAACAATCCCGGCAACATGGAACCTCGCGCCGTGACCCGCGTTTCTGCCCGACCCCCAGACCGGAGAACGGCGTCCGCCGTGACCTCCGCCCATTCGAGAGGCCAGAATGCACGACAGGACGTTTTCCACTCCGGTTGCCCTAACCGTTGGCGCCGGCTACAAGCGTACGATCGCTTCGTTCTCCGAGATGCACGAATTCCTGACCGAGTTCCCACCTTCGCGCCGGCGGTTGAGCTATGGCGCCGCGGTAAAGGCCTGCGAGGCGGCACGTGCCGGCGATATCTCGGCCGAAGCGGCACGCGACGCCCTGATCACCTTCGCCGTGACGGCAGGCATCCTCTGGCCGGC
This sequence comes from Mesorhizobium sp. M0136, assembly GCF_040322515.1. Classification (NCBI taxonomy): domain Bacteria; kingdom Pseudomonadati; phylum Pseudomonadota; class Alphaproteobacteria; order Hyphomicrobiales; family Phyllobacteriaceae; genus Mesorhizobium; species Mesorhizobium sp. M0136. The sequence goes on from NZ_JAMYTP010000021.1 coordinate 105,433, forward strand.
CGCCCAGCCGGCGGTCTCGGTCAAGCCGGTCGCCCGGGGCCTCGGCGGCTACGCCGCCTGACCGAAACGACCATCAATGGACCGTCATCGGGCCGCTGCCCGGCGGGTCGCCCGCTGCTGCGGGTTCGAAACTGACCTGATCGCGGCCGTTCGATTTGGCCTTGTAAAGGTGCTTGTCCGCCACCACGAACATCTCGGCGTAGGTGGTCGGCCCGCTGAAGGCGACGCCGCCGATGCTGACCGAGAGAGGACAGGGCCGGCCGTCAGGCGAGAACTCCGCCTCACGGACGCGTCGGCGAATTGTCTCCGCCACCAGCCAGGACTGCGAAGGATCTGCGCCGGGAAGGAAAACCGCAAATTCCTCGCCGCCGATCCGGCCGACGATATCGGCGCCGCGTAGCTGGCCCTGGATTGTCTTGGCGATCAGCTTGAGCGCCTGGTCTCCGCAGTCGTGGCCGAGGCGGTCGTTGACGGATTTGAAATGATCGGCATCGACGATCAGCAAGGCGCCGGCATTAACGACAGAATGGCTGCGGGCCTGTTCGAGATAGGCCTCGACGAGCATGGAAAACGCACCCCGGTTGAACACCGCCGTCAGGCTGTCGGTCGCCGCGACGACGGCCAGTGCCTTCTGCGCGATCGCCAGCTGGCGCATTTTCCACATCAGGAAAAAGAAGAACGAGCTGGCCAAAATAAGCGGCAGCAGCAGGTCGGTCAGCTGCGCCCGCCACAGCGCTTCCGGCGACAAATATGGGAAATTGAAGGAATCGACGAGGAATGCGGCTGCAATGCAGACCGCCGTGCCCGCGACGGTAACCGCCACGACCCTGCCCCAGCTCGTCGGGGACAAATCGATCTGCATGCTTTTGCTCCTGCTTCAGCCGGCTACCTTGAAGCAACAGCACAAACGAAGTCCTAAGACTTTGCTTTCAATTCGATCGCAGTCGAAGCGAACCAGCCGTCGAGATGGCGGCCAGATAAGAAGATCGGTCCTAAATCAGCTGCCTTCTGATGCTCATCCGCGTCACCGCGGTCACAAGAATGGCGCCAATCATGAAATAGATGGTCGCGACGATGTCGCCCTGGTGGAAATAATAGCCGGAGTTGAGAAGCGCCAAGACCACGGCGAAGAACGCCACAAGGCGCAAGGGTTCATTGGGCATGCGTGCCAATTCTCGCTGTTGCTGCTGAATGCTGCTGAAGCGGCCGCCCTCACGACCGTCCGCTCCATAAAATGTTTTGGCGCGTTTTGCAATCTCGGCAGATCGTCCTCTATCCACCGTCCGCTTCACCAGCCGCCCCAGGTTCAGGCGAAAGCCCTGCCCTCGCTGCGCTGGAACATCGTCAGGTCCAGTCCGAGGCTTGGCTTGCCCAGAATTGTCAGGATCGCATGCGCCTGGCCGCGGTGGTGGGTCTGGTGGTTGAAGAAGTGGTCGAGGGCCGGCGCCAGCCGCTGTGAGACGGTGCGCATATCCGAGACGGTCATGTAGGAGAAGCGGCCCGACAGCGCCTTGTCGCTCAGGCCGTCGACCCAGTCGATGATCCGTTTGTCCTCGGCCTCGCGCGCCAGCCGCAAGCCTGGCAAGGCGCGGTGCAAGATCGTGTCGAGCCTTGCCGGCGCGTCGCCCTCGCCGGTGAAGCGTTTCATCCAGATACGGTCGGCTGCCAGGAGGTGGTTGAGCGTTCCCATCATCGAACCGAAGAAGACGCCGACATTGCGGTCGAACTCTTCCTCGTCGAGATCGGCGGCGGCATCGTAGATGCGGCCGTTGGCCCATTGATTGTAGGCCGCAAACATCCTGAAATGCTGTTTCATTCTTCTCTCGACCCGCGAGACCCTGTTTTGCGCGGGTCTGTTTCCGCCATAGTTAGACTGCAAGGACGCTGCCGCCAATGACCATTCTGCTCTACGACCTTGTCGGACGCGACGCCGCCCGCCCATTCAGCCCACATTGCTGGAAGGCGGCGATGGCGCTGGCCCACAAAGGGCTCGACATCGCCAGCGTGCCGACCCGTTTCCTCGAAGTGCCGAAGGTGGAAGGCGGTGTCTCGAAGCTCGTTCCGGTGATCCGCGACGGCGAGATGGTGGTCGCCGATTCCTTCGCCATCGCGCTCTATCTCGAGGAGACCTATCCCGAGCGGCCGACATTGTTTTCCGGCGACGGCGGTAAGGCGACGGCGCGCTTCATCGAACGCTGGTCGCAGCTGACCATCCATCCCTACGTCACCACCGCGGCGCTACTGGACCTGCATGCCATGCAGGACGAGGCGAATGCCGCCTATTTCCGGCAGAACCGCGAACAGCGCTTCGGCAAGCGCTTGGAGGCGGTTTACGCCACCCGCGACGCCGGGCTCGCCGGCTTCCGCGCCTCGCTGGAGCCGCTCCGCTCGATGCTCGGCTATCAGCCCTTCATTGGCGGCCCGTCGCCGCTATTTGCCGATTACATCGTTTTCGGCGCGCTGCAATGGGCGCGTATCGCCACGCCCTACCGGCTGCTCGACGACAGCGATGTCGTGGCTCAATGGTTCGAACGATGCCTCGATCTGCATGGCGGCCTCGGCCGCACGGTCGCGCCGGCAGCGATCGCACCTCTCGCAAGTTGAGCTCGGCAGCTTCATCGGCAACGCCACATTTTGTTCTTGCTTTGTGCCGGCAGCTATGCTACTAATTTCGGTATGGTGCTGATTCGTACCGACGACCCGCCCGGCTTGCCGAGGCGGGTTTTGTTTGCCGATCAAGGTTCAACGGCGTAGATGACGGCAACGTCGCCCGGCCTCGGCTAAAGTATCCGTTTTGATCAAGGGGTTTGAGGGGCCCATTTTCGCTGCGCCTTGAGGAGAGCGTTTGCGAGGATGATGAGCTTT